>CBIHOZ010000010.1:0-76890 GCA_966211525.1 uncultured Chitinophaga sp. | reverse complement strand
CGTGAGTTTCCTCGACACCCAAAGCAGCTGCGGTATTAATGGTCACTGCATTGAGAGCTTCTTCCGGAGTCATTTTCATTTTTATACACGCGAAAGCAACCATCAGCGGCATATTGCCACTCGGTGCTGAGCCCGGATTATAGTCGGATGCAATAGCGAGCGGGAGCCCTGCATCGATAAGTTGTCGTGCCGGAGGAAACGGTAATCCTAAAAAGAAAGCTGCACCGGGCAAAGCAGTAGGCATTACGTTGCTGGTCTTCAGTACTTCAATTTCTTCATCGCCTATATTTTCGAGGTGATCTACACTGAGTGCACTTGTTTTTACTCCAACCTGCACACCACCGGAACGATGGAGCTGATTGGCATGAATACGCGGCCGCATTCCATAACGCTTTCCTTCTTCCACAATGCGCTCGGTATCTTCTACGGTAAAGAATCCTTGTTCACAGAATACATCGATGAAGTCGGCAAGCTTTTCTTCCGCTACTGCGGGAATCATCTCCTGTATAATCTGCTGTATATATACCTCTTTCGATTTATCTGCCGGCACTGCGTGTGCCCCAAGAAAAGTTGTCTTGACCGTTAACGGAGTTTCTTTACCGATACGCTTTGCTACGCGCAACATTTTCAGCTCATCGCGTGTAGTGAGACCGTAGCCGCTCTTGATTTCAACGGTACCGGTACCCGTCCGGATAATTTCGTGGGCCCGCGCGACACTGCGTTCAAACAATTCATCTTCTGAAGTCTGCTGAAGCTTGCGTGCCGAGTTTAATATACCGCCTCCTTTCGCTGCAATTTCGGCATAGGTAGCGCCCTTGATCTTCATCACAAATTCTTCTTCACGACTCGCAGCAAAAACAAGATGGGTATGCGAATCAACGAATGAAGGAAACACCAATCTTCCGGAAGCGTCAATCACCTGGTCTGCCTGCAGCGATGGCAACGCTTCCATTTTTCCGAATGCATCGATGACGCCATCTTTCAGATATAAATATGCATTTTCAACAACGGGCAACACAGCCATGGCATTACCTGCTACGCGTGCTATAGGGCGCTCACGTACCTGTACCAGTGCTTTTATATTCCTGATTAAAATATCTGCCATGAAGCGAAGTAAAGCAACTGTTCGACCGAATCAAAAGAAAAAGGGATAACAGATTCTGCTATCCCTTTCCATTATTTTTTATCTGCTATACTTTACTTACCGAACGACTCAACTTTATAGTCAAGGTTGGTACCGAATACCGGGAAGCAGATCTTCAGCAAAGCGTAAAACGTTCTCTTCTCGAGTGCCGGACGGTAACCAACTTCGGCTCCGTACGACCAACCGAACTGGCGGTTAAAGCGACCATCTACACCGAGGCGGAAGCCGATTTTTTTCATCTTCAATGCATCTACTGAATACGTTGCAGTTGTACCAGCTACTGCCGCACCGAATGCATCTTTCTCAGTATACATAACATCATCCAGCGTCATGGATGGAGCAAAGAGTATATCTGCGTATGCAGTAAACATCAGGTCATCCACACCTTCTTCAAACTTATCGAAGTTTACGGCTACGTTCTTGATCCACGTCATGGAACCACCGAGGTATAAACCTTTGGAAGCTATATTTGTAAAAGCGTGTACTTTCTGAAGTTTACCATTGGTGTTATATTCTTCCAGTGGCAGTGGTTTACCTTCTGCTGTTACCAATGCATTGTTGTTGAGACCTTGTGCATCCAACGCGCGAGCAAGGTCAGTTGAGCTATCCCAGATTATACCTCCGAGACGAACACCGTATATCTTTCTTACTTTACACGGTACATCGGCACTCAGCGGAACGCGAGCCGCCCACTTGTCACCGCGATAACTTTTCTTGTAGAGGAACATTTTGGTTTTGGAGCTCTCTTCAAAATCCTTTACGTGATAGGTAGCACCAAACTCATAGTAATTATATACCTCCGCACGGTTATCAACACTGCTTTGCTTTACCGACAGGTCGCGGGCAAAGTCAAAGAACTGCTGGCTATACGTTTTACGGAAGTGTACTTTGAAATCGAGCTTGTCTTTGTAGTAATATGCAGCCTCTGCACCAAAGCCAGCGTTTACGTTGGTAGCAAACAACTCACCATACAACGGCATAATCCCAACAAATAATTTGTTGATGGAATACGGCTCGTCATATATCTCTTCGTATGTAACGGCCGTTTTATCTTTACGTTCGCCCTGCGCAAAAAGGGAGACGCTAAGCGTCATGCACGCAGCCATAGAAATGAAAAAGCGATAATTCATATTACGGGTAGTTGAGTAATAATCAGTAAAAATAGTAAAAGTCAGGCTAAAAATTGTTTTACCTGAATACTCCCCACACGACAGATGTAATACTTCTCTAAAAAAAGATCAATTTGTCCTGCTTTCGAGCGTCTTTTTGAGCTGTTCCAGTTCCTTTAACTTAACCTGGATGTCTTCTTCCCTGCGTTTACGATCTGTAATATCCTCGAACATACCCAGCACAGCCGTTACTTCACCATGTTGATTCATGATCGGCACTTTGCTGGTGAGAACCCACGATACCTCTCCATTGCTGTTGGTATTCTTTTCTTCCATATCGATGCGTGACTTGCGGCTGTTCATCACCGTCAGGTCGTCTGCGCGGTAAGCCTCGGCATGGTCCTTCCACGGCATGTCGAAGTCTGTGAATCCAATAAGTTCTTTGTGTGATTTCTTACCAGCCACCTGTGCAAAGATACGGTTGCATCCCTGGAAGCGAAGTTCTTTATCTTTCCAGAATACGGCACGGGGTATATTATCGATAATGGTTTGAAGCGTTTCCTGTGCTCCGTTCAGACTATCGATCATGGTGTTGATCTTCATGGTATTGAATGCTACCGTAACCAGATCTGCACATGATTTCAGGAACTCTATATCTTCTTCCGTCCATTGTTTCTGTTCGTATTGATGCTCGCAGCAAATCACCCCGGCAATGCGTCCTTCATTAAAGAAAGGCACATCGAGTAATGATTGTATATCAAGGCTGTTGAAATACGTAGCAGCAAACTCGCGCGTTGCTGCGTTGGTCAATGCATCGTTGGCAACAATTACATCTTCGCGGGTCAATGCTTCGAAGTAGCCCGGGTAATCTTTCGCCAGTAATTCACTTCCGGATGTAAAGGAACGATCGCGTTGTGAGAATAACTTTTCGTTCTTAAGCCTGTTGCGCAGATCGTTAAGTGACCACACGCTACAACGTGATACGTGCAGTTGATTACAGATGGTTGATGTTATCTTTTCAAGGGCAGCGTTCCAGTTACCGGATTGTACATCGCGGTTCTTGGTAAGCTCCATTAATACTTTACGATTGCGCTGGCTGATCTCGTTACGTTGCTTCTCGCCATCGAGCATCGCCTGGATGTGCTTCTCTTTTCTGCGCATCTCTTCCTGCGTAGCTTCCAGCTCTTCCATGTTCTGGCGCATCTCTTCTTCCTGTGCGCGCATTTCTTCAGCCTGCTGTTGCGTACGCTCCAGGAGTATGCGTGTACTTTCATTGGCACGTACCGTAGATATAGTGGAGGCTATACTTTCCGCCAGTTTCTCTACGAGTTCGATTTCATATTCCTGGTATTTACCGAAGGTAGCGAGCTCGATCACACCGTATATCTGCTCGTTAACTTTCAACGGCACAAGCAGCAAAGCGTTTGGATTGGAACCTCCCAAACCGGATGTAATGGAGATATACTCCTGCGGCACTTCCAACAGGTAAATACGTTCGCCTTCCATATAGCACTGACCTACCAGTCCTTCACCGGCGGTAACTTTCTTCTTCAGAAATTTCTTCCGTTCAAAGGCGTAACACGCTACAAGGTCGAGTGACTTGTCGTTCTCGTCTTCATTCAATATAAACAGGCCGCCCTGGTTGCTCTTGGTATATTTTACCACGAAGCGTATAATGTTATCGAATAATTCTTCCGTGCTGCTGGTAGAGGTTCGCAGGATCTCTCCGATCTGCGCCAAACCTGTTGTAGACCAGTTACGCTTACGATCATCTTCTGCATTGTTGCGAAGTTTGTTACGCATGGTCAGCAACGTATTGCCGAGGTCTTCATCAGCAAGTGCATCAAGTTCTACATTATAATTACCGGCCGAGATCGATTCAACAAAACCCGTGAGGGCGCTTACATCTTTACTCTGGGCATCCAGACGTTGCCTGTTTTCCTGCACGAATTTATCTCCGCTGGCTTGCAGGCGGTATAGCATCACACAGAGAAATGCAAACGCCAAAAGAAGTGTTATGATGGATATCCACGAAAGTGTATCAATGAAAGATGCATCCGACTTCACGTTCACATTCACGTGGTCGATGAGCCGATCCATCTTGCTCTGAAAGTTAGCATAGTTGGTATCGAATTCCTGGTCAAGAACACCACCAGCTTCTTCACCGGTGCTGGCCGTTACGGCAGGTTGAATGACAGCACCGGTACTATCCAACACTGCGGGTGTCGATACCGTTGTGCTGGCCTGCTGTTTAAACTTCCAGCGTTCTTTGGCGGTACTTAAAAGTTTATCGAGACTTACCAGTGATTCCTTGATGATCACCTGTGTCTCTTCGTCATCGCTCTTGGCGAATTTTCCAAGTTCATTTTCTTTTCCATCATACGCAGACTGCAGAATATCTTTGGATGAATTGAAGAGTGAAAGTACATCGCGTTCAAAATTCAGCGAAGCATCACCGGCCATGAGTTCCTCGAACCACAAATGCGCCTGGGTCACCCGGTTTTTAACATTGTCGCCTAAAGAAATATAAGGCAGGTTTCGCTGATAGGTTGAAACGGTTCTTCGTTCCACATACGCAATAAGAACAGCAATGAGCAGTCCTATCACACCAAAAGCAATCGTGTATTTAAGAGCACGGTTTTTCATGTAACTTACAGTTGAAGCGGTAGCTTGGGGTGGAAAAGTTAGCAATATGACCGACAAAAAGAAAAGACGGTGTATGGTTTCAATCGAATTAGCAAGTTTTACCAAAGTTTAAGTTCACTGATTGATGTTGCCATGCTATTTAGGACAATAAAATAA
The DNA here is from genome assembly GCA_966211525.1 of uncultured Chitinophaga sp. GTDB lineage: Bacteria > Bacteroidota > Bacteroidia > Cytophagales > Cyclobacteriaceae > Ohtaekwangia. The sequence continues at coordinate 71,835 of CBIHOZ010000010.1, read as the reverse complement.
TAATTTTAGATCAGTCTAAAATTTATATGTTTGTATTCATTAACCTCCTAAGAACCATGCGTTCATATATACTTTTAACCGCGCTGTTCGGAACTGTGTTATCGGTTCAAGCCCAGGAAGTAAAACGATATTCGCTTTTTAATCCGACTCCGCGCAGTGAAATGCGCGAGTTCAGCATCGACCGTCCGGATGTAACGGAGTCGCCAATCACTGTAGACCCGGGACACTTTCAATTTGAAGGTGATGTTGTGAAGTGGAGCAAAGGATCACAGGGAGAAAGTGAACGCACCATTAACGTTGTCAATGGTTTGTATAAACTTGGACTCGCGCCTTCGTGGGACATTCACTTTGGTATTGAAGCGTATAATATTTACCAGGATATACATGCGGAAACGTATGACAAGGGTTTCGGTGCAACTACCATTCGCCTGAAGCATAACTTCTGGGGCAACGATGGGGATACACGCACAGCACTCGGTGTTATACCGTATGTTACTTTTCTCTCCGGCAATCCATTTGATTCAGACGTTATATATGGTGTCGGTTTTCCGTTCTCGTATGATCTTTCCGACAGGCTGGGACTGGGCGCCCAGGCTCAATTTGATTTTGTACCCGATGATGAAGGCACCCGCGAGCTTAGTTACTTCCAGACGATTGTGCTGGGCGGGCCGCTGGTTGGAAATCTTGATTTTTATGTGGAGGGACTGGGTACATTTTATTCCGGCGGAAACTGGTTTACAGCCAATGGCGGATTGATTTACAATGTATCCCCGAATGTAAAAGTAGATGTTGCTACCAATATAGGCTTGACGGATGAGGCGCCTACTAAAGTATACCTTGGATTTTCGTTTCGCATCTAAACAAACAAAGGGCAACATCATCGCTGCCCTTTGCTATATATAGTAGAAGTATATATCTCGATCACATTACTCGCTGCGCAACGAGTTTACCGGGTTGCCCAACGCTGCCTTGATGGTTTGAAAGCTCATGGTGAGAAATGCGAGCGACAATACAATGCTGCCGGTGATCACAAACACAGACCATGCTATAGGTGCGCGGTAAGCAAAATCTGCCAGCCATTGCTCCATAATATACCATGAAACCGGTGCTGCTATAACAAACGCAATTACCACCAGCCATAAAAAGTCTTTGGACAATAGTATAATAATCTGGTTGATGGATGCCCCCATAACCTTGCGTATACCAATTTCTTTTACACGCTGTGCTGCTGTAAATGTTGCCAGTCCGAACAGCCCGAGGCACGAGATACAGATGGCTATTGCAGAGAAGGCCGTGAATAGTTTACTCAGACGTTGCTCGTTGTTATACATTTTATCGTAGGCATCGTCCAGAAATTTGTATTCAAACGGATATGCCGGGTTATACTGTTTCCATATAGTTTGTGCGGCAGCAACAGCTTCCTGGTTTTGTGCACCGTTGGTTTTAACATATACCAGCCAGAACCAGTTGGGTCTGTATAGAAATACAGTAGGCTCTATTTTCTTATGAATGGACCGGTGATGAAAATCTTTTACAACACCTTTAATGATTCCCTTGGTTTGCCATAGGGTAAATGATTTACCGATCGGATCTTCAATACCCGCTTCCTTTACCGCTGTCTCATTCAATATATAGGTGGCCGTATCGCTTACGGCATCGCGGAAACCTTCGCCTTCGATGATGTCCATCTTCATAGTCTTCATAAAGTTTTCATCGATAGCCATACCGTGCACCATAAACTCGGTTCCTTCCTCCTTACCATCCCAGTTGGTATCACTGGTTGTATTCTCGATGTCCAATACGCTTTGGTTGGAGAACGTTACTTCTTCAATGGCCGGGTTACGCAGCAGTTCATTGCGAATCGTATTCTTGTTATCATACATCTTGCCGCGCAGTCCAAACGTAAATATATTCTCTTTGTTAAAGCCCAGCTTCCGGTCGCGGATAAAGGCAAGCTGCTCGCCTACTACCAGCGTACCAATGATGATCATGATCGACAGCGAAAATTGTGTAACTACGAGGATCTTGCGGAATGTAGAGTTACCACCGCTGATGGTGAGCTTACCGCGGATAACTTCCATCGGCTTGAATGCTGAAAGCACCAGGGCCGGATATATACCTGACACAAGCCACGTGGTGAGCAAAGCACCCGACACTAAATATAGCACCGTAACATTTGTCAGGTCGAACGAAAGTGTTTTACCTGCCAATACATTGTAGAATGGTATAGCCAGTTGAATAAATACCATCGAGAGTAATAACGAAAGTATCGATATAATAGCAGATTCACTCAGAAACTGTATAATGAGTTTCTTCCGGTCTGCCCCTACCGTTTTACGCACGCCCACTTCTTTGGCGCGCTTGGTGGCGCGGGCTGTAGCCAGGTTAATATAGTTAATGCATGCAATGAGTAATATAGCCATTGCTATAATGAAGAAAATACGAACGGTTTGTATACCTTCTTCACGCAGATCGGCACCATATAGATGAAGCTTTGACAAGGGCTGCGCTATATAGGAAAGCGACTCGGCTTCTTTCTGGTTGGCATGATGAATAGCGGTAAGCTGATTGGCAACCGAGTCTGCAGAAGCGCGCTCGTTCAACAGCAAAAAGGTATGGTAGTTATAGTTGCCCCAGTCGGACTCAAGACTCTTCCAGTAAACATTGGGACTATAATTCCTGATCAATATCTCGAACGGAAAAAATACAACATACTGCAACGTTGAGTTTTGTGGAAAATCTTCAAATACACCGGCAACGGTATAATCTTTCTCTTCGTTAAGCTTGAGAACTTTACCTACCGCATCCGTTGTGTTGAAGATTTTGGTTGCAACCGAAGCCGAGATAATAATGGAATTAATATCAGGGAAAGGTTTATCAGGATTACCTTTTATAAAGTCTACATCAAATACGTTAAAGAAATTGTTATCGACATAAGCCTTTAACCGGTCTTCGGTAATTTTCTTATCGCCATGGGTGAATAGCGCTGTACCAAAATAATCGGAGATGCGTACTGCTTCTTCGATAGCCGGGATGTTTTGTTTACCGAACGTTGCAATAGGTCCCGGAGTTATATTCCAAACTGTCTCTGTACCGTTGTTATTAAACTTTGCATTTATCTTATAAATGTGGTCGGCTTTGCTGTGAAAGGTGTCGTAGCTCAATTCTTCCTGCACCCATAACACCAGCATAATGCTGGCGGCAATGCCCAGTGCAAGACCGCCTATATTAATGGCTGCATAGACGCTGTCGCGCAGTAAATTCCGGAATGAAAGTTTAACGTAGTTGAGGATCATATCACAAGTATAAAAACGTTCAGTATATATTTATTCGCTTCGTAAGGAATCAACCGGGTTGGCCGATGCAGCCTTAACTGTCTGGAAGCTTATGGTGATCAGCGTGATTAACAGTAAAACAATAAAAGCAATAACAAAAACCAGCGGATTTACACTGATGCGGGTCGCATAGCTTTCCAGCCAGCGGCCGGCTGTAATCCATGCCAGTGGTATAGCGATTACATTTGCGATAACCACCAATACTATAAATTCTTTCGAGAGCAGTGTGGTGATCTGGAGTATATCTGCGCCCAGCACTTTGCGGACACCAATCTCTTTGGTTTTGGACAACACCATGAACGAAACGAGTCCCAGTAAACCGATCATGGCAATGGCTATTGTTACGATGGAGAATAAGCCGAATACATTTACCAGCTTCTGCTCGGTTTGATATTGCCGTTCAAAATCCTGGTCGAGGAAAAAGTAATTGAAATCATAACCCGGAAAATGTTTCTTCCAAAGCGTGCCCAGGCTTTCGATCAGTTGCTGTGTATCGGCAGCTTTATAGCGGATGGCGTACATATAGCTTGCATTCGGATTGAAGTCCATTACCATAGATCCTATAGTTTGCTGCAAACCGAACTGGTGGTAATCTTTCACAACACCGATCACTTCTCCTTCCGGATGTCCCGATGGTGAAGTAATCTTCTTGCCGATCGCTTCTTCCGGCGATGCCCAGCCGAAATTTGAGACCGCTGTCTCATTCAATACCAGTCCGTCTTTTAACGATGCTGCATGATCTTTACTGAAACGTTCGCCTGCTATCAGTTCAAGACCGAGTGTTTGCATATAGTGATCATCGACTGCCATATACTCTACGCTGATTGCATCATCACCGGATTTACCTTCCGGGAAAGCTACCTGTCCTAACCACCCCGGGTTACCCGGCAGCGAATTGGTAAACGTTACATCTTCTACAAAGGCAAGCGATCGTATTTCATTCCGAAAGGTCTCATATGCATCTGCATGTACAGATTTAGCACGGGCAGCATTCACTACAAAGATTTCATCTTTTGCAAAGCCCAGTTGCTGCTGTTGCATAAAGCGAAGCTGGTTGATAACGATAAGCGTACCTAACACCAGACTCAGCGAAATAACAAACTGGAACACCACGAGTGTTCTTCGAAGCTGCACACCGCGTGCGCCCGACTGCATTTTGCCCTTCAATACTTCTGCGGGCCGTAAGCCTGACATAACCCACGCGGGATAATAACCGGACAGCAATGTAACGACTACAACAAGACATGCTATACCGCCCAGTATGGCAGGACTTATCAATGTATTCAATGCATAATATTTATCCAGCAGCTGATTGAAAACCGGTAACAACACACCGGCGATGGTTACAGCAAAGAGCAGCGCGATGCAGGTAAGTACAAACGACTCGCTGAGAAACTGGCGAATAAGTATACCGCGCGTAGAGCCTACTACTTTACGCAGCCCGACTTCTTTCGCGCGGTATACCGAGCGTGCCGTGGTAAGATTTACAAAATTGATACAGGCCAGCAAGATAACAAACGCTGCAATGGCAGAGACGAGGTAGACACGATCTATGCTTCCGGTCGGGCCCATCGGGTTGCCGTTCGTAGTACGGAGGTATATATCGGAAAGCGGTGTGAATATAACTTTGCTCTGTGTTCCCCACTCTTTCAGCATGTTACCCGCATGCTCGGTATATACGTTCTCAGCTTTTGCGCGGAAAGTATTTATATCGGTACCGGCTTTTAGCAATATATAGTTTGAGACATTGATATTGCCCCAGCCTTCATCGTATGAAAAATCTTTGTCCAGCAGCGGGTACGTTGCAAACGACAGGGCGATGTCCAACTGTATATGAGAGTTTGAAGGTATATCTTTTGCCACACCGGTAACCACAAACTGCAAGGTGTCCGCAAGGATTATACTCTTGTTCATGGCATCACCTCCCGGAAAAAGTTTGGCGGCCATCGACTCCGTAATCACAGCGGTATACGGTTCCGTCAGCGCTTTGTCCGGATTTCCTTGTACCAGCGGAAAAGTAAATATGGACAGGAACTCGGGTGATACGAAGTGTATCTTCTGCCTCAGGCGTTTGTCGTTATGATTGACCAGAAACATAGAGCCGTTCTTGGCATATAGCACCGACTCTACTTCAGGAAAATCCTTTTTCAACGTCACCCCTACCGGCCAGCCGTTGGTGGCTATAGCGTCCTTGTCGCCCGAGGAAACTTTAGAGAAGAGGCTCTCCACACGATAGATCCGATCTTTATTCGCATGAAACGTATCGTACGATACTTCATCAAATACATACAACATAATGAGCACGCCCACGGCAAGTCCGAGTGCGAGTCCGAACAAGTTGATAGCCGCGTATCCTTTGAATTTCAGCAACGAGCGAAAGGCAATCTTTATATAATTGAATAGCATGTAACCTGGGTTTGTTTAATTACAGGAGTCCTCTTTTTTGCGTGAAGTTCCCAAGATCAATGCCACGGAAGGAATCCTGCATTTCTGCGTGATTTACGGCATTACTACGCGCGTCTTCGGTCAAATGTGAACGTATTTGTCCGCAGGCGGTCAAATTTCAAGGTTTGTTCAAGCGTTGAAATCGGTCTTTAACCAGAACCGTCAGCTTCTGAACTTCCGCATATAATCCTGAATATATACATCGATGCTCTTGCGTTTATACTGCATGATGAAACGCGGGTGTGCCAACGGTATAACGGTCTCAAAAAAACTATACTTCTTGTTGATCGATGACAGGTATTTAAAATTATCTCCCTCACCGAGGCAGTAACATCGCTGGCGATTGACACCAAACTCCAACTGCTCACGTATACATTTCAGCATAAAAGGTTCTACGGTTTGCTGCAGCACTTTTATATCGTAGTAATTCAGGTTCTTGCCGTCTTTCACAAAGCCCAACGGACTAAGTGCTGTGATATAGAAATCGCCATAGAATTTTTTAGCACCACCGTAGGCATCGATCATCGCGTAGATAAAATCTGCAGAGAGTTCTACTTTCTTTTTCAGATCGTTCGCTATACCGAGCTTCTCCAGTTTTACGGGATCAGTGAAAGGTACACCCGTTATACCTCCGCCAAACCTGCCGGGATTGATGCCAAAGATGAGCGTTCGCGCATTGCTGTCGTTGTAAAATTTTTCATAGAATTGTCGGGCCAGTTCAAACGCAACAGCATCCTGGTACGGATTCATCACCTCTACTCCCTCGGGCAACTTTACATCGATGGACAACGACTGGTAGAACTTTAATATATAGTCTGCATACGTCATAGCGAATACCTTTTTCCCGCAGAACGCGCAGATTAACACAGATACTATATTTAAAAGGATTCTGCGTATATCTGTGCCTTCTGCCGGAGACAAATCTACTCTATCTCAAAAACGCTTTTGTAAAATTCTTTTTGTTGCACGTATTCAATCAGTTCGAGGTAAAATGGATGTGAGCCTAGCGTTGCACTGTCGCCAATCATCATGAGTTTTCTGCGTGCGCGCGTCATGGCTACGTTGGTTCTTCGTATATCACCGAGGAAACCTACTTCACCTTTATCGTTGCTGCGCACAAAACTGATTGCGATCACATCGCGCTCCTGTCCCTGAAATGCATCCACTGTGTTGATCGATATAAGACTGTGCAACGGTTCGAGTATAACGGATGCCTCGGTGAGTTTCAATATATAGTCTACCTGCGCACGATACGGAGTAATTATACCCAGTGTAATTTTCTGCGCAAGCCATTCTTCTATACCTACTTCTTCTGCGAGCTTCTCTACCCTGCGTATTAATACCTGTGCTTCTTCATGATTGAAACGGCTGAGCGTTTCCTTGTCCTGTTCTTCGGCATGACCTGCTCCGGCAGTATCTATAAATTCTACGGGTGCCTGGTTCGGACGAAGTAACTCATGTTTCACCGAATCATCTGCAATAAGCTCATCCTTATAAAAATACTGCGAAGAGAATTTCATGATGTCTTCATGCATGCGGTATTGAACCTGCAGCATAGATGACTGACCAGGATGTTTCTCGATTCCTTTTTCGAAAAGTGTTTGAGACAATCCTGCTCTTGCTGCCTCGTTTGATTTTATAGTAGGCGGCAACTGTAAATGATCGCCTGCAAAAATTATCCGCTCTGATCGAAGTATAGGAATCCAGCATGCAGGCTCCAGCGCTTGTCCTGCTTCATCAATAAATGCTGTCCTGAATCTTTTACCTCGTAATGTAGGGTGCGATGAACCTACTAGTGTAGCGCAGATCACATCGCTGTTTTGCAGCAGGTCGTTGATGATATAGAACTCCAGCATGTCGGCATCCGACTTCAGCAGCTTTACTTCCTGCTTCAGCAGTTTGCGTTGCTCGCGCTCATGAAATCCGAAATTGCGTTTATACTTCGAAGCCATACTACGCACTTGTTCCATGCGTTTGCGTATCTCGCGAAGCTCACCGTAATTGCTATGTGCTGCTATACGGGCATCCAATGTTTTGCTAAGCGATTGTTCCGTTACACGTGCCGGGTGTCCTATCCGCAAAACATTCATGCCCTGCTCCGATAATTTATCTGCAAGTAAATCAACGGCAGCATTACTGGGCGCACATACCAATACTTGTTTCTCCAGCCGTACCGTTGCAATGATAGCCTGCACCAGCGTTGTCGTTTTGCCTGTTCCCGGGGGACCATGAACAAATGCTATATCTGCAGTCTCCATTACTTTGGCAAGGGCTTCCTGCTGACTGCCATTCAATAAAGATGTAGTCGGTATAGCATGTATACCATCATCTGCAAGCTTTACACTTTCAGCCTTTAACCGTAAGCTCTTCTCGCTTCCCAACAGGATCTCGCGCAACATCGCTACCCGATTATCTTCGGCCTTCATCACTTCTTTCAGTGCGAATTCCATTTCGCGATAGCTCATCTCATCGAACATCACATCAACACCAACCAAACCGTCTTCAATCCAGTCAGGTACATCATCGCTGTTCAGGGTAATAGACATCACATTATCGCGCACATAATTCACTACACCGTTCACATGTTCCTTCTCCGGTTTACCCGATGCATTTGAAAATACACTTACTGATTTACCGCTCTGAAAAGCGTGTGGCTGATCAAGATTATTGGTGCGCTCCACTTCAATGATGAGACGCTCACCTGTACCAATATAGTCGCGGTTGAAACGAAGAGGATACCAGGTTGTTCCTTCCTTGGTACGTTCATGAATAGAACGCAGCAAAACTTTCTGACGATAATACTCCAGGTCAGCTTGCCGCTCGAGTTTAATTAGCTCGAATGTTTTTTGCAGTTGTTCGTGTGATGTCATTCGCCTGCAATATAGGAAAAGCTGCTGGCTTCGAGCTCCTAGCTGCCAGCTTGTTTAGGGTAATCCAAGAGTATACTATATAGCCGCGTTACAAATGTAGAACTCCATACACCCCTCAAGTAATCATCTCGGAAGCATATAGTTTACCAGTAAACCATTAACGATTCACGGATAACGATTAACGACTCACGAGCAACGAATCTCCCAGCAACGCAGCGAGTCGCATCAACTGTGCCTGGTTTTCGGTGGAGTTGATCGTGTACTCGATGCTATATTTCTCGCGGGTGGTGAGGCGCCAGCTCAGGGATGCGCGTGAATTATGCTGACGGATGCTGTCCATCTTTTGCAGGATCGGTACATAGTTTTCCGTTTCGTATTGAAGATCGATACGATCGATAGAACCTTTGAACCACGACCTGGCATGTCCAATCAGCATATCGCTATTTATATCCTGAAAATTTTCAAAGTTATTATAGACACTGCTGATCGGCTGCGTAAAGTCATCGACAATGGTCTGCCCGGTTTTTTGCTTTACGTTGTCGAGTTTAGGAGAATCGCGAATGGAAACGAAAATTACTCCGGACGTATTCTCGCCTATCCAATCTTTAAAAGCATATAAAAAGCGCACGGCATCCGATACTCCAAAGTTATCAGATATACCGGCATCCATAATTTTTATAGCAGGCTCGGTAGGCAACGTGGTGTTGGGTGTAATATAGGGAAACGTGGCACTCATGCGCAATGCTGAGAGGAAACGAAGGTTCGCGCCATTGTGATCTTCAAACAAAGTTTGGAAATCAATGCCACTTATTTTGGGAAACGCATGTTGCGGAAAGTTGAGTATATCATAGTTCATAAACGAAACCGGGCGTGATGCTATATATAGCTTGCGTCCATCGTTTACAATGGTGGGCGTCAGAATCATCATTGGTATTACAGCATTCCGTTCGGCACTATCGTATGCTGCAATAGGTTTATTCAGAAACTCTTCGGTGATCTGGTTGAGCTGCTCTTCAAAGGTATAGCCGCGATCGCGGTAATAGAAGTTACCGCTGTATTCAAATTTAGTAAAGCCCACGAAGAGGTCGTTGGCCATGAGACTAAATATAAGCGGGTTCAGGTTGTCGGTAGCGATTTTGCGCCTGTGCATCATGGCATTCGGCCGAACGTTCCGTCCCAGCTTCTGCTGCAACTTCAACTCACGGTAATAACTTGCACCGATCAATCCGCCCGAAGCACCGGTAATAAGAATAGTATTCTCCAATAATTTACCATTCGTTAAACTATCAGACGCCTGCATCGCCGTGAGTGTCCACAACGCGGCACGTTTACCTCCACCACTGGCGCAGACGAAAACCATTTTCGGTTTACGTTCAGCCGGAAATTTTTTACGCCAGTTCTCCAGCATAACAAATGTAGCCTGGCGGTCGAGTTGAATATGCGTGCTGTCATTGAGTTGTTGCAACGACCGGATGGAGTATTCGGCAGCATGTCGCTGATAGTCCAATCCGAACGCTTCGTATTTCTTGGTAAAAAACTCTTCGCCTACCAAATAGTTGAAGATGAGAAAAAGCAGTATGGCTACCGTTGCAGACCAGTTGCCGAACCAGTATGAAAATGCTCCGGCCATCATCACAAAAACAGTAAGGAATATAATAAAGCTCGAAGCCGCGGGTAGCTGGAACATCGGGTAATCTTTAAAGATACCGAGTACGATAATGATGATGAAGATCATCAGCTCAATCACTACCAGGTTAAAATGGTTTTGATCGAACACCTGCAGAATAGTAGCCTTGTCGTAAAATGTATGATGCTCCACTTCCTTTACCTTCAGATCGTAATCCAGGTAATTTTCAACATGCACCTGTTTCTTGCGCGCTATATCCAGTTTCTTCATAACGCTGGCGCGCGTTACCTGTACGTTCTGTTTGATCTTTTCATCAATGCGGCACACTACATATTTGAAAATGTCTTTATTGGTAAACCAGAAGTATATAAAAAAGATCAGTGTCATCACTATATAGCCCGTTAACAGCCCGGTAAGATTCCACGCGAGAATTCCGGGTGAGCTATATTCGTTGTGGATCTGAAACTCTACGATCTCATAAATATAGGTGATCATGAACGCCACCGGTATAATACTGTTGTTGAGCGCAAATCGTGAGAAAGGTCGCGATAGCGTTCCGACAAAAGTAAAGCGATGTCCATCGGTTATATAGCACGTAATGTGGAAAGCCGTAATGAAACCTGCCGTGACAAGTCCCATGATAAAAAAGCTTCTGAAATTTACTGCGTTGAGATATTCCGGGTCGAGAAAGAGATACGGTATACCGAGATATTTACCAAAGCTGCCGGTAACCATGGCAAAAAGAACTACCCAGCACAGCATTAACACATGGTTACGCTTGATGTTGTTGAACAATAACTGAACCGGGAAGGAATAAGCGATCTTCGGGCCCAGTAAATAAAGCTTGCGCAGCATAGGCAGATTTAATTCAAGATACTGTTTTTTGTTCAGTCTTTTAATGAAAACACGGCTGTAAATTAAAAGTTAAGTTTCAATTTCGGTGGTTACTTTTTCAATATTGATGCACGAAAATTCCGCGTATGGTAATTCCGCACTATGGCGCATTTTAAAAATGATACACCGGTGTAATGAACTGCCTGTGCACGAGTCACTTTGATGCGGGTTGTATTTCAAAATGGTATTCTGCGTCATGTTCATTGCGTAAGTGGTTTGATTAGATTTACTTCGGCCTCGTGACCGAAAAGACCTTCCATATTTATCGATCTTCTGCCGGCTCGGGTAAAACGCGTACGCTGGCAAAGGAATATCTCAAACTTGCGCTTCGTTACCCGGAGTACTACCGGTATATCCTGGCCATGACGTTTACCAATAAGAGTACGCAGGAGATGAAAGACCGCATCATCCGCTACCTCGATGATTTTGTGCATGGCAAGAGTGAAGACCTGGCAACCGAAATAAAAGGTGATTTTGAAAAAGAAGGAAAACTTTTTACATCGGCACAATTTCAAGATCGCAGCCGCGAAGTGCTCTCGCTCATTCTGCATAATTACTCGCAGTTTTCCATCAGCACCATCGATGCTTTCTTTCAGCGCGTGATCCGTTCCTTTACTCGCGAGACAAACCTGCTGGGTAATTTTCGCCTCGAAGTTGATAATGATTTGGTACTGGAAGAGGTGATCGACCAGGTAATGGATAACCTTTCGGATGATGATGAACTGCGCGGCTGGGTACTGGAGTTTTCACTCGAGCGATTGGTAGAAGGTAAAGATTGGGACATCCGCTCGGCACTGCTTGATTTTTCCAAAGAGATCTTCAAGGAAGAATTCAAAGTAATTGAAGAGCAGGTGCTGCGCATTACCGAAAACAAAGAGTTCTTTAAAAGCACACGCGAAAAATTACAACGTGTAGTGAAGCAGTTTGAGAACAAGGTGCATCAGGATGCTCGCAACCTGCTGAAAGATTTCCATGATCACGGTCTCTCCATTACAGACTTCAAGTACGGTAAATCCGGGATTATATATTCGTATATAGCTGGGCTCGAAGAGTATATCAAACTTCCGGGTGTACGCGTTATGGGAATGATGGTGGATGCTAAAGAGTGGCCCTCCAAAGGTCCGAGTGCATCGGTCATTGTCTCAAAAGGAAATCAGCTGTGGCTATCACAACTCGCTTCGCTGATCGGCTATATTGAAAAGGAAAGTATATCATATTTTTCTGCCGAGCAGGCGTTGCGGAACCTGTATGTATTCGGACTGCTCTCTGATATATCGAAGACGTTGCGGGAGTATCTTCGTGAGAACAACCTCATGTTACTCTCTGATGCTCCGCAGTTTTTGCAGGGTGTGATGCAGGGTCAGGATACTTCCTTTATATACGAGAAGGTTGGTTCATTCTATCGCCATTTCCTGATTGATGAATTTCAGGATACTTCCGGTTTTCAATGGCTGAATATATTGCCACTCATCAAGAACGGTATCGCTCAAAATTACCGGAGTCTTATTGTAGGCGACATCAAGCAATCTATATATCGCTGGCGCGGTGGCGACCTGAATATACTACAGGAAAAAGTAAAGCAGGATGTAGGCGAATTGATGATCGATACATTTCCGCTGGACACAAACTATCGTAGTGCCGGCAACGTGGTCACATTCAACAACGTGTTGTTTGCCGCTGCTTCAGACATCATCAGCAAAGAGACCAATACTATATTTCCGCAGCAATCGTATAGTGATGCTTCGCAGAAAGTTTTTCGTCATCCCGGCAAGGGCTATATATCCGTTCAGTTTCTCGATACAGCCGAGGTCGTTCCTAAAAATGGTGATGAGGAGAATGAAAAAGGAAAAGTAAAATTTGAAGATGTTTCGCTGGAGCAGTTGCCCGGTATATTAGAAGGCTTGCAGCAAAAAGGTATAGCGTTACGGGATATAGCATTCCTGGTTCGTGATAACAGCGAAGGTCAGATGATCGCACAGTACTTCATGCAATACCGGTCATCGGCTGATGCAAAACCGGAATATAAATACGATGTAGTCTCGAATGAATCGTTGCGACTCGATCAGGCAGCTTCGGTAGTAGTACTCATCAACGCCATGCGCCTGCTTGAAGACGGCAAGAATTTAATTGCCCGCGCACAGCTCGCCTACGAGTATCAGAAGCTGTGGCCGCAGCAGGCGTTTCCCAATCAGCATAAATTATTTTCCAATAGTAAAACCAAAGAGTTTGCTAAGCTGGTGCCTCCACCCTTTACCAACCAGGAAGATATACTTGCTGCATTGCCGTTGGTTGAGTTGGTAGAGAATCTCATCCACATGTTTAACCTCGGCAAGCTCTCGACCGAGATTGCTTACCTGCAGGCTTTTCAGGATGTAGTGCTGGAATTCAGCATGCGCGAGAAAAGTGACCTCGCTTCGTTCTTACAGTGGTGGGACGATAACAAACATAAAAAGTCTATACAGGTTGCCGGTGGTGTCGATGCCGCGCAGATCATCACCATTCACAAATCAAAAGGACTACAGTTCCGCTATGTTATTATACCGTTTCTCAATTGGGAGCTGAACCATCCGCCTATGAAATCGCCTATACTCTGGTGTCGCTCGGATGAGCCATTGTTTAAAGATATAGGGTACCTGCCGCTGAAATATAGCAGCAAGCTGGAGAGCACATGCTTTCATGAATACTATACCGAAGAACGTAAACGTATATACCTCGATAACCTGAACTTACTATATGTTGCCTTTACGCGTGCCGAGCAGGGTCTCATTGCACTGGCGCCCTATAGCAAATCAGGAAGCATTAACCATATCGGTAAATTAGCGGAGCGCGCGATCGAAAGCAGCGATGCTTTTCAGCAATACTGGTCGTCTGGCAACAGAACACTTACCATTGGTACAATTGAAGACGAACGAAGTGAAACACCTGTTAACAATTCGCTTGTACTGAAGCACTACTACATTACTCCATGGCGTGAGCGCCTGCAGATACGAACGCGCGGCAAAGAATTTTTCCAGCAGACTGAGCAGCGCAAGAAGATCAACTATGGTATATTTCTGCATACACTGATGGCGCGCATCAAAACGGAAGCTGATGTAGCCATAACATTAGAGCAGGCTATAAAGGAAGGACTGATCAACCACGATGAACATGCTGTCATTGAAGACGCGGTGAAATGGATTGTAACGCATCCGGCACTTAAACCGGCTTTCACAGAAGATATGTCATTGAAACGCGAGGCTGCATTGATCATGCCCGATGGAAGTGAACGCAGGATCGATCGCATTGCTATACAAAACAAACGGGCTATCCTTATTGACTATAAAACCGGTGCCCCGAAAAAAGAAGATGAACATCAGGTAAACGAATATATATCCATTCTGAAAACCATGGGCCTGGAAGAAATAAAAGGTTATCTGGTATATGTAAATGAGCGGGTGTGCAAAACAGTATGAGAACATTTATCCAGGAAATAGCCGATACCATCAGAAAGGAATATACCGATTGGGACAACCTTACGGTGATCTTCCCGAACAAGCGTGCTTCGCTATATTTCAGAAAAGCGCTTGCTGAACAATTGGACACGCCCCGATGGGCACCCAACATTGTAAGCATTGAAGAATTTATAGGCTCATATTCCGATCTGCAGGAAGCTGACAAACTTTCGCTCATTGTTAGTTTATACCGCGTATTCAAACGCATAACCAACTCCGATGAAAACCTCGATCGTTTTTACTTCTGGGGAGAAATGCTGCTCCGCGATTTCGATGAACTTGATAAATACCTGGTAAATGCTGCGGGGCTGTTTAAAGATCTTAGCAACCAGAAAGAACTCGACCAGTATTTCGATTATCTCACGGAAGAACAAAAGCAATTCCTGATCGAATTCTGGCAAACCATTGATTTTGGTTCTTCCGCGAGTAAGCGAAAGTTCCTCGAGCTGTGGCAAAGTTTATACCCGGTATATATAGCGTTTCGCCAGCAACTGATGGAGGAGAAGATCGGTTACTCCGGGATGATCCATCGCCACGTAGCCGAGAACATCGATAAATTTGTGCCGGCAGCTAAAAAGAAAGAAGTCAATACGAAGTTTGTATTTGCCGGCTTCAACGCACTCACATCAGCCGAAGAAAAAATATTGACGTGGTTTACAGAACATCGTGACACGCGCATATACTGGGACGAAGATGCCTTCTATGTAAATGAACCGCATCGTGAAGCCGGAACATTTTTCAGGCAGTATCGAAAGCATACAGTCCTCGGGCAAACCTTTCCACCGGAGCCCAAAACGTATTTAGGACAAGCCAAGAAAATTACCGTGCTGGGTGTTCCGCAGAAAGCCGGACAACCGAAATTACTGGCACAGCAACTCGATGCAACGCTACGCCTACTGGCCGAACAAAATATAGCTGAACGCACCGTTATTGTATTACCCGATGAGAACATGCTGATGTCGGTGCTCTATGCATTGCCGCCTTCGCTACAGTCTATCAATGTTACCATGGGTTTTCCATTGGTGAGTACACCCTACTACTCGCTGATCGATTTTCTGTTTGAGCTGCATTTGCATAAACGTAAAGATGAATTCTATTACCGCTATGTGCTGGCCCTGCTCAACCATCCCTACCTGAAAGCACGCGTGGGCGAAGAAGCTGCACAATGGCGCGAGTTTATACACAAGAACAACCAGGTACATATAGCCCCATCGTTCTTCGAGAAGAAACATGAACTGCTCGAAGAAATATTCCGTATCGTTCCGGCAGAAGAGTTTCTCGCATATCTCATTCGCGTAGTCGAAGCACTTGCTACATCTCCGGATGCAGGCGGGTTGATGGAGAAAGAATTTGCTTTCCATTTTCATCGCATACTTTCGCGTGTGCAGGAACTTACGCTCAGCGAGCCGATGGAACTTCGTATGCAGCAGCGCATGTTCCGCCAGGTGGTGCGCGCAGAGAAGGTTCCGTTTACCGGTGAGCCTTTAAAAGGTTTGCAGATCATGGGGGTGCTGGAAACGCGTAACCTTGACTTCGACCATGTTATTATACTTTCACTGAACGAAGGGTTATGGCCTGCTGCTCCACGGCAAGGCTCCTATATACCGCACAACATTCGCAGAGCATATAGTCTGCCTACATCTGAGCACCAGGATGCTATGTATGCTTATCTCTTCTACCGATTGTTACAGCGTGCTGAAACCATCGATCTATACTATAACACAGAACCGGATGTATTGGGCACAGGTGAGATGAGTCGCTATTTATACCAGCTGATTTATGAAACCGACTGGCCACACGAACGAAAGATACTCTATAACCCGGTGCAGGTACACGAAGCAAAACCCATTGCTATCGAGAAGAAAGCAGATGTACTGGAGAAGCTCGAGCGTTACTTTGGCAAAGCCCTTACACCATCCACACTAAATACATACCTGGAGTGTCGTTTGAAATTTTACTTCAAGCACCTGCTTGAAATACGCGAGCCTGATGAAGTGGAAGAAGAAGCCGATGCGCGAATCTTCGGAAATATATTTCACAAGGTGATGGAGTTATTCTACCAGGACCTTCGTCCACCGGCAGGACATTGGGCCGTAAACGAAGAGCATTTTATAAATGTAAATGCAAAACTCGAGCGCTTCATTGAACTCGCCTTCCGCCAGCACTTTCATTTGCCCGACACTAAAGTATTTGAATACGATGGACGGCAGCTGGTAGTAAAGGAAATGGTAAAGAAGTTTGCGCTGAAAGTACTTTCGTACGACAAAATATATACTCCGTTTACCATTGAATTACTCGAAGCCCGGAATTTCACCACACCGGTAAACATCACGCAACGCGACAAAACGCTTTCCATTGTCATGGGAGGTCTTATCGACCGAGTGGACGAGAAAGAAAATACCGTTCGTATCCTCGACTATAAAACCGGCAAAGACGAAAATAAATTTGAGAGTATAGAATCGCTGTTCAGGCGCGATCCAAAAAGGAACAAGGCAGCGTTCCAGGCGATGCTCTATGCATGGGTATATGCACAGCGAAATGTAACGCGATCGCCCCAGGTAAAAATTCAACCGGGACTGATCAACCGAAAAGAAATTTTCAAAGACGATTTTGAATACGGCCTATATCTTGGCAAACATCGCATCGATGATGCTACACCATACCTGCCAGAATTCGAGAACCATTTACGCACACTCCTCCACGAACTCTTCAACCCCGCCATCCCCTTCGATCAAACCGATGATCTGAAGGTTTGCGGTTTCTGTGACTACCGCGAGATATGCGCGAGGTGAGAATGTGTTTAAGTGTTTAGGTGTGTATGTGTTTAGGTTAGTTTTATTATAGCCACACGTTTTCACTTAATGGCTACATACACACGTGCACACGTACCAACGTAAACACATCAACGCGAGGTGAAAAATGTGTTTAAGTGTTTAGGTGTGTATGTGTTTAGGTTAACTACGTACACACGTGCACACGTACCAACGTAAACACATTAACACATCAACACATCAACACTATCTCTTCGGATACCACTTCTTTTTCTTCTTCGCAGGAGTCTGCGGGTTGTGGTTGCCCTGCGTTTGGGCGGTCTGCGTGTGGCCATTGCGTTGTTTGGCTGCACGGGGTTGCTGGATGGGTTTCGGCATACCTGCGCGGTGCATCGGATACGGGTTATCGTCTACTACCGGGATTTTCTTGCCGATTATTTTTTGAATGTCATCGAGGAATTCCTTTTCCTCTTCATCACAAAACGATATCGATATACCGCTGGCTCCGGCACGACCGGTGCGACCAATGCGGTGCACATACGTTTCGGGTACGTTGGGGAGTTCGAAGTTGATTACGTGTGTGAGCTCTTCTACATCAATACCGCGTGCCGCTATATCGGTAGCTACCAGTACACGAGTCTTTCGCGATTTGAAATTGCTGAGTGCACGTTGTCTTGCTCCTTGTGATTTATTGCCATGGATAGCCTCTGCGCGTATACCCGCCTCATTCAACTGTTTGGCTACACGGTCTGCACCATGTTTGGTACGCGTAAACACGAGTGCTGTTGCAATGGAGCGGTCCTGTAAAATATGGTGCAGCAGCTTGCGCTTGTTGCCCTTCTCTACAAAATATACCGACTGGTTAATGGTGTTCGCGGTTGATGAGACCGGAGTTACTTCCACTTTTACCGGGTTGCTCAGAATGGTGTTGGCAAGCGAAGCAATTTCCGGCGGCATGGTTGCCGAAAAGAAAATAGTTTGTCGCTTAGCGGGAACACGCGCAATAACTTTTTTCACATCGTGAATAAAACCCATGTCGAGCATGCGGTCGGCTTCATCGAGTACCAGCATTTTAAGATGCTGCAGTTTTACAAAGCGCTGGTCCATCAGATCCAGTAACCTTCCCGGAGTTGCAATGAGTATATCAACGCCATCGCGCAGGGCTTTTACCTGTGTATGTTGTGATACACCACCAAAGATCACGGTATGCGACAAACGAAGATGTTTTCCGTAGGCCGTAAAGCTGTCGCCAATCTGTATGGCCAGTTCACGCGTTGGTGTGAGGATCAATGCCTTTATACCGACAGGTCCTTTTACAAATAGTTCGTCCTGGTGAAGCAAGTGAAGGATCGGCAGTGCAAACGCAGCGGTTTTACCAGTTCCGGTTTGTGCGCAGCCAAGCAAGTCTTTTCGTTCCAGTAAAATAGGAATAGCCTGTGCCTGAATCGGTGTGGGTTTGGAATATCCTTCAGTTTTTAGAGCACGCAAAAGTGGCTCTATTAAATTCAAATTTTCAAATGTCATGTTAAAATGTTGTGTCAAGAGAGGCTGTCAATTGGATAAGCCTAAAAAAAATTTCTGACGCCTAAAGTTCTTTTTTGGAGGAATTAGCGGATTCGAAACACAAAAGTAAGCAATTTATATGATACTTTAACGTTAATTTCCGGATAAGCCGGCAAAAGGTATACTGCCTTAAGGTTTATCTCTTACCTTTGTATCGATTTTTATTTAATTCAATGAAAGAAGGAACAGTAAAATTTTTTAATGAAGCCAAAGGATTTGGTTTTATCAAAGAAACAGCAACAGGACAAGATTACTTTGTACACATTTCCGGATTGCTTGTTGATTCAATCCGTCAAAACGATGTAGTGACTTTTGAACTCCAACAGGGAAAAAAAGGCGTAAATGCAGTAAATGTTCGGTTAGCAAACTAAGCAAACGCTCAGCTATAGAAAAAAACCAGGCTCGTTCCTGGTTTTTTTGTTTATGGCCAACCCCGGAACAAATCGACTCTCACATCTATTCGCAGCTCTCTTTATAAATAAGTGCAGTAACCAGCCTGTGCTCACATCAGGACAATCGTAAGCTTTGCCGCTTCTACTAAACCGTTGAAAAAATATAGCTGTGCTGGCATTATATTTTATGGTTCGTGACGGATGGAACAACTGATCATTCCTCCAAACTCACCGATACTAATTGTTGAAGACGACCCTGACGATCAGGATATTCTGAAATCCGTCTGCGCCGAGATCGGGGTGGGAGATCAACTTCTCTTCTTCAGTAACGGAAACAAGGTGCTTGAGTATTTGAAGACAACAACTCAAAAGCCTCTTCTCATTCTCTGCGATATTAATATGCCGCTGATGGATGGACTTGAACTACTGGAGAATATCTGTCACGATGCATTCCTGAAACGCAAAAGTATACCCTTCATTTTCTTTTCCACAGCCGCAAGCCCTGCACAGGTACGGAGAGCGTATGAGCTTTCGGTTCAGGGATTCTTCCTCAAGGAGAACAGCTTCGAAGAATTGAAAAAAACAATGCACCTTATCCTGCGCTACTGGCTCAAGTGCCGGCATCCTAATTCTGTGAGCAGCATTATATACTGACTACATAAGATCGATATCGTAATCACACCAGAATTACTATCTTTCGTAGAACAGGTTTCTTATCAGGAAATAAAATACGATGAGCTCTATGTCTCAAAAGAAACTCGCGCTTGGCAACCGAAGCCAACTGACCAGTTTATATTGGGAGAAGATGATTTCAGAGGTGCAGGATTATTCCTTTATACTGCTGGATAACGATGGCTATATCATTGACTGGAATAAAGGTGCTGAGACACTGAAAGGCTATACTACGGAAGAAGCTATCGGCCAGCACTTCCGTATATTTTATACACGACAGGACCAGGAGCAACACCTCCCGGAAAAATTCATAGAAAAGGCACGCATCAACGGTAAAGCAGAGTACGAAGGATGGCGTGTGCGTAAAGATGGAACGTTGTTCTGGAGCAGCGTTATTATTACGGCACTTCACAACGATGCACATGATGTGATCGGCTTTGCAAAAGTAACGCGTGATCTTACCGAGCGCAAATCGGCCGAAGACAAAATGAAGAAGAAGAATGCCGAGCTCGAGCAGATGAACCAGGAGCTTACTTCATTCGCGTATGTATCCAGTCACGACCTGCAGGCTCCGCTGCGAAAAATACAATCGTTCATTCACCGGATAAAAGAAGTGGATGGAGAAACGCTCTCTGATAAAGGCAAAGAGTATATGCAGCGCATTGTGAATACAACTTCGCACATGCAGGCACTGATCGAAGATCTCCTCGCCTACTCACGAACATCAACACAGGAACGTAAATTTGAACGTGTCGATCTGAATGAGATTATTGAAATTGTTAAGCGCGACCTCGATGAAACGATTCGCGACAAACATGCTGTAGTGGAAGCTTCACCGCTACCGATACTCGATCTGATACGCTTTCAGTTCCAGCAGTTGTTTGTGAACCTGCTTAGCAACGCTCTCAAGTTCTCTCGAAAAGATATACACCCGCAGATACGCATCCATGCTGATGACGTAACGGCTGACCAGATAAAAGGCTATACCGGTGATCTGACGAAACGGTTCCATCATATTACTGTAGCGGATAACGGTATCGGGTTTGATGAAGCCTATAGCAACCGGATCTTTGAAGTTTTTCAACGCCTGCACGGACAAAGCGAATATAGCGGCACGGGTATAGGACTATCGATTTGTAAGAGGATCCTGGATAATCACAACGGGTTTATACAGGCGGAAGGAAAGCCGAATGAGGGGGCAACGTTTCACATCTATATTCCTGTTGAACGGTAGTCGTTATCCGTTAGCAAATCCAATTGCACCAGGAACACAAAGAAGACACAGCGTTACATAGACTTTGAGTAACTCCGTGTCTTCTCTGAGAACTTTGTGTCTCTGGATTTCAAACACGTGCAATGGGAAGCTATCTCTCCCTAAAGAGAAAATCGCCACCTCCACTATATTTCCCCACGTGATGCCGTATAGAGCTCATACCAATCCTGGTGATCGAGCTGGATATTGAAAGCATTGGCGATGTTACGGATGCGTTGTTCTTCGCGCGTACCAATCAATGGAAGTGCTCCGAGTTTTATAAGCCACGCAACTGCCACGGACTCTATATCTACACTATACTTTGCGGCCATCTCTTGTAACTTCTTGCGTACACGTACAGCCTGTTCATCTGTGCCCGTAGCAATTCTGCCACTGGCTACCGGTGCTGAAACGAGTGGACGCATATAGCGTTGCTTGATATAGTCTATCTGCCCGTTGTCGAGTGCAGACGTGTTGAGCAGGTTCAACTCGAGGTGGTGTGTTACAATCGGAGTGTGCAGGTACGAGGCCAGCAACTGGTGCTGGAACACAGAGAAGTTAGCCACACCAATATTTCTGATCTTTCCTGACTTCATCAGTTTCTCAAGCGCTATAGCAGTCTCCTCGAGATTCGAAACGTGATCGAGGTGATCGAGTAAGAATATATCGATATAGTCGGTCTTGAGTTTACGGAGTGAGTTTTCTACGCTCTGCAGGATGTGAGTAGCCGAAGTATCGTAATGTTTTACGCGTATGGAGGGGTTGCCCGCCTGCGGAACTTTTAAGCCGCATTTGGTAAACAGTACTATATCTTCACGCTTGAACGACTTTTTGCTGAGGAGCGCTCCAAACAATTCTTCACATTGTGAGGAACCATATATATCGGCATGGTCGAAAGTGTTAATGCCAAGTTCAAGGCAAAGGGCAACGATACGTTCCATCGATGCCGGGGCATTTTCGAGTTCGGTGTCCCAGCGGTAAAAACCATATACAGCGGGAGAAACCTTTGGACCGGCATCACTTAAATAAATCTTTTGCATACGCGCGTTAATCGGTTATACTACAAGTATCGCATTAAATATGTAAACAAAAAACAGGCGTGCTATATAATCAATGCAATTTTTGGGCCCGCTGAATACGCAGATAAACGCAGATTTTTAAAGGTATAGTAACGATATAACCTCCCTGATAAGATCCTCAATCATATACATAATCTTCCGCGTGCATTTTTATGCGGAAATCCGCGGCATCTGCGGGCCTTAACCTGACAACTGTTTAAGCTCAACTTTTCTGCCATCCGGATCTTCAACTATACCTATATATCCCCATTCAGTCTGTTTGGGTTCTCGTATTATTTTTATACCGGCTTTTCCAAGTTGGCCGATGGTGCTTTCCAGATTGGCGACAGAGAAGCCAAGCCTGATGGATGTATTTACCAATTCATTTTCCGGTAACGGGTATATTTCAAAGACCATGTTACCAAGCTCCGCTGCATAATGAAGAGGACCGCGTTGATGTTGATGATGGTCAAAACGCACACCGAGCATCTGGTAGAATGAGACAAGCTCTTCCATACGTGCACTTTTGATAACAAGCAGATTCAGATGCATAGTAGAATAGTATCGAATGTCATTGGGTACGAAGAAAATCACGCGCTTCCATCAAAGCAAAGCCAAGTAAGTTTGTGCCTCTCCAGGTATGCGGATTTTCAATTTGATTTTCATCCTGGTGAAGTCCTATTCCCCAGATAGCATCAGAAGGACTGGCTTCAACCAATATCTTGTCGCCTGTGTTGAGCAGGTAAGTTTTTAGGATTGTGTTCTGCTGAAATTTATGAATCGATCCGTTCGTAACGATTTCATATTTATGCGCATTCCATTTTGCTTCATCAAAATTCCGGATCTGACGGCCAAGCGCTTTTACTTCTCCGGGCTTCTCACTTAAAACAATCTTCTCAACTATATCATTATCGTTGAACAGTTTTGCCTTCTGCGCCATCATCCAATGTTCTGCTGTAGCGTATGTAACTCCATCAACTATAAAAGGCGAAGGATACCACTGACTGAATATAAATTTACCAACCGCCTCACCATGCTTACCCGTGTGGCCCCAGAAGAATATAAACTCAAGCTTCTCGCCTTGATCAAATCTATCCGTAAGCCATTTGATATCATACTTCATACATGCAAATCAATTTCAAATTACGCGAATAAAGAATATTACCCGCAGAGCTCCCAGATCAACGGAGACTTTTTTATCACTCTACACTAAGAATATATTGAGAATATATTTTCGCATCCTACTCAACGCCTATACCGTCAGTCTGCAATATTGTTCTGCGTCAATCAGCGTCATCCGCAGGCCCACTGCATTTGCCCGCTCGCGGACGAATCCGTACAGAAGCGTCCATCCCCCAGCTTGGGAAATCGCGCTTCCCGTTCACAATTTCTGCGCTTTTTTTCATGGCACTACTATTGACTTACGCATAGCAAATCGCATAACCTATGTTCAAGAGCTACTTCATTACGGGCCTACGCAACCTGCTGAAGCAAAAAGGATATTCATTTATCAAGATCATCGGGCTGGCATTCGGACTCACCGCGAGTATGATTATATACCTGTACGTTGCCGAAGATCTTTCCTACGATACATTTCACACCAACTATACACGCATTGTACGCCTGCTCACCATCGATAGTGCTGAAGGTGTAAGCAGCAAACTGGTTGGTGTTACACAACCTCGCCTCGCACCGGCTGCGGAAGAAGAATTACCGGAAGTAATAAAAAGTGCACGCCTTACCGGCGGTGGTCGCTATGATTTAAGCTACCAGGATAAACCTTTGAAATGCGAAGCCGCCTTCCGTGCCGACCCTGCTATATTTGAAGTATTCGATTTCAAAATCATTGATGGCGCCACAACGGGTGCGCTGGATAAACCGGGCTCTATTGTGATCACCGAAACGCTCGCGAAGAAAATTTTCGGCAGCGAAAATCCGATCGGTAAAACGGTGAAGCTCAACCAAAACACCGACCTGAATGTAACGGCTGTACTTGCCGATCTTCCCAAAAATTCACACTTACAATTTGATCTGCTGCATTCGCTTGTACCGGGCCAAAATGAAGATGGCCTGCGACAGGCGCTCGACACGTGGCAAGGTATATTTTGCTTCTCGTACTTGCTGCTCGATAAACCGGTTGACCCTGCTGACCTGAACGCAAAACTGAAAGCCATCAGCACCAAGAACAACGCATACGAATTCTTTACACCTGTAGTGCAGCCGTTGCAGGATGTTCACTTGAAATCAAAAGAAATTCTCTTTGAGACAAATGCTAATAAATCGGATGTATTGAATGTATATGTACTCTCCACCATTGCTATACTAATTCTGATACTGGCAGCCGTAAACTTCATGAACCTGGTTACGGCCAAGTCAACCGGGCGCGCGAAGGAAGTAGGCATGCGCAAAGTAATTGGCGCTGTACGCCAGCAACTTATTGCGCAGCACCTTATCGAATCGATACTGGTAACCTGTGTAGCGGCATTGCTGGCCGTTGCTGCTGTGCTGGTAGCCGTACCGTTGCTTAACAGCACGTACCACCGGTTTGCCGATGTTACGGTACTCATGCAGCCCCAAAGTATCGCGATGCTTGCAGGGCTGGTGTTGATCGTAGGTACATTAGCGGGACTATATCCTGCGTTTGTACTCTCATCCTTTAAACCTATACTGGTACTGAAAGGCTCATTCAAGAATTCAGCCGGCGGTATACGGTTGCGTAAGGCATTGGTCGTGCTTCAGTTTACAATCTCCATTGCACTTATGGTAGGCACCGGTATAGTATATCAGCAGATGCGGTTCATATATACTACCGATCTCGGCTATAGTCGCGAGCAGGTAATAACGTTGCAGCAGAACGGACAGATTGTTGCCAATGCCACCACGTTGAAAAATGAATTGCTGCACAACCCCAATATAGTGGCTGCCGGTACTTCATCTTCCCGCATGGGACAACAGTTGGGACGCACCAATATTTTCCCCGAGGGTGCCATCAGTGCCGAGACGAATATCATTACCAGTATTATGGTAGCGGACGAAAGCTTTATACCTACGATGGGTATCAAAGTTATGGATGGACGAAACTTCTCACTCGACTACGATGATTCGCTTTCGATGATCATTAACGAGGAGATGGCACGCTTCCTCAAATGGAAAGATCCGGTTGGTAAAAAGATAAGTTTACAATCCGGTGCCACCATCAACGATCTCACCACCTATACCGTGGTGGGCGTTGTAAAAGATTTTCACTTCGCCACGATACGCCATAAACTCGAACCGCTGTTCATGCTCTATAACAAGGATAACGGATCAATGGCGGTGAAAGTGAAATCAGCGAACATGAAAGAGACCATTGCATTTATAGAAGACACGTGGAAGAAAATAAATCCAGGCACTACATTCGAGTATGCTTTCCTCGATGAACAATTCGCCAACCTGTATCGGAATGAACAGGCCTTCGCCAGTATGTTCACTCACTTCACAACACTGGCCATGATCATTGCCGGCCTGGGTCTCTTTGCACTCTCAGCGTTTACAGCTGAACAACGCAGAAAAGAGATTGGCATACGCAAAGTACTGGGTGCCAGCAACGGCACCATCCTGTATAAATTATCAGCAGAGTTTATACAACTCATCTTTGTATCGTTTATCGTAGCCAGCGTCATTGCATACTTCGTGATGAACCAGTGGCTGGCCGACTTTCAATATAGCATCTCAATCGGAGCGGGTACTTTTATTATAGCGGGTATAGCATCGATCGTAATCGCGTTGCTTACCATCAGCTTCCAGGCACTGAAGGCGGCCCTCAGCAATCCGGTGGATGCCCTTCGCAGCGAATAGTTTTTAGTTTACATAGTGAATTCCATAGCCGTGGTCTCGTACATCAGCAGCATCCATTCTGATTGTATGGAGACCGCTGGCTGCGGACCATGATGTACTATCCATTTTGGAGCCGTATATTCACACCGTAAATCGGTATGATAAAAAGCTACTTGTCCATAGCGTTACGGTATATGCTTCGGCACAAAGGCTTCTCGTTCATAAACATTGCCGGACTTACCATCGGCATTGCGTGTAGCCTTCTCATTGTGTTATACCTCCATGATGAACTAAGCTATGATACCTTCCACCCGAATGCCAATCGTATATACCGTGTCGCGTTTCGTGGCATGTTGCAGGGCAAAAAAGTATTATCGGTATATACTGCAGCTCCGCTGGCAAAGACACTTCAACGCGAAAGCAGTGCTGTGGAATCTGTCACACAACTGGCAAGCTGGGCTACATTTCCGATGCGCTATGAAGATCGGTCCTTTACCGAACCTAATCTTTTATTAGCAGATTCAAACTTCTTTCACTTCTTTAATTTTCAATTGATAGAAGGTGATCCCGATGAGGTACTGCATGGTCAACGTAAACTGGTCATTACCGAATCTACAGCCCAACGTTACTTCGACTATAAAGGCCCTGGCGATAAAACACCAATCGGAAAAACGATGGTGCTGGCACAGGGATATACTGTGCAGGTTAGCGGCATTGCTGCGGATCCTCCTACCAACAGCCACTTTCATTTCACCGGTATACTTTCGCTTACTTCGTGGGACGATGTGCACACCTCGAACTGGGTAACCGGACGCACCATCACTTATTTCAAACTCAAGCCCGATGCTACCATCAAACCGGTTGATGAAATGCTGCATGCTTTTGTCAAGAAGCACGTAGATCCGGAACTGGAAGAATTGAGAAGAGTAAATATTGATCAGTCAAAAATACAAGGCAACGAGATTGCATTTTTTACACAACGTCTCACGGACATACATCTCTACTCGCGCTTTACCGATGAGATTGAGACCAACGGTAACATTCAGTATATATACCTCTTCAGTGCTATAGCAGCCTTCATCACGCTACTGGCCTGCATTAACTTTATGAATCTGTCAACGGCACGTTCGGCTAGTCGCGCGAAAGAAGTTGGCGTACGTAAAACGGTTGGCGCACCGGTGTCTCGTCTCATTGGTCAGTTCATGCTCGAATCGTTCTTCTATATAGTGATTGCCGTGCTGCTGGCATTGTTCATCGTCAGTATATTGCTTCTGCCTTTCAATATACTTGCCGAAAAGCAACTGAGCATGCGTGTGTTTCTGTCACCGCTGTTCTTCACAGGGCTGCCCATCTTCGCGATCATTGTAGGTTTACTCGCAGGAAGTTACCCGGCATTCTATCTTACAACCTTCTCGCCTATTGAAGTAATGAAGGGACGCATCCGTTCGCGCAGGCGGACGTATGGTATACGCAATGCACTGGTTGTATTCCAATTCTTTATTTCATCGGGGTTGATCATTGCTACGCTGGTGGTATATCAACAACTGCAATATATACAGAAGGCAAGTCTCGGGTTCGATAAGAGCAACCTGGTAAACCTGCTGCATACGCGTAACCTTGGTGAGAACGGTGCCGCATTTAAAAAAGAATTACTGCAACATGAATCCATCGTAGCCGCGAGCTATTGCAATCGCCTCCCTCCCAACATCGACTGGCAATTTGTATTCAGTACTACCGACCCGGCCCGCGACTATATGTTAAATGTGTATGAGATGGACTACGATCACATGCGCACGATGAAGTATAAAATGATCACCGGCAGGTTCTTCTCTCCCGAGTTTCCATCCGATTCAACAGCAATGATCCTCAACGAGACGGCTGCGGAAAAGATGGGTATAAAAACACTGGCCGGTAAAACATTGTGGAGTATATATGGCGGACATGAAAAAGCGGTTGAACACGAAGTGATCGGTATCATGCAGGACTTCAACTTCCAATCGTTGAAAGATCCGATCCAGCCGATGGCGATTGTATTGGGCAAGCAACCGAACTGGGAGATGGCAATTCGTATACAGGGAACCCACGTTGAGCAAACCCTCGATACCATTCGAAGTCTCTGGAAAAAACATTCACCTGAGGCCGCCTTCGAATATACTTTCCTCGACCGGAATTTTGAACGCAAACATCAAACCGAAAGGCGCATCGGCCAGCTCTTTCTGATCTTTACAGTACTCGCTTTTTTTATAGCCTGCCTGGGTCTGGTAGGTCTTGCCAATTTCATGGCGGAACAACGAACAAAAGAAATTGGCATTCGTAAAGTGATGGGTGCAACAGAACGCAGCATCATTCGTTTACTCAATAAAGATTTCCTGAAGCTGGTATTGATCGCTAACCTCCTCGCCTGGCCCATCAGCGGATGGCTCATGCACATCTGGCTAAAGCAATTCGCCTATCATATCGAACCGGCATGGTGGATATTTATAGTAGCCGGTCTCGCTACATTTACCATCGCCTTCTTCTCGGTCAGTTACCGCGCCTGGAAAGCTTCACAGGGCAACCCGGTTAATTCCCTTCGTGACGAGTAATAACGTTATCCGTTACACGTTAACCGTTATTAGTAAATACGGATAACAGATAAACTTATAACGATTAACTTTTAATTGACGCATAGGGGTAAACACCAGGTCGGCTGTCTGGGATAAAACACTACTATAAGGATTTATGAAAATGATTAAAATTACCCTCGCCTCGCTTCTGTTCGCTGTAGCTACTATTTCATACGGACAAGAAGAAATTACGAAAGACCTCCGTTCCTTTAACCGGGTTATTGCTTCTCCGAAGATCAATGTTATTCTTGAAGAAGGTGATCACGAAAGTATTCGCATGGTATATTCCAATGTATCAGCCGATAAGATCAATATCGAAGTAAAAGGAAAAACACTTCGTCTTTACCTGGATGATGCCAAGGTAACAGAGAAACTAGAACGTGAGCACTGGGGAAAGAACAGTGTCTATAGAAATGCTACGGTAACAGCATACGTTACCTATCGCCAGTTGAAACATCTTGAAATTCGCGGAGCACAGGAACTTACCTGCAAGAGCGAACTGAAAGCCAGGAAGTTTAAACTGAAAGCGTATGGTGAAAATGAAATAACGTTAGCCGGTATAAAAACAGAATACCTCAAGACCAGTTTCTATGGTCAGAATGATCTGAAAATAAAAGGAGGCACAGCCGAATACCAGAAGTACAGACTCTTCGGCGAGAACAAGATTGATACACAAGCCTTAAAGAGTTTCTCCACCATTACGAATATATATGGCGAGAGTAAAATCAAACTCACTACACAAGACGAACTTCGCGTAAATTCCTTTGGTGAATCACGCGTATCCTATAACGGAGACGCCCAGGTAAGCACAGGCCTTATTTTTGGAAGAACACACATTGACAAGATCTACTAGCAGTGTTGGTGCCAGAGGCTAGTGGCGATGCTTTTTTTAAAAGCTGCTAGCCGCTAGCTACTGGCTGCTGGTTTGTGTGTTGTAATTTATCCGATACTCGCTTTTGGCAACGCACCTAGAGTCATAAATTCACTCGCAGCTCAACGCTCGCGGCTCGTAGCTGTTTATCTAAAATTCCAGCCGCCAGCAACTTGTAGCCAGCAGCTTTCTTCACAGCTCGGGGCTTGCTGTTAATTTCAGTTTTTCCACAGCAAACTTCTCCATCGCCTTATATACTTCTTCGTAGTTTGGATTTGTGAGTGAAGAGCCGATTACGTGTCTGCCAGCATCGGGGAAGGCTACAGTTTGTTTTAATTCTGCCGGTGTGGCCAACTTCTCGTTCATGTCGAGCATGGCGCTTACTTTTACCTGTGGATCCTGTTCTTCTTCGTTTTTGTAATAGTATAGCGTGAGGGAAGGTTGTTTAACGCGTTTGAATGTTTCTTCCGTCATGGTGGATTCAACCAGTTCTTCCAGTTGTGTCGTTGCTTCGAGTCTGTATTGTGTATACCAGTACTTCGCCTCTTCCTCGGTGTCGTCTTCAGATATACTATATTTTCCACCCTTTACTGCGCGTACGATATATAGTCCCCAGGGATCGTTTAATAAAAACGCAGCACCGCTGTTGATCGCAATGTTCGGCGAAAGATTGATGAGTGCATGTACATCGTTCGGATATTCAGCCGCCAGTTTCAATGCCAGCGTGCCCCCGGTAGATGTGCTTACGAGGATAACTTTATCGCCCAGCTTCTTGCCGATCGCCAAAGCCTGCTTGGCGCTTTCCCATAATCTGTCGGGAGTAAAATTCAACAGGGCATCCGTTGTATCAATGCCATGATCAGCCAGTCGCGACAGGTATAGATTGCAATGAAACTTTTCAGCAAATTGTTCATGTATTGGAGATCCTTCCATCTGACTCGCAGTAAATCCGTGCAGGTATACTATAGCATACGGAGTCTTCGTGCGCGTGCTGTCAGTCCAGACAATACGTGCTTCATTATTTGGTTTCAGTTTATGCTTTGCCTCGTTGGCTGCTACATATTGTTCCAACGCCTGAGCACCATCAGGCACCTGAGGCAACGTAAGGTTAAATACCGGAGTAGCCGGCTTGGGACCCAGGAAATAAATTCCCACCAACAAGATAGGAAAGGTAATTTTAATGATACGCTTCGAAGTCATACGGGTAGATTTGGTTAAAGATAGTCAAAATTAGCTATGAGCAGTAGGGAGCGGCTGGCTGCAGGCTGCTGGAAGATTGTTGATTTAAAAAGCTGCGAGCCATGAGCTTTGAGCTGCGAGTAAGAAGTAAGAAGCCAGAAGTAAGAAGTAAGAATTGGGATAGTGGCTTTTTGGCGGGTAAGTTTATGGCTATATATATCTACATTAGATTTTGTTACCTGACAAAAGTCACCCAAATTGTTATAGTTAATTTATATAGTGCTACTCAGTTTTGCAGGGCAGCAAAAAACTTTTAACCTATAGCAATCTACCTGCAACTAGCAGCTAGCAGCCAGAAGCTTTTCAAACATTGTCCCAATGTCTCTACAAACACAACGGTATATCTACACGAAATCGTCTTCTACTTACACACACGTTTTCGCTTGTCGGGTGTAATAAAATGTATAAAGTTTTGTTGCTCGCAGTAAACCTTAGGTGTTTTCTTTGCGTATGGTTAGGTGCAGGGATTTTTTAACCGATGTTACCAACATATAATATATACCTGCACAAAAGGTTGTATCGAAGTTATACATAGCACCCATACAATCTTTTAAACTTAAACGCTGTGTACAACTTTATTATTAAGAACAATGAATTGGACAACATTATATATCACCGGAAGGTCCGACTTCAGAAATGAAGTTCTGCGAAAACTGGAACATTCCCGTATCAACTTTATGCCTGGCTATACTGGTGGCGGAGCGGATACACGTGATGTACATGAGATGTACTGGATCGATGAGAAGACTGACCTTCGCGAATTGAAGGAAGCAATCGGTAGCAAACTGATCTGGAAGTACAGACTGCGGTTCTACATTACGCTGGAAGATTTTATCGAGTCAAGAACAGCCAAAGACAAGGATAAATTTACACCGGAAGAAATTGAACTGATCAACTACATGCACGAGCACGAAGTGTAAGGTCATCGATGAAAAGTGACTTTACACTTTTCTTTTTCGCTCCGCTTTAAGAACCCATCAAAACATCTGTTGCAACATCTCTTATCATCCGCGCGACAGAACAGAACCTCAAACAAGAACACTTTCTTCCCGAAGATCCAGCAGGCGGGTAGCCAGCGGACGGTCACAGAGTTTTCCATCGCGTATGCCGGCATAGTCTGCAAAGGAACTGAACGGCCAGTCTTCAAGCTTCTCTACCAAGCGCGTTCTTACAGGACTTTGATGTATATACCGGAATGCTATCGCGGCATGCTCACGGTCGTCTGATACGCAGACTGCTTTTGTGCGTTGCAGGAAAAGTCCTACGCTTTTTCCCTCCTGTTCACTTACCGTGTGCGTATACGAACTCAATAATTGGCGCATCGCCTGTGAAAACTGCTGACGTTTAAAGCCTGTCTCTTCCGTTACCTGTACGGATGTTTCATTGGCATGAACCAAAAAATGAAAATGCGTAGGCATTAAACACCACGCCAGTATATCTGCGTGTGGCTTGAGGTAAAGACGGGTTTTCTTCAAAAAAAGCCGGTAGTCTTCCGAAGAGAAGAATATACGTTCGCGACTGTTACCGCGATTATATACATGATAAATACTTCCTGCTGTTAGCTGCATGTAACGGTGGTTTATAGAGCAAACGGTCCAAATATAGCAAATGCATACCAGCACACTATACCTGATTTTTCAAGTATATACTTCAGAAGCCTAGTTTGAGACCTTGCTTCATCGCTCGCTCGTATTTCTTTTTATCGAACCGATACAGAAATGGAGCTTTGTGTGCGCCACCAGTCTTGCGTTCCTTCAGTCGTTCGAGAATACCAAGACTCAGCATTTTTTTTTGAAAATTTCTTCGATCAAGTTTTTTATCCAGGATGGTTTCATAGAGCCGCTGCAGTTCGGGCATAGTAAATTTCTCCTGCAGCAAGCTATAGCCTACCGGGTGATCGTTGAGACTCGAGCGTAATTTCTCCAATGCTTTCTCTACCATTTCATTGTGATCGTAGATCAGGGCCGGCACTTTATGTATATCCCACCAATGGCACGCATCACTTAGCCAGTCCGGAACCGGATTTACTTTTGAGAATTCAACCAGTGCATAGTATCCAATGGATACGAAGCGGTCGTGCATCCAGCTCTTCTTGCTATCGGGTATACCTTTCAGTTTTTTACCGCGTTCGCGATCGGGCGCACCGAAGGTATGGAACTGCTGCAGGTATATATTATTCAGTGCTGTACGCTCCTGTAAAGTTCGTACGGCAGAGTCATCAACAGATTCATCCCATTTTACAAATCCTCCCGGTAAACACCAACGTCCGTCCTTCCAGCGCAGCAGCAATACCTTGAGT
This sequence comes from uncultured Chitinophaga sp., assembly GCA_966211525.1. GTDB lineage: Bacteria > Bacteroidota > Bacteroidia > Cytophagales > Cyclobacteriaceae > Ohtaekwangia. Next base: position 38,634 of record CBIHOZ010000010.1, on the reverse strand, counting down.
TGATCTTCGTGAAATCCAAAGATCACACAGTCCACTGAAACCCGGGGCATATAGGTTTTGTCACCTTTCAGCAAAAAATCCCGTAACTGTTTTTCCCTATCCATATCGTTCAAATATCGCGATTGGACGCGGATTTTTACACGATACTATAAAAATGTTTCTACACGCTTTCAATGCGTATTGGTAACACAATGAATAATACTTATCATTGTGTATACACAACACAATAACCAGACTCTATGATCAAACCAGTTAACATACTATACGGCTCGGTGATCGCCCTGGCCGCATTGTCATCCTGCTCGGATAAAACTCCCTATCGCGATCTCAACAAAAACGGTAAACGCGATGTATATGAAGATTCACGCGAGCCGATCGACAAGCGTATCGATGACCTGTTAAAGCAAATGACACTGGAAGAAAAAGCCGGGATGCTTTTCATAAACGGAACGCGCATCAACAACGATGGCTCTATTGATGATAAACCCGGTGAAGGTATGTTTGCCTTTGCACCGGTTGCCAGCAAGCTGATGACGGAGAAGTATATGACGCACTTTAACGTGTGGGCGGTGCCTCCTAAAAAGATACTGGCCACGTGGTATAACAACCTGCAGAAGTTTGCCGAAGAGAAAACAAGACTCGGTATACCACTGACAATCGCTTCGGATCCGCGCAATGCCTTTAGCAACAATATATTTTCCATGACAGCCAATGATTTTTCACAATGGCCGGAACCCTTGGGCTTTGCTGCTATAGGCGATGAAAAACTAATGGAGCAACATGCTGATATAGCTAGACAGGAATATGTAGCAGCCGGTATACGCGAAGCTTTACACCCGATGGCCGACCTCGCTACAGAACCACGCTGGCCACGCATCAGCGGTACATTTGGCGAAGACGCCAGGCTGTCGGCTAAGTTAGTGAAGGCCTATATAAAAGGCTTTCAGGGCGACAAACTTGATTCGAACAGTGTGGCATGTATGACGAAACACTTTTCGGGAGGCGGGCCGCAGAAGGAAGGACTCGATCCGCATTTTGAATTTCAAAAAGGACAGGTATATCCGGGGAAGAATTTTAATTATCACCTGATTCCGTTCGAGGCTGCGTTCGAAGCACACACAGCTGCGATCATGCCGTATTATGGTATACCAACGGATCAGACGAGCGAGAATGTGGCATTCGGATTCAATAAAGATATCATCACCGGATTGCTGCGCGACAAGTATAAATATGATGGTGTAGTATGTACCGACTGGGGTTTAATTACCGATGCAAAAATGGGCGATGTGGTATGGCCTGCACGTGCATGGGGCGTTGAGAACCTCTCAGAAGAAGAGCGTGTACTCAAAGCATTGAACGCTGGTGTGGATCAGTTCGGTGGTGAAGATTGTGCCCACCACGTTGTGAAACTGGTAAAGGATGGCAAGCTTACGGAGGCGCGCATCGATCAATCCGTAAAAAGATTACTCCGCCAGAAATTTGAACTCGGGCTGTTCGAGAATCCCTATATAAATATCGATGAAGCTGTTGCTACCATTGGTAAAGACGAATTTATGAAAGCCGGTGAAGCAGCACAACGCAGAGCCATAACGTTACTAAAGAACGACAAAGTAAAAGACAAAACTATATTACCGCTGGAGTCGGGTAAACTCAAGCTATATATCAAGAACATCAATCCTACCGTGGCAGCACAATATGGCGAAGTAGTTGCCAAACTGGAGCTGGCAGATATAGCGATCATTCGTTTAAATACTCCATGGTACCCGGTAGAGACCAAAAACTTTTTCGCGAGAGGTTTCCACCATGGTGATCTTGATTTTAAAGGAACACAAAAGGACAGCATTCTTATGCTGTTGAAAACGGTACCTACGATTGTTGACATCTATATAGATCGTCCGGCGGTAATTCCGGAGATCAATGAAAAAGCAAAAGGCTTGCTGGCAGATTTCGGTGCAAGTGATGCCGCTGTGCTGGATGTTATTTTCGGGAAAGCAAAACCGGAAGGTAAACTTCCCCTCGAATTACCATCATCGATGGAAGCGGTGCGCAACCAGCAGGAAGATGTTCCGTATGACTCGAAAGATCCGCTATATAAGTTCGGCCACGGACTTCAGTATTAATTGACAGTTTTTTCATTTACAGGTTAGCGGGGCCCGGGTGATCCGGGCCTTGCTTTTAGTATACGATCCTTCCATAAAAAAATCATTTGATAGTGGTGCTATAAATGTGTTACATTGAAATAACAATCAATTCCCATAAATCAATATTTGACAGCAATGAAAACCATACGCTTGATTTTACTGCTTTGCCTGGCAACTGCCTTGACAGCATCAGCCCAAAAACTGAAAAGTGGTCCACAGGTATTAACGTTCTTTTCCGATGTTGACGACACTGAACAACCTTATGGACTATATCTCCCGAAGAACTACGATGAGAATAAAAAATATCCGCTGGTAATTATGTTGCATGGTGCCGGCTCCAATCACCGTCTCTCGTTGCGCAGAGTGTTTGGAAAGAGTAACGCCAATGGCGAGACTGACGTAGAAGCTACACGCTATTTTCCCGAATGGAAAGATGTGGAGTATATTGTTGCCTCACCGTATGCTCGCGGCACGATGGGCTACCAGGGTGTAGCCGAGCAGGATGTGATGGATGTACTGGCAGATGTAAAGAGTCGCTTCTCCATCGATGAAGACCGTATATACCTGACAGGACTTTCCATGGGTGGTGGCGGAACGTTGTGGATCGGATTAACACGTCCGGATATATGGGCTGCGTTGTTCCCGGTATGTCCAGCGCCTCCGAAGGGAACTGATGATCTTATTCCCAACGCTCTAAATTTACCAATGTTCTTCCACCACGGTGACCAGGATCAGGCTGTGCCGGTTTCTGTTTCGCGCGATTGGACAAAGCGATTGAAAGATGTTGGCGTTAATGTGTCCTATACCGAGTACCCGGGTGTGAACCACAACAGCTGGGAGAATGCCTATAAAGATGAAGCTGCCTTCGAGTGGTTCGGCAAATTCAAACGCAATAAATTTCCGGACCGCGTTCTGTTCAATTCGAAAAACTATAAATATAGCAGCGCGTACTGGGTTCGTTTCGATCAGTTAACACCCGGAACACTCTCTACGATCGATGCTAAATTTACGGCACCTAATCAACTCGACATTACTGCAAGTAACCTCGGTGCATTTACCCTGCAACTGAAAGGACATCCGAAATTCGATGCAGCAAAACCTTTGCAAATTACTATCAATGGCAAGAAAGTAAAGACAGCCACAGCTGAATCCATTTCATTTACCGAAGCACAAGGCAAGTGGGCAACTGGTAAATATGAACCTGCTGCTACTGCGAAACGTACCGGTGCTGAAGGGCCGATCGGTGCTGCGTTCTCACAACGACACGTCTATGTGTACGGCACCGGTGGCAATCCATCTGAAGCCGAATTGAAGGCACGTGCCGATGTAGCCGCACAAGCTGCTAACTGGTCGTTCTATCGCAATGCTTTCCTCGGAAGAATTATGGTATTCCCGAGAGTGTTGTCGGATAAAGACGTAAGACCGAGCGATCTTGAAAGCTCCAACCTGATCTTGTTCGGAACAAAAGAAACCAATTCGCTGATTGCTAAATATAGCGACAAGTTGCCGGTACAGCTAAACAACGCATCTGCCAATGAGTATGGTCTGCTTTATATACTTCCTGTTGATGGACACTATATCGTTGTAAGTTCAGGTTTACCGTGGTGGGCTGGCGCACAACCGGGTTCATTGCCGTTCCTGCCTCCTGCCCTGCTCGCGCTCAATCAATTCAAAGACTATATATTATTCAAAGGCACCACAGCATCAGTAATATCCGAAGGATACTTCGATCAAAACTGGAAACTGCCTGCCGATGCAAAAAATGCTATGGGCTCTGTTGTTACTACTAAATAAAATCGTTATTAGAGGAACGAATCGCGCTACCAAGGGAGAAGCCTCGAGCTGCTAGCTACTAGCTGCCAGTGGAATTGTTTTAGTTTAGACGTGTTCGTTGCTAATAAGAAAATAGAAGTAAGAAGCCAGAAGTAAGAAGTAAGAAGTAAGAATGTTAAAAGTTTGCCTGCGGCAAACTGGTGAGGAGTGTTAAACGCAAATATACCTTCATCCCCCCAGCAGCTAGCAACCAGAAGCCAGCAGCCCTTCTTACTTCTAACTTCTTGATTCCAAATTCTCGCGGCTCACAGCTCAAAGCTCGCAGCTATTTCACATACACTGCTTCGCTCACCGCAGATACTCCATTTTCATTAAATGCTTCTATAGCAAAATAATAACTTACGCCTTTTGTCAGGGCGCGTACTTCGAGGGACTCAGGTTGGTCTGCGAAGACCTGGTAGGTTTGGTATAGTTTATCTTTGGCTATTCCCCAGAGTATATTGTAGCCGGTGGCTCCGGGTACTTTTTGCCATTTTACAAAGGCGTTGCGCGGATCGCTGTCGCGGACTGCCGTAAATTTAGCAGGTGTCTTGGGGACCTTGCCGCTGCCTTTTCCGAATACACGTATATCGCTGATCGCGAGATTTGGCGAGGCTACATATATATGTTCGTATTTGATATAGCGGGCTTTAACCGGTTGTGGCAACTCCAGGTATGCATTGGGACGATCGCGTTTTTCGTTACTCAGATCAAATTCTTTTTTCCATTGCTTGCCGTCTGCAGAAGTATATATTCTGAACTGGGTATAGATCTTCGGGTCAAAGCCATCGTAGATGTTTGATTTATAGTCCGTGAAATTTACCTGGACAGCATGTATCGTTTGTACCTGTTGTAAATCGATCTTTACGCTCTCGCCTTCTTTATTTTGTTTTGCCACCCAGAATGTGCGCGGATTCTCATCGGTAATGTTGGCTACTGTAAAGGTGTCCAATACAGATGATGCCGTAGCGGGCTTCTTATAGGACAGCAGCATCCACCCGGTGAAGAGTTCATCTTTACTTTGCCATTTCTTTGTTGGCAAGTGATGCGGCAGATCACCAAAGCGTGTGTTGGCAAACATCTGTCCATCCTTGTCAAAACCAGTTGGGAACATCGCGATGCGTCTTTCAAAATTCCAGTTCACAGCAACCCACGGTGTACCGGTGTTCCAATAGTTACCATAGTTGTCCTGAAATGTATTGCCATGCCCGGCACCCGTTACGAAGCCACCGGGTTTATACGATACAGGGTTGTAAGGCGCATACGTAAAAGGACCAAGCGGATGATCGCCTACATATGTACCGTTAGCATATACATTATACTCTGTGCCGGGCGCACCATACTGAAGATAATATTTACCATTGTGCTTCGTCATCCAGGCACCTTCTGTAAATGGCGTTATCGTAGAGCGATGATCGCGACCGAAACGCTCCCACCCATGTTCTTCCGGATGCAGGTATATCAACTCTTTATAGTCACCTTTATACTTGAGACGAAGGTTTTTGTCCAGTTCACTTCCATATATGGGATGTACATTCGAAGAGCCCCAGTACATATACCACTTGTCCAATTCTTCATCGTAGAAAAGCGCAGGGTCCCACGGACCTACATCTTTCGGCAAACGTGGCAGCCAACGATTATAAAAATATAGTTTACCATTTTCAGGCGTAGTGGTAAATAATATAGGGCGCTGCTCGAATGTAGACTGAAACAAATACAGTGTATCGCGAACCGAGATGGCGGCCGGGGCACACATATCTTCCATCGGCCACTTGTTCGGCACGATATAGTTCCAGTTTACGAGGTCTTTGGAGTGCCAGTAACCTCCTGAAATCGTAACGAACAAATAGTACTCACCTTTATGATTCACAATAACCGGGTCGGCACCAGAGCGGTATGATATACTATCGTTGAGTTGTTCGTAGTTATACCGATAGTTTATATCCATCGGGTTGCAATACGTCTTTTGTGTTGCGGGCTGTGCCTTTATCCCATACGCACAGGCAACCATCACGAGCATGAAACTATATTTCATCATCATTCAATTTGGGTTAAAAACGGATGCAGAGTTGAGCGAAAAATTCCGAACGGAAAATCGAAATTACTAAAAAAGCTGTTGAACCGTTTTACCGGTTATTACTTGTGATCGGAGCAATAGATTTTCTCATAGTCATCCTGCTCATAAATTTCCTTGCGCAAAAATTTGCCTTCGTGGTTGTAGTAGATCACCACAAAAACAGAAGCCTCCTCCACATGCTTCTCTGTAAAATACAGAGGTTTTTCTGCGGAGCCTACGTTTACAATATCACTGAAGTTTAACGGGATGATCATGCCCTTCGTACTGTGTATCACACCATAGGCATTGTCCTGCTGTACAATGGCAAGTCGTTCGTTTGTCTTGTCCAATATCAGTTTCAGGTTCCTGATCTTGTCGAGTTGCGTCTTTTTGGTTTTCAGGTTGTACAGCATCCACATGAAATTCTTTTTTACCCAGGCAAGTGTATCGTTCCATGGCTGCACTTCGGCAAATTCAAAATTACTCAGCGGTTTATTGTCCCATCCTATAAAACCATACGAGCCATTCTTCAATGCAACGAGTACGCGTTCATTATATAGCGACAGGTTTTTACCATACTCCGGCTTGATCAGTTTCTTGCGCTGTACATCATATAGTCCAAATTTTTTCGCTTTCAGTAATGATACCGTTCCCTGACTTTCCATACCAATGGCATCATACTCTACCGACAGCAGTAATTTGCCATCGACAGCGGCCAGCCCTTTCTTATCGCGTTTGGTAACAACAAATATATTTTTGCCGGCATGGTGAATGCGATCATACACTACTGCGAAAAGTTTTTGTCCGGTATGATTATATAGAATCTTTTTGTCTCCGTGATCGAGTATAAAGAACGCAGATGAGTCCTGTGCCGGAACAAATTCTATTTTCGCAAGACCTTTTATTTTCAGCAGTGTCTTTCCTTCGGTGCCATGTATAAAGGTGCTGTCGTTTCGTGTACCGATGGCAAATGTGCCTGCAAAAAAAACAGAGTCGTATGTGGCCCGCGGAGAAAGCTGTTGCAACGGTAGGTATAGACGCCACTTCTTTTGAACGCGTGCTGTAGCCCACGGCTTGCTGACCAATACTGTATCACACGGCTCAGTGGATTCACCCTCTGTATTATAGAGCAGCCATTGATTTTCTTCATGAGCCTGCGCACCAAAGAATGCCGGCAGCAGTCGTTGTTCCTTGAAAGGTATATATACATTGAGTTGCTGATCGAATACACCTTCAAATTTTCCGGCACGTGCCCAGATGCGTCCGTTGGGCCAGGGCTTCACTTCCTCAAATGCATCTTTTAGCCGGGGCAACTCCTGGTTGGCAATAGCGGCTATAGCATCCGTTGTGGCGAGTCTGAATTGATTGTCGCGTTGAAAGATCAGTACATCTCCTGCATAGGCTATATTGTCCCATTCGAAGGGCAGCAGTTGCAAACCGGTCAATGTACGAACGGACCACTTTCCATCTTTCTTCAGTGCGAGCAGTTTTCCATTCAGCACCTTCGCGTCTTCTACACACGGATCTCCCGGGTTGAATCCGGTCTTATGCATCACCTTTATGCAGTGCTGATTTTCAATGAGCAGAAAACCGGAGCCGAGGTCATCTACGGAAGTAACTTCTCCTTTATATACCAGTGTACCGTTACGACTTACTACTCGGCCCGGCAACACCACTACATCTTCATCAATATTACCACAACGGTATTCATCATTCAGCTCATCAACTTCCGGAGCAATTACTTCACTTCCATTCTCATCCATAAACCCAAAGCCATTTTGTTCCAAAAACGGAACGAGGTAATGGCGCGGTAATGTGTAGACATTGCTGGAGTCGGCTGCACCACCCCGCAACGGTTGGGCTGGTGGTTCTTCGGCCTGCAGGTAATACAAAATTTGTTCGGCACGCTCGCGAAACATGCTCTGGGGATACCGTTGTAAAAAATTACGGAAGCTTTCAATCGTTCCCGAAGCAGTAGCAATTTCAAAAATATGTTGCTCGGCTTCCTTTCGATGCGTGGTATGCGGATGTACCCGCAGAAATATTTCATAACTCTCCAAACGTTTATCGCGGGTCTTTTCTTCGAAGAGTAATTTTTCATAGAGCGACCTGGCTTCTGCGAGCTGGCTTCCCTCCGGATACTTATATATATAGGATGAAAATGCCTGGTGTGTATTGATCGTTTGTGCCTCCGCGAAGGCCGCTTTATCACGGAGTTTCAGTGCCTCCGAACGCTCGCGGGCCGAGGGGAATACATCTATAAAATAGGTATAAGCAGCCTCAGTATTAAGTTGTTGCGCGCGATGAAAAGCAGCACTGTCAACCTGCTGAACAAGACGTATGATTATCATACTGTCTAGCGGAAAACGCTTCATTTTTTCACGCTGTTTCAGAGTAAGTCTGCTATAGTCGTGGAGCGAAGCCACCGCATGAAGATGAGCGGAGTCGATGTGAAACTGCGGATTGGCCGGGGCAAAAAAGTAGTGGGCCATCACATAATGTGCTGCGGCATTCGCAGTGTCCTTATCAAGAATTTTTTTTAGCTGTTCATGTGCTCGCACCCATTTTTGTTTCGACAGACTGCTCCATGCACTTCGCTCGGAGGAGAGCTGTGCTTTGAGGTATCCTGACAGCAGCATGACAACGCATAGTATGGTAAATTTCCTGATCAAAGTCTTTCGGTGCTTCGTGTCGGGGTAAAACTACAAACTTCATGGTAAGATTTATTCTTGACAAAGCTTGTCAATATTGGAACATGTAATAAATTTTGTAAATTTTCAGGATGTTAACTGTCCGACATGGCGAAACTCAAGAACATTATTAAGCAATTATCAGAGAAAGACTTCAAGGCGATTCATGACTCGCTCATTGAGAGCAACGCTGAGAAATCAGCATACCTGCTGAAGTCACTCCGTGAACGACAACTTTCCGATAACAAAATTATGTCGGAGCTGGAAGTAAACGCTAACGCGTATTATACTTTGCGCTCGCGACTTAATCTCAAGATCGAAGAATACCTGATGGGACAATTGGAAAGTCCGCGTACAGATGTTCTCCGTAAAGTTGCCAACATTACCGAAGTACTCTTCACTAAAAAGAAAGCAATCTCTGTTGCCACTCTTAAAAAACTGGAGAAAGAACTTCTGGATTATGATCTCGCGAACGAGCTGACCATCATTTACAAGTCACTCAAGAAACTCAACATCAACTCGCCCGATTACTTTCAGTACTCGCAATTGTATAACCGCCATGTGGCGTATATGCTGGCCGTTGATAAAGCCGAAGACCTGCTGGCCGATTACTTTAAGAAGTATGGCGACTATATGCTGAACGGTGGTGAAGTGGAGAAGCTGGGCCTTGGCTTGTTGATGAAAGAAATGCAGAACGTGGCCAAGCTATACGAATCGCACCGGTTGTATGTATACCAGAGCTGCATGTATATCTTCCACCGTTTGTTTGTAGAGGTAGATGATAACATGAACCAGGAAGGCGAATCGATCGAAGATATCTTTGACAAAGTGCAGAAGATCTTCGAAAGCTATCACCTCGATTCAATCTACTACCACATCAACCTGGTGTTCGAGTTCCTGAAACTTGAATACTACAACCACTATAAGGTATACCGCCAGGCAGAAAAGTATTACGAAGAAGTAAACGATGCCTGCGCCAACCTGATGGTGAACTATTCAACCTATACGTTCCCGGCTCAGTTCCTGTTGTCTAAACTTGACAGACACCTGCGCACCAATACGGAAGCAGAACTATACGCTGAAAACGAAAGTATATTTATCGATTATGAAATTGATACGATGGATGTACCGAAGCACATTGTATATACCGTATACCGCGCGCTGTCATCGTACTACATTGGTAAATTTGATGAATCGGCACGCCTCATCAACGGTTTGCTTAATGATGTGAGTCTCAAGAAATATCCGTACGCACAGTTGGAGATAAAGTCGCTGCTCGCACTTCAATATACGCTGATGCGCGATGTTGAACTCTTCAACCAGCTTTCCAACAGTATCCAGCGCCAGATCCGTTTGTTCGGCAAAGACAGCTGCGAAAACATTCAGCTCTTCTTAAAGATATTGAAGATCTCTACGAGTGAAGCGAAGAAAGAGAAAGCGAAGAAGATCAGCGCTGTGATTCCACGTCTTAACTCGTTGAACGTATCGTACTTCGCTCCTACCAAACTGGTAAAGCTGGACGACCGTTTTGTAAACCTGCTTACAGAAATATAGTAAGTCAAACAACCCATATAATGACAAAGCCCGCAATGTGCGGGCTTTTGTTTTTTGGTGGAATTTATAAAGTCAGTTATACTATACTTCGAGCTTCACAATGCTCTCGTGCGAAAGCGGCTTGTTGAGGTATAGTTTTACATTGTCGTATTTTTTAGAACGGTTAAAGTCCTGCGGGTTAATAGAAGATGTAAGCATAACGATCTTACATTTTTTCTTTGCTGTATTCGAAAGTTTTTCGAATTCATCCAAGAACTGAAACCCATCCATGAGCGGCATATCAATGTCGAGGAAAATCACATCCGGTAAAACCTGGTCGGCTACATCGAGCTTCTCCATGTTTTTCAAGAATTCAATAGCACTCTTAGCACCAGTATGCGTATAAATGTTCTCAGTCACAGAAGCCGCTTCTATCATCTTCTGATTAATGAGGTTGTCTATCTCATTATCATCAATGAGCATGACGGTACGATATTTTTTTCCTGCCATAGTTAGTTAATGCTTTATAAAAATACAGTATTGATACTTATTTGCAAAAGGCTCTAAATATCAAATTTGATTCCCTGAGCCAAAGGAAGGCTGTTTCCAAAATTTATGGTGTTGGTTTGCCTGCGCATATACACTTTCCAGGCATCAGAACCTGATTCACGACCACCACCGGTCTCTTTTTCGCCACCAAAAGCTCCTCCGATTTCTGCGCCCGATGTGCCGATGTTTACATTGGCAATACCACAATCGGAGCCTTCGTGTGAGAGGAAGCGTTCCATATCATACATGTTCGAGGTCATGATTGATGATGACAAACCCTGCTTCACTCCGTTTTGTATTTCGATAGCCTCTTCAAGTGTTTTATATTTGATCAGATACAGGATCGGTGCAAAAGTTTCCTGCTGCACAATGCTCAGGTCGTTTGTTACTTCAGCAACTGCAGGCTTTACATAGCATCCTGATTCGTATCCTTTTCCATCCAACACACCACCGGCAATTACAAATGTACCGCCTTCTTTCTTGATCTTCTTCAGCGCGTCTTCGTACAACTTCACGGCTTGTTTATCAATAAGAGGCCCAACATGATTTTGTGTATCCAGCGGGTTGCCTATATTTAATTGAGCGTATGCTTTTGAAAGACGATTCTTTACTTCATCGTATACACTCTCCTGTACAATAAGTCTTCGTGTAGTAGTGCAGCGCTGACCGGCAGTACCTACTGCTCCGAACAATGCACCGCGAACTGCTATATCCAGGTTAGCATGTTCGGTTACAATGATCGCGTTGTTACCACCCAATTCAAGTAATGCTCTTCCCAAACGCTCACTCACCGTACTGGCTACTGCTTTACCCATTCGGGTTGAGCCGGTCGCAGAAACCAGGGGTATATTTTCATCCTGTGCAAGCCATTGTCCTACTGTATAATCACCGTTGATCAGAGACGATACTCCTTCCGGTACTTCATTCTTTTCAAATACTTGCTGCACAATGATCTGGCATGCTATACTGCACAGCGGAGTTTTTTCCGAAGGCTTCCAGATACAAACATCCCCGCATACCCACGCAAGCATCGAGTTCCATGACCACACAGCTACGGGAAAATTAAAGGCTGATATAATTCCTACTATACCGATTGGGTGCCACTGTTCATACATTCGGTGATTAGGGCGCTCCGAGTGCATGGTGAGTCCGTGTAACTGACGTGAAAGTCCTACAGCAAAATCACAGATGTCGATCATCTCCTGTACTTCACCCAGTCCTTCCTGGTATGACTTACCCATTTCGTACGACACCAGTTTACCCAGTGGTTCTTTATATTGACGCAGCGCTTCTCCGATCTGTCGCACTACTTCACCACGTTTTGGTGCAGGCCACTTGCGCCATTCTTTAAAGGCGGCCTTGGATTGTTCCACTACAGCATGAAATGATTTCTCATCGGTTGCGTATACTGCTCCGATAAGTTTACCATCTGCCGGTGAGTACGACTCAATTGCCTGACCTGATGTTTTATACCATTTCTTTCCCGTGGATGTACCGAGGTTGTTCTTCTTCAATCCCAATGCATCCAGTGCTTCTTTTATACCAAAGTTCTTCATTCGTAATTGTTATAGTGATGACCAGGGGAACACCCGGTCACATTCGTGCAAGTATTTGCTGCAAACAAAACGTGCGTTGCTCACTCATCTCATGTGTTCACAAGATGAACGCACAAAGCTAAAAAAGTAAATTGAAAATGACCTACACCGTTTTAATTACCACTCCATACCGTAGACGCCTCGCTCACCGCCCGGATAAAATCCTTCGATAAGGATGCCTCCTTTTTTAAAATCGAGAATACGATTCAGATCTTCCACATTATCAACGGGTACTTTATCGATATAGGCAATGATAAAATTAGTTTTAAGGCCGGCCTCTTTCCATTTACCAGCCGTTACATTTTTTACGCGCACGCCACCTTCCAGCTGCAGCTCATTTAATTCTTTATAGGGGACATCTTCTACCGTAAGACCGGTGAGTTCATAACGAATTTCTTTTGTCTCAACGTCAACACTTCCATTGTTATTCTTGAGTTTTGCTTTCACTTCGTTACGCTCGCCTCCGCGCAGGTATGTTACTTTTATTTCTTTACCAGGACGGTTACGCGCCACCCACTCCTGCAGTTCCGAAACTGAATTTACGGCATGTCCATCTATACCTATAATAACATCGCCGATAAGTATACCGCTTTGCTCGGCAGCACTGCCTTCGTTCACACGATTTACCAATACGCCCTGGTTCACTTTCAGGTTAAAGTCTTCCGCTACATTTGCATTTACATCGGTGATCACAATTCCCAGTAAGCCGCGTTGTACTTGCCCGAACTCCAGCAGATCGTCCATCACTTTCTTTACCAGACTTACCGGTATAGCAAATGAATACCCCTGGTAACTTCCGGAAGATGTAGCAATCGCTGTATTCACACCAATAAGTTCGCCATGTAAATTCACCAACGCACCACCGCTGTTACCGGGATTTACTGCGGCATCGGTTTGTATAAATGATTCTACCTGCAGATTGCTTCGATCGCGAAGTATACCAATGTTGCGTGCCTTGGCACTAACTATACCGGCTGTAACGGTAGAGTTAAGATCGAACGGATTCCCAACGGCAAGCACCCACTCCCCAGGAGTAATTTTATCCGAATCGCCATAGCGAATAAAAGGAAGTGCGCGTCCGCGGATTTTGAGAAGTGCCAGATCGGTAGTGGGGTCTGCACCAATGAGCTTCGCATAGAAGCGTTGATTATTATTCATCACGATCTCAATGCTGTTTGCATCTTCGATCACGTGATTGTTTGTTACTATATAGCCGTCATCTGAAATGATTACACCGGAACCGGATGAGCGCACCGGTGCATCGAAACGTTGTTGAAGCGGATTAAGACTGAAGTCACCAGGTCCGTATGAAGTTTGAATATGTACTACAGCGGATGTTACTTGTTTGGCCGTAGCCAGAAAATCAAGTTCTTCCGGAACGTTATAAGAAGTATCAGCAGAGTAACCCGCGAGTACAAGTTTCTGTCTGTCCTCGATCGACTGATACGATGCATTGGAGACATCGAGAAAGCGAATGGTAAAAATAGAACCCACAACACCACCCGCACAGGCAGCAAACAATACGATAAGAACCAGAATTGACCTCTTCATAACCCCTCAGTTTTTTAATTCAACAGATATACACTCCGGAAAGTTGACAGCTTAAAGAAAGTTAACGTTTTCTTTTCGGGTATCACACAGGTTAGCAATGAAAGATACCGGATTTTCTATCGATACAAGTTTTGATACGACAAGCAGCGCTATACCTGTGCTTCTTCATACTAAAAATTCAGACCCGCTGTCGCAACGGTTATGAAAACAAAAAGGCTCCCGGAAAAAATCCGGAAGCCTGACCACCTAAACCTATACCCTATCCCTATATCTTAGTTAACCTTGATGGTTGTTTTCAGTGTCTTCTTCTCATCCTTCGGTACAGTGATCTCCAGGATACCGTTTACATATTTTGCCGAGATGTTATTGGCATCTACATTTTCAGGCAGTGTAAACGAACGGCTGAAGCTACCGTATTGTGTTTCGATAGAATGGAAGCTGTTCTCTTTTTTCTCTTTTGTGAATTTGCGCTCACCGCTGATCGTCAATAAGCTGTCGTTCAGGTCAAGTTTGAAATCTTCCTTGTTCATACCGGGAACCGCTACATGGATCTCGAAAGCTTTTTCGGCTTCGACTATATCTACGCGGGGAACGAAACTGTAAGCAGAACCTCCTGCGCGACTAACAGATTCATTGAAGAACCGGTCGATCAGGTTGCTGAAAGATGTTGGTACAAAATCATTCAGTGCGGAGTTATAACGTACGATGCTCATAGTATTTTTAGTTTTTAGTTTGTTTTAAATTCTTACGATGAGCCTATATGTGAAAAATGTACCAATCGCTTTTCAGTGAAAAAATAAGTCACAATGACTGATTTAGCACGTATCCGCGCATAAAATAAAGACATTCTGTCTTGATCAGGATGAAAAATTGACTTAAAGCACTACTCGGTCTCGATCTTCTTCCAGTTTACATCAGCTTTCCGGATAAGATTTTCCCGATCGGCCGACCAAGTTTTTTTAACATCGAGATTGTAGTTCAGATATAGTTTGCCATCCACCGTGCTCCAGGCATCGGGTTGTGTGGGCGCTTTGTATCCGCGCGAAGTTCCATAAGCACAGTAGCCACCATACTGGGGTGCATATTGCTCCGGGTTGCTCTTAAAGAGGTTGAGATTCTTTTCGGATGAAAAATACCACGTGGCGTCTTTCCACTTCAGACTATATTTCGCATCGCCCTTTACCGGCTTTGCTTCGGTAAAGTATGCTACGGCATCGTAACCGTTAATGGCACCGTCTTTCGTGGTGAATACCTGCTGCGCGGATGCTATATATCCGGTGGTAAACAGAAGAGAAAATAGTATGATTTTCATGATGTGATTTTCGTGTGAAGATCACATCGTGGTGCATCATGAAATGTCAGCTAACTGTCATATACGGCACTTTCCAAAGCATATTTCATGCGGGCCGGTGTGTTGTTGAAACATCTACACGACCCGCATAATACTATATGTGTTACTGAAGTACCTTGATTGCCTTCCACATCTCTTCTGCTACAAAGAGGTTGCCGCGTTCGTTTAAGTGTACTCGGTCTGAGGTAAGTATACCAGACTCTTTATTCTCTTTGTTATAAGATTTGTTATAGTCTATAAACGCTGCACGCAGATCTACGAGCGGAAGATTGTTTTTCTTCGCAATGCTGCGAATCATGTTACTGTACAGATTCAGATCACCATCAAGTTCATTGCTAAAGTCGGTGCGTTCGCCAATCACCGCGGGTGTTGCCAGAATTACTTTGGCACCCTGTGCCTGTATCTTTTTAATAAGGGCGTTGTAGAAACCTTCAAACTTGTTGGCATCTGTACCGGTACCATACGAGCGCTTATGCCACACATCATTTACACCGATATATATAACTACTACGTCTGGTTTCTTACTTAATACATCATCTTCCAGGCGCAGGTACAGGTCGTATACTTTATTACCACCAATACCAGCTCCGACAAATTCGTAATTAGCACCTATACCATCTTTATCAGCCAGTTCGCCAACACGTGTTATATAGCCGGTAGGTTTTACACCGGCCTCGGTAATGGAATCTCCAAAAAATATAATCTTTTTCTTCTTTTGAACCGGCATAAACGAACTAAGCGTAAACAATGCCATAACGATAATGAAGGATGCAGTTTGTCTCATGGTATTAATGATATCGGTCCTAAATATAAACATCGATATCAATATCAGAAGCACCGACCTTGTAAATGCAAAACACCGGAAGGTATCCTGTATATACCTGCCGGTGTCTCATATATCCAAACACAGAAATGATTACCCCTCGATTAACTTTATAGAAGCCGAGTTGATGCAAAAGCGTAAGCCGGTTGGCGGAGGACCATCCGGAAACACGTGCCCCAAGTGGCCATCGCATACATTGCACATTACTTCAACACGGTGCATCCCATGACTGCGATCACTTTCATACTTAATCACATTGTCTTTTACCGACTCTGTAAAACTTGGCCAGCCGGTACCCGACTCAAACTTCTGACGCGAGTCGAACAGTGGAGTGCCACAACAACGGCAGGCATAGAGGCCAGGATCGTGTGCCTCGCAGTACTCACCGGAAAATGCAAACTCGGTTCCCTTCTGCCGGGTAATGCGAAACTGCTCCGGTGTCAATTCCTTTTTCCATTCTTCATTGGTTTTCTCAACCCGTTTGTCGGGAGTGAGGTTGCCTTTGGTGGCATAGTTGAGTACGTCAGACCAGTTCATATTCGTATGTGTTAAAATCTACTAGCGGCTAGTTGCCAGCTACTAGAAAATGCAAAAGATATACCTGCGATTTACAGATATATTGTAATGTAAACACATTTTTCAGGAATTAGTTTGTTTGAGACAGGATTTAGCGGGTATAGTACAACAAACAAAAAGGCCCGGCAGAGTTTTCGTCCACCGAGCCAGCCTTTACCAAAACCAAATAAATCCTAACGGTCTAATTTACAATTACGGTTGTCCGCCGGGTAAGCGGATATTCCTTTTGAGAAGTAACAATCATGTCGAATGTTATAACGGTACCCTTAGGCGCAGTTACTGTATAGGGTACTTCGTGTGTGATTTCTTTATCGGTAGCAGCGGTGCCTTCGTCAAAGGTTTGTACGGATGTATAATCGGCCGTTCCTACCTTTGCCTTCAGCAGCACTGATTTTACTTTATCCTCCGATAGGTTAACAAATTTCAGTGTGACCGTAATCGTTTCAGAGGCAATAGGCTTCGTGTTAGACGATGCTATACTTGCTGTGGTTGCCGTAACTTCACCTTGCCTGGCGCTGTCGGGTACTACTTCGTTTTCCTCGCAGGAAAACATAGCAGCTGTCAGTAACATCGCGCAAACTATTTTTATATAGCTATATATTTTCATGGTATAAATTCAGTTTAGTTTGTGACATCCCACCAAATTCTGTCGAGCTGCGTAACGGAAGGTACGTTGGCTACATTTCGACCCGTTTCAGAATCAGGGTACATAAGACGTCTGGCATAATTACCATTGAGATCAGGATTCAGATTAGCGGGGATCGCCATGTCTTTGTACTGGAAATTATAGCGCCTCGCGTCTGTCCATGTTTCCGGGTGCAGAAACATCGCTATATATTTTTCCTTCATGATCAACTCCAGCGTAAGATCATCACTTCCAACGCTTATCGTTTCATGGTTAATATAGTCATCGCGATCGCCTGCGTCCACACCAACCATATCCATGTGTGCGCGTATCCCTTCGAGGTATGCAGCATAGGCACGCGGTTTATCGTCAGCATCAAACGCTGCTTCGGCTTCTATAAATTTTTGCTCGGCATACGTAATGATCAACATGGGCGATGTATCGCTTGCATAATATGTACCACGCTCCAATACGGAACGATCTCCGCTAACATCTGCTCCTCCTCTGCCTGCACCGTTGGGTACACCTACAAAACTCCCATCCTCCGTATCACCAAACATAAAGCCCATGCGTGGATCTGTTATACCATAACTTGTCCCATCCATCGTCTGCACCAGTTGCTCGGAAACCCATCCATCGAGGATCAACGCTTCCTGGTCGCGCGCTACCGATGCCCACGGATTAAACTCGGTATCGAAGTATGTTATATCGGCATTATCGGCATTGCTGTCAAAAGCATTGTCCAATGCCGCGAGCACAGTCTGTGGATCGTAACCCGGTGTTTTACTCGTATGCAAAAGGGTACGGGCTTTCAGCGCATATCCCATTTTTATCCAGGCTTCTACCTGTGCTTCACCGCTGCGATCACCATAGATAAAGTCCTGTGCGCCCAGGGAATACGTTGTTTCTTCTTTTTCCAGTGCTGCTATACCGTTGTCGATCAACGTGAGTATAACGCTATAGAGATCCTGGTCTTCATCGTAAGCCGGAGTTACGGTCTCAGCAAAGAGTGCTTCGGTATAGGGTACATTTCCCCAGGCATCAACAATCAGCAACAAGTGTATAGCTTTTAACAATTTAGCGGCACCATCGTAATGGGTTGCCCCGGTTTCCATCGCCTGCTTTTCCATGTCCGCTATATCTCCCAGTGTATGATATAGTCTGAACCATGCGTCATCATACGCTACAGGTTCCTGGGTATCCGTTGCGCCTGATGGATTCGGTGACGCCAGGTACTGAACATAGTACGATGTGATATTACCAATCACCTGTATATTTTTACCAGTAGTAAATGAGGTTGTCGCCATCAGTGAGCTTAGGGGTACCGTTGTAGGCTCGTTGGGATTGTCGTTTACATCAAGGTAATCAGAACATCCTGCAACGCCCAGTATCGAAAATATGCTTAGTATATATTTCAAGAACTTTTTCATACGATCGATTTATAGTGTGAGATTAAGCGTGAAGGTAGTCGTAGCTACACCCGGGTAATCCAGTCCGGAAAAACCGGTAACATTTGTTCCGGCACCACCGCTAAACGATTCAGGGTCGTATCCGCTCCACGGTGTCCAGAGTATAATATTGTTTACACTGGCAGAAAGTGTAACCGCCTGGAATGGAGATTTCGCCAAAACACTGTTCGGCAAACTATAGGACAAGCTTGCGCTGCGCAACTTCACGAAGGAAGCATCCTGTACAAACGGCTCCGACGATCTTCGTAATGTATTGCGATAGAAACCATCACCATAGTTTACTCCATCCGGACCTATACCTTGTCCGAGCCACACGGCTTTTGTATTCTTAGTTCCATCCGCGAGGTATCCATCAAACACAACTATATCGTTTCGATTGGCCGTATAGGCTTCTTTACCAAAAGCAGCGAGGTAGTTTCCGTACTGATTATACTGATCCATATCCCAGCGCACATCGAGTACTACAGCGAGGTTAAATCCTTTATACCTGAAATTATTCCGTAAGCCGGCCAGCCACCTGGGTTGTACATTTCCTACTACGAGCTGCGATGTATTGCGCACCGGAAATCCATCGGCACCAATCAGCAACGGTTTGTCACGATCTAAATATTCCAATCCTTCCGGAACTCCTTCCGCACCATAGTATCGTTGAAAACTTGTTCCATATAAATTACCATAGGGAGCACCTTCTGTCAACGCCATGGTTACTGTACTTCCCGAGTAGCCAAACTGTGAACCAATCGTAAATCCTCCTTCGAAACCTTCGGCAAGATCAACCACTGTATTTCGGTTTCGTGTAAAGTTCAGGGTAACATCCCACGTGAAATCACTCGAACGAACCGGAGTTCCGGTCAACGTGAGTTCTATACCTTTATTCTCGATCTCTCCTGCGTTGGCAACGAAGCGCGTATAGCCGGTTGTATTGGACACGGGTACACTAAAGATCTGATCGCGACTGTTCGCTTTATACCAGGTAAATTCAAAACCTAAACGTCTGTCGAAGAATCTCATCTCGGCCCCTATCTCTACGTTGGTGGTTCGCTCCGGCTTCAGGTCTTCACTTCCTTTTACCTGGTTGCGTGTAAAACCAACTTGTCCGTTGAGCGGAAAACCTTCCGTGCGCGAATAGGTTGTGGATGTCTGATACGGATCGGTATCTTTTCCAACCTGACCATACGAGCCTCTTATTTTACCATATGATACGACAGCCGGCAACTGCACTACATCGCTGAATATAAAGCTGAGGTTTACCGAAGGATAGAAGAATGAATTATTCCCTTTGGGCAATGTTGATGTCCAATCGTTACGACCGGTAACATTGAGGTATAGATAATCTTTATAGTTTACCATGAGATCACCAAAGACACCTATCAATCGTCTCTGGCGTTTCTGCTGCTCGGTGAGTACTTCGGTAACATTGTTGAATTGATAATAACCGGGTATAACAAAATTGTTACCGGTGTTGATCAGTTTGTTCCGATCTTCCTGAAACAACTCCTGCCCTACACGCAATGTAGTCTTCAAGTTATTGGTAATTTCCTTGTTGATCTCCACCGACACGTTCGAGTTGATAATCCGGTTGGTAATGCGTGTATGCTCAATATAGCCTGTGGTGCTCAGCGGTGTTTCACCTTCCAGGCCCTTCGGACCAGGTAGTATTTCTTCTCTGAAATCAGAATAGAAATCAGAACCCACGCGGTAGTTCAGACTGATCCACGAAGCGGGTTTATAGGAGAAGTACAGATTACCGAGTGTGCGATCAACGTCATCTTCATACGTCCAGAACTTGGCAGCATAGATCGGGTTATCGGACAAACCTATATATTTCTGTGTCCCATTTTCGTTAATATAGTCTGTTGCATCGCTTGACGTTGGGTAGTACATCAGCGTTTCGCCAAAGCGATCGCCCGGTACACGATCTCCACCGGAATTGGAATACGTGAATGATCCGGTAACCGTAAATTTATTTTTGAAGTTTAATGTACCCGAAAGTTTTGCAGATGTTCTGTCCCATGAACTGGATGGAATAACCCCGGTTTGTTTTGTATTGGACACCGATGTATAGAAGGTAGCAAATTCATTTCCTCCGGATACACTCAGGTAATTATCAAATGATTTACCGGTCTCCATCACGTTCCGGTAATTATCATAGTATTTATAGGTGGGATCTTGCAGTGAAGCAGCACTGAACGGACCACCCCATGCCGGATATACACTCGTACGATCGGCAGCACCATACCAGCCTTGTCCATACTCCGTTTGAAAATCCGGGTAACGATTTACTTTCTGAAAGCCGACAGAACTGTTAATATCAATCTTTACCGCACCAGCCTTACCACGTTTTGTTGTGATCACGATAGCACCGGCCGCAGCACGCACACCATACAACGCAGTGGCTGCTGCACCTTTGAGTATATTTACCGACTCGATATCATTCGGGTTAATATCCGCGGCACGGTTGCTTAACCCGCGCGATGTGTTAGGTGATTCATCGGTGCTGTTATCCATCGGTATACCATCGATCACAAACAGCGGCTGATTATTACCGGATGTATTCAACGATGTTAATCCGCGAATCACAATACGTGAACTTGTTCCCGGTGCACCACCGGCATTCGTAATCTGCACGCCAGACACTTGTCCCTGCAGCGCACTCACTACATTGGGCTGGCGTGTTACGGTGAGATTACTGCCATCTATATTCTGCGCTGAAAATCCCAGCGAACGTTTCTCTTGCGCTATACCAAACGAGGTTACTACGACTTCGGTAAGTTGTGTTACGTCCGTCTCCAGGGCTATATCTACCGTGCTTCTTCCACCTACAGCAACCTCAGTAGTTTTATAGCCTATAAATGAAAAGATCAGTGTAGCATCCGCTGCATTTACTTCCAGGGTATAATTACCCTGCGCATCTGTTACCGTTCCGCTCTGCGTTCCTTTTAGCATAACACTTACGCCAGGCAGCGGAGCGTTATCACCCGAAGCTGTTACCTTTCCCGTAACAGTCTGCTGCACTATATCCGCTGCTTCGCCAACAGGTTCATGAACAGTTTCCGTTTCTTCCTTGCGCTCGATCAAAATGTTGTTGTTGATCTGCCTGAATGTTAGCGACTGATTGGCCAGCAACAATTGAAGAGTTTCGGATACCGTGCGTGTACCCTGCGGCAATGTTATATGATCGGCTGATTTTATTTCGCGGTTGCGATATACAAAACGAAACGGAGTCTTGTCCTCAATTTTTTTGAGCGCTGTCTCCAGCGATTCATCATTTAATTCAAGTGTTACTGTAGTTGTTTCAGCACCCTGTCCTCTGCCCGGTGTAGCGAGCAGCATCGTGAGACACGTAAGCGAAAAAACCATCAGAAGTAAACTTATACGCATAAGCTGACGGATAAATGGTTGGTGGATCAACCATGCAAGGTTTGCCGGACGGATAAAAGGCGGCTTCCCTTCTGCATGAGACACAGAAAAATTCATATTTTTGATATGTTTTAAGTGATTGAGGAATTATTTAAAACACACCTGTTGTCGCGATGCCAGTCGCGCAGCAGGAGCTTTCTGAAGCGCTCCCTGCCCTGGGCAGGGAGTCTTCGGGATGCTTCAGGTCTCAGCGTATAGTTTTTTCATGCAGCTTTGAGTTTAGGTTAATTGTTTAGGTTAAATAAATATATCTTCAGCATCCGGCACCTCCACTGATGTGAATCGTGTCCGTTGCATCACGGTTGAAATGTGAACCGTTGAATTCACAGATCACGGTTAATATCTGGTTGAGATCTTCGCCACTCACAAACGTTGCTGTAAAGCGACAATCTTTTATAGTATTGTTATCAAAAACAATAGCAACATTGAAACGCTGCTCCAGCTGCTTTGCTACATCGGCCAGTGTTGCATCGTCAAAGAATATATCCCGGTCAGACCACGATACTACTTCTTTACTGTCCACCTGCTGCTGCTGTGAAGCTTCCTGCTGCTTGCTGAATTTTATCTGCTGATCCGGTGTAATGATACCGATCACTTTTTTATCATCACTGACTTTTACTTTACCGCGTGTTACCGTTACCGTGATATCATTATCGTTGGGATATGCCTTGATATTAAAAGCTGTTCCCAATACCGTAGTTCGCAGCTTACCGGTATATACTATAAAAGGAGACGAAGCATCGTGCTTGATATCGAAGTATCCTTCACCTCTCAATGTTACTTCACGACTTTTTTTTCCTTTAAAAGTCTCCGGAAATTCGAGCGAGCTTCCCGCATTCAATACCACAACACTTCCATCGGGCAGCTTCAGGATCTGGTGCGTTTCTACCTTCGCGGGTAACTCGGCTACACGTTCACGTTCAACCCGTGGTGACATTATATAATACCCAACCCCAGCTATACCCACCAATATACACGCTGCCAACGCAACGGCTTTACCCCAGCGTGAAGATGCAGATGAATGTTTAACCATCTCTTCCTCTTCATCACCAAGTATATCTGCTAAAATTTTCTCCGTTCGCGCAAACGACATTCGTTCTGTCTCATCAGCCGTATTCCACAAACTCTTCATCAGATCTTTTACCTGCACTTCATAATCAGGTTCATTGATCATCTTCAAAAATTCAATACGCTCTGCCTCCGTACAGGTTTGATTTATATACCGGTGAAAAAGATAAGTCAAGCGGGCACTGTCCATAGCTTGCGTTTTATAGGAAGACAATCCACGGAGAGGAAAGGAGTAGTAGCAGAGAAGAAAAATTTAGCTGCGAGTTTTGAGCTGTGAGCTGCGAGGAAGTGAGAGGAAGGGCTGCTGGTTACAAGCTGCTGGGAGATTTTCGTGTTTCGAATATATATTTATAATAAACGAAATCGCTGACTCGGCTGCGAGTCACGAGCTTTGAGCTGCGAGACGTTAAAGCTAAAAATTTGTTCTGCCAAGAAGAGATATACTTTTCACTAACGAAATCCACCAGAAGCTGGCAGCCAGAGGCCTGCAGCTACTAGAAGAGATATACCTTTCATTAACGAAATCTACCAGCAACTGGCAGCTAGAAGCTAGCAGCTTCCCCCACCGCTTGCGTTCAATTCAGCAGCCATGTTAAAACTGCGCCCACACTCAAAAAGTGTGACCGAATGGTGCGTAACGCTTGCTGCATGTGTGTTTTTACGGTGAGGCGTGATATGTTGAGGCGTTGGGCTACCTCTTCGTATTTTAGTCCTTCGTTGTGACAGAGGCTATATACTAGTTTTTGTTGAGGGGGCAGGTTGCTGATTACTTCATTGAGGATGCGTTGTGATTCGCGGTACAGTATAGCTTCTTCAGTATCACGATGTGCTTCGGATAATTCTTTGCTCAGGTGATTTTTAGCGGTGGCTTCGATCGCTACTTTCTTTAATACATTGAAAGTATGATTGCGTGTAATGGTAAACAGGTAAGCCGAGAATTGTTCAATGGTGCCGGCTGCCTCGCGGTTGATCCATAGTTTCATAAATATATCCTGAACGATCTCTTCGGCCGTTATAGCATTGCGTGTAAGCTTGAGTGCAAAACCATATACACGACTGGAGTATGCGCGGAAGAGTATACGAAAAGCAAGTTGATCGCTTTGCGAGATGCGGAGTAAAAGGTTTCTGATATCTGCGTGTTCCTGCATTTTCATCAGTTTAGGTGGGGATAACCTTTTGTTAATCTAAACTTAATGAAAAGAGTGAAATGAAAAAATACTTTCGGTAAGCTTTATATAGTTTATCGACCAAATGCATACTAAAATCATACACTCAATCCATTGCAAAACTGAAATTCAAACTAAAAACAAAATGATGGATCATTAAAAATTATTTAGCCTTCTGCATCCGGAGGTCTCTGTTTATTTTCTTCTATCAGCTTTCGCAGATACAATATCTCTTTCCGAAGCTCTTCAATCTGCGCACTTCCTGAAATTTCTCCGTGCTTGTCCTCTGCATCGCGTCCTATAAAAAAAGTAGCAATGGTAGCAGTGATATAGCCGAAGACAGCAAACGCAAACAACGACAATACTATACAAAGCAGGCGGCCTTCTGTTGTTTGGGGCCAGTACTCGGAACCCAGTGTAGTCATAATCATGGTTGTCCACCACAACGCAGTGCCGTAATCGGTGAGACCGTGTGGATTGTCTTTTTCAAATGCATACATACCGGCAGCACCCGCAAAAATTACAATTAGCGTCAACAGCAGTACATAGCCGAACGCTCTGCGCTTCATCGTAGCAGAGAGTGCTTTAATACCGCGATTCAAACTTCCCAGTACTTTTACCAGTCGCAGGCTTCGTGAAAAACGTATCAGCTTGATAAACCGGAACACGCGCAGTACACGAAATGCCGGCACCGCCAGTGATATGATATTAAGTATATTCTTTTTGAGAAAGTCAATCTTGCCCGGAGCAAGTATATACTTGATCACAAAATCAACAATAAAAATAATCCAGATAACGGTGCTTAGTGTATCGAGAAGCGGATTGGACTGATAGACTAACTCAATGATGAGGAACAGCAACCAGAGAAACCCAAGTACAACTAACGGACCTTCGAATAACTGCTCGATCCGTTTCAATAATTGTCTTCGCGCTGTGTTAACATTGCTCACGTTGTGAATTTTTAAAAATCATGCCCGGCTTCATTAACGACAGTCTATATATAGTAACGACCGTAAATCTATAGATTGGCACTTCTGGCACAATCCTTTAGAGAAGTTACCGATTACTGATTCTGATTGGATGAAAAGAGTGGACACGTATCAGCCGATTGAAAATTATGGAGTCATCGGTGATCTTAACACAATAGCCCTGGTCGGGCTCAATGGTTCTATCGATTTCATGTGCTTTCCTGATTTTGATTCGCCCACCATCTTTGCTGCTCTTCTCGATAAATCCAAAGGTGGCTTCTTCAGGATAGCACCGCAGACAACAACGTCTGTAAAACCCAAGCAACTGTATTTACCTGACACCAACGTTTTACTTACGCGATTTCTGAGTAAAGAAGGTATAGCAGAGATTACTGACTTTATGCCGGTGGAAACTATATCAACCGGAAAAGAACTTATTCGTACAGCAACTTGTGTCCACGGACAGATTTCATTGATGATGGAGTGCTTTCCACGGCTTGACTATGCGCGCACGGGCTATACTATTGAACGCGTAAATGACAACGAAGTTATTTTTATAGATGAACATGAGACCGCTATACTTCGCCTCCGGTCTACTATACCGCTACAGATTAACGATGGCGATGTGTTCGCAGAATTCTCGTTAGGCACTGGCGACAAAGTTACCTTTATGCTTGAGTATGCTGCGTCTAAAGACGGAAAGGACATCGATCTCAGTAAATTCGCAGAAGATAGTCTCTACGCTACCATTAATTTCTGGAAAGACTGGTCCAGCAGAAGTCTGTATAAAGGACGATGGATGGAAGTTGTGAACCGGTCTGCACTGGTTCTGAAACTGATGACTTCACAACGCTATGGCTCTATTGTGGCATCGCCTACGTTCGGACTGCCGGAAGAAGTTGGCGGTATCCGCAATTGGGACTATCGCTATACATGGATCCGCGATGCCTCGTTCACCATATACACCTTGCTGAAACTCGGGTATAAGAAAGAAGCACGCGAATTCATGGGCTGGGTTGAAAAACGTTGTAATGATATTGGTGATGCCGGCAGTCTGCGATTGATGTATGGCATTGATGGAAGAAAAGACTTATTCGAAGTAGAGCTCCATAACCTGGAAGGGTATAAAAAATCATCGCCGGTTCGTATTGGAAATGGCGCATACGACCAGGTGCAACTGGACATCTATGGGGAATTACTCGATGCGGTATACCTATATGATAAACATGGTGAATCGATCTCATACGATTTCTGGCTCAACATAACACAGCAGGTAAACTGGGTATGCGAACATTGGCAAACGCCCGATCAAGGTATATGGGAAGTGCGCGGTGGTAAAAAAGAATTTCTCTATTCACGCTTACTCTGTTGGGTTGCACTGGATCGTGCTATAAAAATTGCAGAGTCTCATTCTTATCCTTATCCGCCGGAGTGGCGGCAGGAGCGTGATAAGATATTTATATCCATCCACAATGACTTCTGGAATAAAGATCTCCAGGCGTTTGTACAGTATAAAGGAGCCGACACGGTAGATGCTGCTACATTGCTGATGCCGATTGTTCGGTTTATAGGACCGAAGGATCCAAAGTGGCTCTCAACATTAAAGCGAATTGAAGACGAACTCGTCTCCGACTCGCTGGTATACCGCTATCGCAACAATGAAAAACTGGATGGTCTGAAAGGTGGTGAAGGTACATTTTCAATGTGCACCTTCTGGTATGTAGAGTGTCTCTCGAAAGCAGGACAACTCAATAAAGCCCGTTTGTTCTTTGAGAAAATGTTAGGCTACGCCAATCACCTGGGGCTATATGCCGAGATGCTGGGGATGCAGGGAGAACACCTGGGCAATTTTCCGCAGGCCTTTACACATTTAGGACTTATCAGCGCGGCCCTGGCCCTCGATCGTCAGTTTGACGATCAACGAAATAGAGATATAGTGATGGATGATGGATTGTAATATATACTATATACTCCCTTGCTTCAGTAAACTTTCAACCGGTTTGAAGAGCGGTTTCGGAAGATCATGCGGATCAGCCCAGCGCCATTCCAGGCATTTGTCTTTTTCGAGGATCTCAGGCGTTCCGGCTACCCATTCACCTTTGTAGAACAGCGTAATATAGCTGGTGTTGTTTTCTTCAAAGTGATCGAAGGTGAATCCTGCCGGTGAGAGTATATTTACTTTGAGACCGGTTTCTTCCTGTAGTTCTCTTCGGGCGGTTGTTTCAGATGACTCTCCTTCTTCCAGGTGTCCTCCCGGAAACGACCATGTATTGGCACCATGACTTCCCACGCGTTGTCCAATCAATACGTTACCTGATCTGTATATAATTACGCCTACACCGATCTTAACTTTCATTTTCAGATTCCCTTTCTTTTCACCCCGCAATAATACTCCGATCCTGCTGAATTTGATTACGCGGTCTAAAGTTATATTCCACAACTCAAAATCGTGAACGCCTAAATGTGGAGTAATTACATTCAGAATCTCGATTCGACTATTGGCTTGGGAATTCGTGTGCTCGTATATGAAATTTATAGTATCACCTGCGAGAAATTCATTAACAATCCGGATAACCAGATCAATCTTTACTTCCTTGCCTGTTCCAAAATGAATCCAATCGTTGTCCCATGTAACAACAGAACTTAAGTGCGATGCAGCAGTATATAATTGACGTGAGTCCAATGTAACATGCTAATTTAATTGTTTTACCAAAGGCTGTTTCCTCCAGTATGTAAGGCTTCGCCAGAGCCATTCAACCGGTCCGTACAAAAAGAATCTCATCCAGATATTGCAGAATATAATTTGAAACACCCAAATGATGAGCACGACATTATATACTTCGTATCGTTGCAGTTTTCCGTACAAGCCAAAAGCAAAGCCGCTGAAAAGTAACCCACAGATAAGGGACTGTGATAGATAGTTTGTCAACGCCATTTGTCCTACCGGCTGCAGCATTCGGAAGAACCAGTTAAACACTCCGGATTTATAGAGCAGCATAATAGTACCCAGCAATCCCAACGACCGGGCTACACGGTCGAGCTGGTAAAATTGCAACGGCACATGCTTGACATATTCAAAGAAATTAAAGTTATAGTCAATCAGCGCATGCACTCGCAAATACGCCAGCGGAATTCCGACAGCCCAGCCGAGAACAGCCATCCACGCATATATACTCACCGAAGCTTTGCCGGTAAGAACACCGTTTTTGTAAAACGCCATTCCCAGGAAAAAGAAGATTAGTATATCCCACCCGTACAGGAATACAAAGCGGGCGAGATGATCGATATAGTCGTTGGTGCGATATTCATATACCCTTGCGTAACTTCCGAGTACTTCACGCTTGGCTTCTTCAACACGTTTCTGTTTACCTTCCGGTGTCGTTCTCTTTTTAAAGCCAGTCATTTCTTCCAGCTCGGCTTTCTGATCTTCTGTTAATTTGGTTTTGGTAGTGTCGATCGCGGCCACTGCTTCGCCCTTCGCGATTACACTTTTACGTTGATAGAAGTCGCGGTTCTCACGGGCAAGCATCAACACGAGACAAACCGATGCTGCTATAATAAGCGTACGTGGTTGCAATTTTCGAAAGGTAAAGAGCATCATGCCAAAGCAGGCATAGTCTAGAAGTATATCTCCGTTCCAGAGTAAAATAAAAACATCGAATAAGGAGAATGCGATCAGCCAGAGTTGTCGTCTGAAAAAGTAGTCGGCAGGTTGCAGGCCTTCACTCCTGTTCTCTTGTCGCCCGATGAAAAGAATTATACCGGCACCAAACAACATCGAGAACAACGCTCGTTGTGTGCCATCAAATATCATCGCCGTTATATACCACCAGTAATAGTTGAGTCCCGTTTCTTTCATTACGGAAGGATCATGTCCCACCGGGCCAGGCAATGCAAAGAGTCCGATGTTCATTAACAAGATACCAAGTATAGCTATACCGCGGACGCTGTCCAGCACCACAATCCGTTCGGATTGAGTTACGGGTGCTCCGGTTTGGGTTGGGGTAGATATAGTCATGGTTTTGGGCGTTAACCGTTATTAGTTATACGTTATTCGTTAGTAGAAACTTTGTGAAGCTTCGTGCCTTCTCTGTGTTCTTCGTGTAATGGATTTGTTGTCCTATAGTATATAATTAAAATCCAATTACACAGAGGACACAGAGAAGGCACAAAGGTGCACGGAGAGTTATTCGCTGTTGGCTATACAATAATCTTAAAATAAATATCGGGATTTTTATATGAATATCCATTACGAATAACTTTCATAACGGGTGGAATATATGATTAAAAGTTAAACGCCTTTGCCATGCTATCGCGTTCGGCTTTTGATATACCAGCCTCCTTAGCAACCTCGTTCCATTGCTTCACTGTCTCCCTCACTTTTTTTATTATTTGATTTCCTCTTTTTTGATTGACTCTGAAATATTCAGCCACTTCAAGTGCCAGATCAAATTCAAAGGAATTATCGCTTTCAGAAATATTCAAACTTAGCCCGGATGCGTTTTGAATGGGATTGATGTCGTAACCCGGAGAGAGTATCCACCCTTTGTCCGTTAGAAGAAAACCATGATTTCGTAAATGATCATCAGAATTACTCACACTTATGTAAAAAACTATTCTTCTCCATAGTTCTTGAAGATCCTGATCTACTCGTGCACCGTTGCGTATAATAAATTCTGCAAGCTCAAGGTAACTCACACCATCATGAAAATCTGCTCCATCAGTGTAACCAAGTAAAGTCATAGCTGAAGCAAAGTGTATTCGCTCACCCTTTGGCGTCCTGTCGAAGCGCTTCGTCAGGTAAGTATGTCGCTTGCTATAAAACTTTTCGCTCTTCGCCTCGGCCACATTCAGGCCTGCCATTTTGCCTAATTTTTGAACTACCATTTCCCATGCACCTATATCTATATCGTCATTCTTACTGGGAAATTTAGCAATCCATAAATGTCCCTTTGGATCAAGAACACTGGCCTTAGGCCTTGCTCCGCCAAGTGAAGAGCCTGGTGCAATCAGAAGGTTCAACCATTTAATATACTCTTCATCATCTATATCTTCCTCTTCCACAACACTTGCTGCGTGTTCTAACTCCCGTATTGAAGCCCAGGGGGGCGCTGCCATTTCTCTATTATCATTCTGAAACGATCCACCTTCAGAGTCCTTATATCGTATAGCTCCCATACGGTGACCATCATATACACCTAAGAGATAATCCGTTTCCTGCAGAACCTTTTCTTTTCTTCCCTCTTTCCGTGCAATGATAGCTTCACGTCTTTTCATAAGTACTCTCCCCCAGCGATCTGGTGATGAGTCCAGAAAAATTCCAAAATTGCTTTTCTCTTCACTCAAATACTGAAGACCGCTATAAAATTGTAAATCCGGGTCAAGAGTCAGAGAGAAATTACTCTCGAGCCAATTCTGATCATATTCAAAAGAGAATACTTCTTTTCCACGTATTAACGTAGCGCGTAATATTCCCATGAGTTTCGGCTCACCAAGCTTATGCCAATTAGCATAGGCATAAACCATACGCTGTATATCTTTCTTCACTGCCATCATTTACTTCTTTTCGGAGCCCTTTGTTTTATTAACAACTTGGCATCTTGAAGTTTTCTTCCGAGCAAATCGTCACCAGCTAATTTCAGAAGATCTTTCTCAAGTCCCAGTACAAACAACACCTGCGCATAGGCACCTATAGCAACAGTGCTGGCTCCTTTTTCTATTGACCATAATGTTGGACGGCTTATGTTTGCACGCTCCGACACTTGCTCCGCACTAAGCTTTCTACGCAACCTTGCAAGTTTTATATTTTCCCCGGCCTCTGCCAAAATACGCTCCAGCCTGGGCATTAATATAAGTTTAGAGGATTTCATAATATTAAATATAATTAACAAATTTAATTATTCTGATAAGTATAATTATCATTATTTTTTGATAGATAGACATCAAAGCGCCACCTAAGGTCTGAGGCGATTTCCTGGGGCGTAGCGTTAATAGTTATAAGTAATTGTATAAGAAACTTTTGTGGAGCCTTATGTTTTTTGTGTTTCTCGCACGATGGGATTTAGTTGTTCTGTAGTATAAGGAAAATCCAATTTGCACAAAGGACTCGAAGGAGGCACAAAGATGCACGGAGAGTTAATCATTTACATCTCAATGTTTGCAACAATGGGATAGTTGATACTTTGGCTAAACACCGTCCGTCAATAAATTTACTATGAGATGATTTAAGTTAGTCGCAAAAAAACAAAAAGCTTCCCGCTAATGTATTCTTTCGTTTTTTATACTGCTGCTACACTTATCAAACATAATTTCGCTTTCAACAAAAAACACTTTGCAACTTCCTGTAGTATCATTGTCTACTACCGCTTCCTTTTCTTTAGTAAAAATGGGAATCATTGTATACCTGCGCAATTGATACATCATTTTAGGACGTCCGGCAAAACCTTGATACCTAATATACTCAATCCTATACTCATTGATATCCCATTTCCTCTCAACGATTTGTGTACCCGAAAATTCTTTAAAAACTGTGCTGATGGCCAATGTAATAAAGAGAAGTCCAGAGACAACGATAGCAACTGTAATTTTATTCTTTTCAATGGACCACGAACAAAGGGAATAAACACAGCTTAATCCTAAGAGGGAAATAACCTGATTGGCCCACGGGATTATATAAGAATAGCCTATTAGGTTAGGAGAAAGCAACAAGCACGAAAAAAGAAAAATATACAGAGCAACTTTCCTGCTGAGGAAGGCTTCAATAACCAACCCAACTATAGGAACTATAAAATAAATAAGCAGTGTCGATAGGTGTTCTTTAAGCCAGACTTTAATTACTTAAGCCATTTCTTTCTAAAGGCATGAGCAACGAGATGAGCAGCGTTTTTTACTTGAAAACGATTAAGCATTTCAATACGGATTGCATCTATAGTTTTTTTGCTGTTACCCAGCTTCTTGGCAATCTCCTCACTGTTGTATCCTTCAGCTATTAGCTGCAATACTTCAAATTGTTTGTCGGTGATGTCAACTTTTTTCACATATCAATCCAATGGCTGGCTAAAAAACTGTTCAAGAGTTAATCCCATCGAATTTACAATTTTAACCAGAGAACTCAACCTCATGTCTTGGCTACCAGCCTCGTACTTACCATACTGAGACCGGTTTATCCCTTTATCATAAGTAAAATCATCAGCATTATCATATCCCAAATCCTTTCTAATTCTCTTCAACTTTCGACCAATCTTCTTCTGAAGTTCTACTATATTTTCCGCTGGAGGATTATTGCTCTTCTTACTCTTCATGAGTTAAATTAACTCAAAGCGTTTTGAGCAAATTACTCCGAATAAAGATACTCCGAATTAGGAGCATAAATTTCTTTAAACTATGTTTGTATCATCAATAATATACGATGGCAAAGACATCCGTTAAAGCTAAAAGCAAAGCGCCAATCTTATCCGCGTCCCTAGAGGAAGCCTTTTCAGACTTTATTGAAAACCACCCAGCCGAACGCTTCCGTAAAAATCTAAGCAGAATGATCATAGCTCACATGATCTATGAAAGTCACAGCTCATCGCCCTATATGGCGGAGACATTGTTAGACCTCGAAGGGCTGTTTGTATTGCTCGATGCAATTGAAGAAGAAGCAGAGACCAGAAAAAATATACAATAAAAAAGCAGAGCTTTCCACTGAAAACTCTGCTTTGCTATAGTTTAAGTATATCTTATTCCAACATCCTCGCTATACCCAGCTCCAATCCACGCAGTTCCGCTAAACCGCGCAGGCGGCCTATAGCGGAGTAACCGGGATAGGTTTTCTTGTTGAGGTCGTCAAGCATTTGGTGGCCGTGGTCGGGGCGCATGGGTATAGATATACCTCTGCGCTTCATGAGTTGTACAACTTCTTTTACCACGCTAAACATATCGGCATCACCTTCCAGGTGATTGGCTTCGTAGAAGTCGCCTTTATAGTCGCGCTTGGTGCTGCGCAGGTGCAGGAAGTTAATATGGTCGCCCAGTCGCTTTACCATGCCGGGCAGATCGTTATCGGCACGTGCTCCGTACGAACCGGTGCAGAAGCAAAGTCCGTTGGCAGGAGAAGGAACATTCTTTACCAGATCTGTAGCATCTTTCTCAGTGCTCATGATGCGCGGTAAACCTAGTATAGAATACGGAGGATCGTCCGGATGTATCGCCAGCTTCACACCGGCTTCTTCTGCAGCCGGAGTTACCTGCTTTAAGAAGTAGTATAAATTTTCTCTCAGTTTGTCAGCGTTGATGCCTTCGTACTTCTTCAATGCTGCGAGAATTTCCGGAGCGGTGAACGGTTCATCGCTGCCCGGTAGCCCTAGCGTTGCGTTGTGGAAAAGTTTGTCACGCTCGGCTTCGGTCATGGCATCAAAACGTTTTTCAGCCAGCGCTATTTCTTCGGTAGTATAGTCTTTGGCTGCGTTCGGGCGCTTCAGCAGGAAAAGATCAAATGCTATAAATGCAGCCTTCTCGAAATATAGGGCCTTACTTCCATCGGGCATACTATACGATATATCCGTACGCATCCAGTCGAGGATCGGCATAAAGTTATAGGTAACAACTTTCAGTCCGCACTTGCCTACGTTTCTGAGACTTTGTTTATAGTTTTCAATATACTGCAGGTAATTGCCGCCCTGTCGTTTTATATCTTCATGTACCGGGAGACTTTCAATCACTGTCCAGGTCATGCCAGCCTTTTCGATCATAGCCTTGCGCTTTTCGTTCTAATCGACTGTCCACACATCACCAACCGGTATATGATGCAGTGCCGTTACCACACCAGTACATCCCGACTGCAGTATATCTGTCAGGCTCACCGCATCATGCGGTCCGTACCAGCGCATTGTTTGTTCCATCATAAGATTATCTTAGTTTTTACGATTCTCTTTTTTATTACGCTTTGCGTTGAGTCAGCTGCTAGCTTCAAGCTGCTAGCTGCTAGTTTGTGGGTGCTAATTTAAACGCTTTCGTTTTGTAGGGACAATTGATTCGAGGATTATAAGATTGGAAAATTAGAACATTGGAAGATTAAAGGCACCCAATCTTTCAATCTTATAATCTTATAATTTTCCAATTCACCAATTTATCAATCCTACTACGACAATCATTTACGTTACCAACCTCAGGCTAGCAGCTAGAAGCTGGCAGCTAGTGGCTTCTAACTTCAAAACTTCGTCACAGCGAAAAATGCACGCTTTGGCTTCAAGTCTACGCCAAACAAGAGCGGATAGTTTTTGCGGCCTCTTACGGGATAATGGTCGAGCCAGGTGTATTTGTCGGATATATTCCAGAACGTTACTCCGGTGATGACGTTTTTATACTCGCGAAAGACTTTGAAAACCATTTTGTACTGCTCCAGCTGCTTGTTCTCTAGCTCTGACGTAAAAACATCTGACTCACCCTGTCTCCGTTCACGCTGAAATTTCTCCCATTTGTATATGGATATATCGAGCTCGGTGATTTGGACTTTCAATTTGAGTGACGAAAATTTATCGAGGGCTGCACGCAGTTCTGCTTCGGTGGGTTCGAAGATCGACCAATGTCCCTGAAGGCCAACGCCATGAATCGGAACTCCGGCCTCTACGAGCTTCTTCAGCAAAGTATATACACGATCGCGTTTCTCAGGGCGCTCGGTGTTATAGTCGTTATAGAAAAGTTGAGCGGTGGGGTCGGCAGCGTGTGCGTACTCAAAGGCTTTGATAATAAAATCTTCTCCGCATATACGATACCAGGGCGAGTTACGGAGTAATTGTTTCGGGTCATCGGCTATCGCTTCGTTCACAACATCCCACGCATAGATCTTCCCGCGATAGCGACTTACTACGGTAGTGATGTGATCTTTCAACCGCTGCAAGAGTATAGCTTTGCTAACGGTGTCGCCTTTCGCATCGGTAAATATCCAACGTGGAGCCTGTTCGTGCCAGCAGAGTGCGTGACCGCGAACTTTCAGATTATGCTTCTGCGCGAAGTCTATAATCTTGTCAGCATCGTCCCAATAGTAACGATTCTCCTCGGGATGAATCGGTCCCATCTTCATGGCATTCTCAGGAGTCATGCTGCTGAATTGCTTCAGAATCAATTCTCCTTCTTCGTTCTGCAGTGCGCGCGGAGACACGGCTACTCCCACGGGGAAATAATCTCTATAGTAATCTTTCAGACCTTTATCATCGCCCGGTTGTGCGATGGATTCTGCCGCCAGCATCATGAGTATAGATGCTACAGCTGCACATGCTTTTCTATAAGTTATCATTGGTTTGGTGTTTGGGATATATATGTCAGTGAAGATTGGTTCTACCGGTAGAATAGCTCTCCGGTGGTCCCAGGTAACTTGGTTTAATTTCTTTCGTCTCGATAACGAGCTTTTGCAATACTACACCCGCATCCATGCGCCAGAACTTGAGCGTATGGTAGCCACTCCGTTGCAGCATGTGATCTGATGTTTTTACGATCACATTGTCACTCACCCACTGCTCCCAGGCCTTGAGCGATGAGTCATCATGCAAATTGACAACCTGTGGAGTTTCGTTATCAAATGAAACGGCAAAGCGGAGCCCTGCTGCGTTGTGAAAGTTAAGCGTTGGAGAAAGGTACAACTTAACCTTTACCGATCCGCTATCGGGCAAATATACTCCATACTCCAAGTGCGGACTCGTTGCATTGAGCGTTTCACTTTTAGCCGTAACCGGAAATGTTGTGACTGATGATAGAGTTCTGCCTAAACCCGGTATAACATCCCACCGGACCGATGGCGAGTTCACGGCTTTCGTATAATGTTCCGCTTCGATGGATATATAGCCATTGCCCGCTATAAATGTTTTGGATTGTGTGATGGCAGGTTTTACATTGTTCACAATTGTCCTAATCACAACATTTTCATTTTCCCCTTTTATGTGTACAGGTATAGTATGTTTTCCGGGAGGAACATTTTGCCAATCGATCTTGATCCAGATCCGTTGCTCCTTATCGATGTTTCCGGAGGGTTCGCTGATCTTAATATAGGGTGCGTCCGCTGTTACGCTATACCTGAATGTAGTTTGCCCACGATTGAAGATGTCGATATAGTATATCTGTTGGTTGAACGCATCGAATTCCGGCAACACGGCCACTTGCTGCGCCATTGGCCATGCATCCGTTGAACC
The DNA here is from genome assembly GCA_966211525.1 of uncultured Chitinophaga sp. Lineage (GTDB taxonomy): Bacteria > Bacteroidota > Bacteroidia > Cytophagales > Cyclobacteriaceae > Ohtaekwangia. The sequence continues at coordinate 2,076 of CBIHOZ010000010.1, read as the reverse complement.
TTCGACCGCTACCCCCATAGACGCGCCTTCCGGCACGCGAATGATCTTCACTTCCGGCATTACGTCATTGGGCGGTTGTTGCCAGTATGTATAGCCGATGTGTGTCTGGTCCATCATGTGATTCCACTTTCCATTCGCTATACCTTTGTTGTATTGCCGTGACAAAGCTGCATCTTCATCGAATAACTTTTTTACACGCTCTGCCATTACGTTTGTAGCAGCCCGGCCTTGTGCAGCGTACAGGCGATTACGTGCAGCGGTTACATACATTTCATTCAAGTTAGCTGATGCCTTGACGGGATGCAACACGAGTTGAAAGAATGCATCTCGATATTCCGCTGGCAATGCAGCGTTTATCTTTTCAGCCTGCTGTACCAAAGAAGTATATTCAGCGAGCATTGTCTCTGCTTCGCGATAGTTTGTAATGCTATAGGTATCTGGTGAGAGGAGCTCCGGTTTTCTGCGGGCATTGTATTTTGTATAGCCATTCAGTATGGCAGCGATCTCTTTCGCATATATACTTCCGAATTGTTCTTTTGCCCACTGCTCAGAATAGTCTTTTAGGTTGGATTGATTCCAGCGCTTCGGGTTCCACGCATAGTCCAGGAAGAATGAAGTCGGGAATTCCATCGGCTTGATGTCACCTACATTTACGATCCATATCTGGTTGGCGCCATACTCGTACGCCAGGTGCATCTGCTCCCACGTACGTTCGATCTGGTTGGTATTGATCCATTTATAGTTTCGGGGGCCGCCTACATAATCGAAATGATAATATATACCATAGCCGCCTTTACGCGGTTTGTCGTCCGGCTTCGGCAGCTTTCGAATGTTTCCCCAGTTGTCATCGCAGAGTAACAAAGTAACATCATCCGGAACGCGCATGCCTTTGTCGTAGTAGTCTTGCACTTCTTTGTACAGCGCCCATAGCTGGGGCGTTGCCGATGGTTCTTTACCGGTTACCTGCTGTATAATATCACGCTGATCTTTTACGATGCGTTCGAGCAAAGCGATGTTGGTATCTTCTTCCATCGCCATGTCGCCATCACCGCGCATGCCGACAGAAACTATACTCTCATAGTTGCCCATGCGTTGTATACCTTCTGTCCAGAATTTACGAAGTGTACTTTCGTTCTTCTCGTAGTTCCACGGACCTTCTCCGCCTTTCCGCCATTCGGCATGTGCGCGCATCATGGGTTCGTGGTGCGTTGTCCCAATCACAATTCCATACTCATCCGCCAACTTTGGATTCAAGGTATCATCGCTATTAAAACTTGCCCACCACATCGCGGGCCACAGGTAATTACCTTTGAGACGCAGGATCAACTCAAAAACTTTTTCATAGAACTCATGATTGAATCCGCCATAGTTCTCAACGGCCCATCGCCCGAGAGCAGGTTCTTCATCGTTGATAAAAATACCGCGATACTTTACGGGCGGCTCACCTTGAATATAACGTCCGGGTACAACGTACAGGCTATTGCTTTTCTGAGGCGGTACATCGGCCCACCAGTGCCAGGGTGATACACCAATTTGTCGAGAGAGATCATATATACCGAAGATCGTACCGCGCTTATCGCTACCGGCAATTACGAGTGCACGAGCTATACCTTTTACAGGATTATCGATCGTCTGTATCACAAAGGTTTCCCATTTACCGGCAACGTCTTTTACATTCAGTTTCCCGGCAGCAACAAGCTGATCGATCAGTTTACTTTTACCAATCGTGCCAATAATAACGGCATCGCCTCCTGAAAAACTATTTTCCAATGGAGGCGTTACATCGGAAACACGTGCTATATCCTGCTGAAGGTCTTTGGCAGCACGTATCACTCCAGGATAATCTGCATCGTCTATATATAGCGATGTCGCTTTACCAGACGACACCAATGAAAATGTTTTACCTTTCTTCTCCTTTGTAATATACGATGCCTGTGCATACGACTGATTTGCCAGCAGGCTAACCATTATCAATACAACGATATATCTATAGCAGTGCATGACACAATGGATTATTTATACGAATATAGTTTCAATATCTGAATACCGCATTCACCAACCGAAAACCGGAGGTGT
>CBIHOZ010000009.1:0-80878 GCA_966211525.1 uncultured Chitinophaga sp. | reverse complement strand
ATCGCCCTCCGTACAAACTAAAAAGGAAGTCAGCTATATCTCGCGCGGCAATGAGACACGCCTGGTCGAGATCCATGCGATGGCAGCCGTGACAAAAAATAACAAAGGCGAAGAGCTTACCGAAATGATAGACCTGCACGAAGCAGGTGCTATAGCATTTACCGATGGACTAAAGCCTATATGGCATACGGATATTTTACTAAAGGCACTTCAGTACCTGCAGAAGTTTAATGGTATACTCATTGATCATCCGGAAGATATATGGCTGAATATGTTTGGCCAGATGCACGAAGGTATTAACAGCACGATGCTCGGACTGAAAGGTATGCCGCGCATTGCCGAAGATATTATGGTAAGCAAGAACCTCGAATTGCTGGGCTATGCGGGAGGTCGCTTGCACATGGCAAGACTGTCTTCCGGTAAAGCGATTGACCTGATACGTGCTGCGAAAAAGAAATTGAACGTAAGCTGCGACATTGCTGCCTATCAACCGCTGCTGGATGATAGTCACCTGTCAGACTTCGACACAAACTATAAAGTGAACCCTCCGCTTCGCGAGAAGGTTGATAACGATGCGCTCATCAAGGCGTTGAAGGACGGGACGATTGATATAATTTGCTCCGGACATATACCGCACGAAGATGAAAGTAAAGAACTGGAATTTGATCTTGCCGATTTTGGAATCATCAACCTGCAGACGTTCGGATCAAATCTCGTGTCATTATCAAAGTCCGTTGACTGGAGTGTACTGCTGGAGAAAGTAACGGTAAATCCGCGGAAGCTGTTGAACCTTGAAATACCGCGCATCGATGTGGAAGAAAAAGCGAATCTTACACTCTTCGATCCGAATCGTTCATGGACACTGGATGAAAAAACAAATTTGTCGAAGTCGAAGAACTCTCCCTGGTATGGAAAAGAAGTTACGGGTAAAGTAGTAGCGGTGTTCAACAACAATAAACAGCGGATCGAAGATTAACCTCTTCGCATCCATAGGTATACGGAAATGAATCGATCTCCCTTATTAAAAATATCCATTCGCTACGGGCTAGTTGCTGGTGCACTTACGCTTGTGCTGATGGTGGCGCTATACTATATAGGTACACACCCGCTGATGATAGCGCCTTACCTGGATTTCAGAATTTTACTCTTCGGTATTTTTATTTTTTTTGCGTTGAAAGAAGTTCGAGACTATTACCAGAACGGTGAACTATATTTCTGGCAGGGCATGATCGGTGCCGGCATTGTAGTGTTATTGGCAGATATTATTGCATCTATAGGTCTTACGATATTCGGAAGTATAGAAAAGGAATTTATAGCTTCGTATGTGAAGGAGATGACACAATACCTGAATACTTTTTCGAAGGAGGATGTTGAGCGGATAGGAAAAGAAGTTTTTGAGCGTAATTTAAAGCAGTTACCTACGACTAACATTTCGGTCTTGGCAGTTACCTACTTTGTGCAGGGGCTTTCCATAGGCTTTTTTGTTAGTATAATACTTTCAGTAATTCTAAGAAGACAACCCAAAAACTAAACTCTATGGAAGAAACAGCAAACCTTGTCACAGCACGTCAGTCCGGTATTCGTTATGGCCTTATAGGCGGTGTTGTATCCATTGCAATTTTTATTGTTATGACTGTTGCTCAGGCAGATATCACTGCTTGGTACTGGAAATGGATAGGCTATCTCATCACGGGTGTCCTCATATTCCTGGCTCATAAATACTACAAGGAAAACGGAACAGGTTTCATGTCATACGGACAAGGAATCGGTATCGGCTTGTGGTACGGTATAATATCCTCTGCCATTTCAAGTGTCTTTACCTATATCTATGTTAAGTTCATTGACGCAGGTTTTATAGAAGCAATAAGACAAAAGTCGATTGAAGATATGGAAGCCAAAGGCATGCAGAGCGAGCAAATTGACCAGGCAATGAAATTTGTTGACATGTTCACAACGGCTGAGGCGATGTTTTTAATGGGTATTATATTCGGAATAATCGGGGCAGTTATTATTGCTCTAATAGTTTCTATCTTTACGCAGAAGAAACATCCAGAACCGACATTTTAGACATGATACATCCGGAGATTTCCGTAATCATTCCGGCAAAAGACGAAGAGGAGTCAATCCCCGAATTATGCCAGTGGATAAGCCGTGTGATGCAAGCGCACGGCTTTTCGTATGAAGTAATTTTTATTGATGATGGCAGTTCCGACAGCACGTGGGAGCAGATAACGAAAGTAAATGCGGCTGATGAACGCTTCAAAGGCATTCGTTTCAACCGGAACTTCGGTAAATCTGCAGCATTGCAAACCGGTTTTCGCGCAGCAAAAGGTAAAGTAATTATTACCATGGATGCCGATATGCAGGATAGTCCGGATGAGATACCCGAGCTATACCGCATGGTAACACAGGATGGCTACCACCTTGTATCCGGCTGGAAGAAGAAACGTCATGATCCGTTGTCGAAAACTATACCGTCCAAGTTTTTCAATTACGTTACCCGTAAACTCTCCGGTATTCCGCTCCACGATTTTAACTGTGGTTTGAAAGCATACCAGGCTACCGTAACACGGAACATTACGGTATACGGAGAGATGCATCGCTATATACCCGTGATCGCGAAGTGGGCCGGCTTTACCAAGATAAGTGAGAAAGTAGTGGAGCACCGCGAACGTAAATTCGGAACCACTAAATTCGGACTCGAACGTTTTATTAACGGTTTCCTCGATTTACTATCGATCACCTTTGTGAGCAGGTTCCGCCAGAAGCCCATGCACTTTTTCGGAACACTGGGTACTATATCTTTCCTCATTGGTTTTGTATTTACCATCAAAGTGATCTGGGATAAAATGGATGCCCTATATTTCTCCAAGATTCCGATCAAACGTGATATTACCGACCAGCCGCTATTCTTCCTCGCATTGGTGGCGATCGTGATTGGTGTGCAGCTTTTTGTTACAGGCTTTCTTGCTGAAATGATCTCCATGCAATCATTCTCCAAACGCGATTACCTCGTGATTGAGAAAGTAGGAATGGATGCAGCCGAGAAGGTGTCGAACTAACGTTGCTGTATAGCTATGCCGCCCAAGTATTCTGTTATTATACCGGTATATAATCGTCCGCAGGAAGTTGAAGAGTTGCTGGAGAGCCTCACGCATCAAACGGTAAAGAACTTTGATGTCCTTATCGTGGAAGATGGTTCAACGGTACGATGCGAGACTGTAGCGGACCGGTATCGCGATAAATTATCCATTCAATATTTCTTCAAGCCCAACACAGGTCCGGGACCAACACGTAACTTTGGTTATGCTCGTGCGGCCGGTAGCTACCTCGTTGTGTTTGATTCTGATTGTATTATACCTCCGGGATACTTCGAAGCTGTTGATAAATCGCTCCAGGAAAATCAATGGGATGCCTGGGGTGGTCCTGATCGTGCTCACCAAAATTTTACACTCGTGCAACGCGCAATGGGTTATACTATGGCATCTGTATTAACAACGGGGGGTATACGCGGTGGAAAGAAACGTGTAGGCTGGTTTCAGCCGCGCAGCTTTAACATGGGTATATCACGCAAGGTATACGAGGCAACACAAGGATTTAAATTCGATCGCTTTGCAGAAGATATAGAGTTCAGCATTCGCATGAAGAAGGCAGGTTTTCATGTTGGCCTTATTCCGGAAGCATATGTATACCATAAACGCAGAACCAACTTCTCGCAGTTCTATAACCAGGTATTTAACTTTGGCCGCGGTCGTGCCCTCGTTGGTAAAGTACATCCCGAAGAAATAAAGATCACGCACTGGTTTCCTTCATTTTTTGTGTTGGGAACATGCCTGATGTTGTTGTTGCCGTTTATTGATATAACGCTCTTTGCGATTGCCTTTGGCGGCTGGCTGTTTTACCTCGCAGCAATCTTTCTGCATTCATTGTATGAAAACAAAAACCTGCTTGTAGCAATTTTATCGGTGCCTTCGGCACTGTTGCAGCTGGGCGGTTACGGCGCAGGATTTCTCAAAGAACGCTTTAAAAGCACACCTTATAAATCCGGTTGCAAAAACTTGAATCAGGAGAAAGAGAGGAAAATTCCAATATTTTAAATAATATTGTTAGTAAACCTATCCTATCCTTACATGAAGAATTTTGCCGGATGTTTGCTTCTAATAGCGCTCTTCGTCCTTACCACCTCTTTTTTAGTTACTCAATCAAAAGAATTAACACCCGGGTATTATGTAGTGGTGGCTGCTTATGCTCCATCTCGCGAAAGCGTGGCCCAGAAATATGTGGAGGAGCTACGGCAGCAGGGAACCTCTGCAGAGTACGGATACAACGCCAGCAAGAAATTATTTTTCGTCTATCTGAAATATTTTACATCGCTAAAAGAGTCGTTGTTATACATGACGGCTACACGCAAGCAAGGTAGATTTAAAGATGCGTGGGTGCGCGTAGTGCCGGGATATATACCAGCCTTGCAGACAACGCCTCCGCCAGCTGAAGTGAAGCCACACGAGACAGTGCCGGCCAATGGAAATGAGCAACATCTGCAAGACAACAACAATAATAACAATAACAACGGCACAACTCCGGCCGGAACACCAGACTCAACTGCAGCCGATACCATTGAAGTAACGGATAACCCTCCGATTAAACAATACAACCCGATGACGCTGGGCAACACAGAAGTGTTCCTGAGTTTATACAATGCACGGAACAATCGCATTGTTGATGGCTATGTGCAGGTTGTTGATACGGAGCGCTCGAAGGCTATAACGCGTGTAAAAGGAAACGAATATCTTTTACTGCCTGATCCTAAAAGTAAATCCGGTCAGCTTACGCTGATATGCGAAGCGTTTGGCTATAGAAAAATACAACAAGAGATAAACTACCCATTGCCGCTGGCAGATACAGTGAAGTCTTACATAGATTTGATGGGAACTACGCTAGTGGTAAACTTCGACCTGGTACGTTATCATAAAGGCGATATAGCGACTCTGTACAATGTATACTTCTTTAATGATGCAGCGATTATGCGTCCGGAGTCTACATACGAGTTGAACAGTCTGCTCCAGTTGTTACAGGAAAACCCACGCTATAGAATACGCCTGCATGGCCACACCAATGGCAACTATCATGGTAAAATGATTACGATGGGACCTGATAAAAATTTCTTCTCGCTGGATGGTTCCAAGCAAGGCATGGGCTCAGCAAAAGATTTATCGTATAACCGTGCTTCGATTATAAAAGATTACCTCGTATCCAAAGGAATTGCCGAGAACAGAGTTGAGCTGAAAGCGTGGGGAGGCAAGCGTCCTATATATGACAAACGCGGACCCAGCGCACAGAAAAATGTTCGCGTAGAAGTAGAGATACTGGAAGAATAAATTTGTTGGATTTCGTTGGAGCCCACCTAAAAGCCCTGCAAAGGGCTTTTGGTTTTTTACATTAATTTTACAGGCATTAAACGATTATTAAATCTTTCACTTTGCCTATGAAGAAAGTATTACGAAGCTTCTTTCTGATTATTAATTATAAAACGCTCATCATTACAACCCTTGCCGTTATTTCAACCTATATATGTTACCACACCGGGCTTACGGCAAAGTTTCCTGATATGCTGGTTGGGGTGGCTATTGTTTTTCCGGTAGTGTTTTCCATAGGCTCTGCCTATAACAGGCGTGAAACAGCCCTGCAACGTTTCTCTGATTTTAAAGGACATGCACTGGCTATATATTATGCTACCCGCGACTGGACTGCCGATAAAGAACATGACCTGCCGCAACGTACACGAATAATTATTGAGTCGATGGTGGTGTTAATGCGCGACATGTTCACAACAAAGCACGAGCACGATATTCAGAACAACGAGCGAAAAGTGTTTCAGTATTTTTCGCAGTTATCGTCTATGACGGTGGAGATGCGCAAGTATGGTGTGCAGAGTGGCGAGATCTCGCGCATCAACCAGTATATCAGTAAAATGATCATTGCGTTCGATAACCTGAAGATCATCCACGCATACCGCACCCCCGTAACGTTGCGTGCCTATAGCAAAGTATTCATCTATATATTTCCGATCATCTACGGGCCTTACTTTGCCAGTACCTTCAATGACTTTTCTGCTCACCTGGAATATGTAATGCCCGTACTGTACAGCTTTATACTCGTAAGTCTGGATAATATACAGGATCACCTCGAGCATCCGTTCGATGAAGTAGGTGAAGATGATATTCGCATTGACGAGAAGGAATTGACAACGCACATGAACTAAACAGAACAGTATGCAAGCGTCTGCCACTTCAGAACAAAAACGAAAACGTGCCAGGCTATATTTTATACTGGCTATAGCCTTTCTTTTTGTGCTGGCACTGGTCTGGTCGGTAGGCGCTTTTATAGTATACATCCTGCTGGGTGTAATTATCTCTTTTGTTGTGTTGGGATTGCTCACATGGCCCTGGCAGAAACGGCCGGGGGCATATGAGTACCGCGAAGATTCTTATCAAAAGACTGGCCGCTCCTATACTTCGTCAAAAGGATTTTCAAATAGTAATGATCCCGCAAAAAATACTCAGCCCTTCGAACAAAAAAAGAAAACCGTGGTGGCGAGTATCATCTTTGTTTTTGTTTTCTCCATCGCGCTGGTGATTGTACTTAATGTCGTTACATCACCTGATGACGCTGAAGTGCCCGATCAAAACTGGCAGACAGCGCTGGAATTTAGCAATGCAGGGCAATATGATTCAGCGTATGCATACTACGACCGGTACAGACAACAACATCCGGATAACGAGGAGGTACTTTTTGAAATGGGTAACACCGCCTGGAATATGCATAAACTGGATTCAGCGGTAATGATGTATGAGCAGGTATTATTAAAAAATCCTGCGAACGAAGATGCCAGAATGAATAAGGCACGTATATACTTTGATCAGAAGAATTATCGCGCAGCCGAAACAGAACTCACTGCACTGCTTAATCAAAATGCAGCCAACCTCGATGCCATGCAACTGCTAGGTGATGTATATTATGATCAGGAGAAATATACCGAAGCGTTAAACTGGTATGAACGTGCCTATAGCAGTGGCCAGCGCAACAACTGGATCTGCTACGTGATGGGCTATCTGTACGAAGTGAAGAACGACAATAGTCGTGCAATATCACTATACAAAGAAGCTCTGCAATACGACAGCACGGTTGCCGATATATACAAGCGACTGGGCGATCTTATACCCGGTAAAGATGGTGATATATACCGGCAACGTGCCGAAGGAAGACAGTGGTAGTTGTCTTGCTATAGATCAAGACAACACATCCTGAAATTCTTTTACCTTTTCAAACACGCTCTTTGCGAACGGGCATAACGGCAAAATCTTCAGATTGTTTTTCCGGGCATGATCAACAGCGGCACTAACAAGTTGTTTCCCGGCTCCTTTACCACGCAACGCATCCGATACTTCCGTGTGATCGATAATGATCAACGCATCGCCTGCTTTGCTATAGGTCATTTCTGCGAGGCGGGTTCCGTTTTCTTCAACATAAAAAGCTCCTTTACTTGTTGATTGTTCGTGTTGTATATCCATTGTGTTATTGATTTTGTTTGTAGCGGAATGCCAGCAGCGTCATGATAACAAATAATACAGCCACAACGCCAAGCGCAATCCGTAAGGTTTGCCAGTCTGCTATAAATCCGATTACCGGAGGTCCGATCAGAAACCCGCTATAGCCAACGGTAGTCACCATGGCAAGACCAACTCCCGGAGGAAGATCTTTCGTATGACCGGATATACTATAGGCAATCGGAACAATAGTAGAAAGTCCTAAACCCACCAGGAAGAAACCTGCGATACTTATTGCCGGTGTCGCAATTGTCAATGCGGCCAATAACCCTACCGTTGCGAGTACGCCTCCTGCCATAATCATTTTCGGGTCGCCAAAGAAAGTTCGCAGTCGGTCTCCTAGTAAACGACCGATAGTCATGGCAGTAGCAAATGCAGAGAGTGCTATTGGAGCTGTTGTCTCATTAGACAATGCTACATTCTCCATGAAGTTCACACTCCATTCCGACATAGCACCTTCGCCCAGCATACAACAGAATGTAATGATACCAATGTTTACCAATGCGCGATTCGGTAAGCGGAACAGTGGCCCCTCGTGCTTTAGTGAAGGATCCGGCTTATCATAGATAAGATTACGACTGGCCCACGCCACACCGATTAATGAAAAAAGTACAATGGAACTGAAGTGTAAAACCAATTCAACATCCAGTTCTGCAAAGAGTGCTCCGCACCATGCTCCCAATGCCATACCAATACTAAAGAAAGCATGGAAGGAAGTCATGATCGGTTTTTTATACTGTTGCTCGATCATAACAGCCTGCGCATTCATGGCTACATCGAGTACACCTGTAAAAACACCCATGACCATATAGAGCCCAATGAGTGCTGGTATATATCCCATGTAGGGTATGAGCGGCACAATGATACAGTACATGATCAGGGCCACAAGCGTAATCTTCCGGCTGCCATTTTTTATAATCGCCCAGCCGGCAAAAGGCATGATGCTCACAGCGCCAATGGAAAGTCCCAACAGAACAAGTCCAATCGTACCGTTATCAGCAGAGTATAATTCCTGTATACGCGGAAGTCGCGATACCCAGTTCGCCAGTATAAATCCATTCGTAAAGAATGCAATCTTAACGGCAATGCGGTTTCGTAGTAGTGTGCGCGATATGTTTTCTTTCAAGGCAATATGATGATCGTACGAAGATCATCTGAATGAATCACTTAAGCAAAAACATATCTCGTGAAATAATTTAATTGTTATGCGGATTAACCGTAAAGCCTGTTGCGTTGCTTCCGGTAAGTCCATCGGCAGTCATGCCTTCCACCACAATGCGGAAGTTGCCGGACTGATCGGATGTATAGAACTCCAGTTGCAGTGAACCATCAACATTTGTTACAGCTGACGGATTCCAATACAAAAGCGTTCGCTGATCAGGCATACGACTTTGGCGTTGCTGTTGACTTTCATACCGCGGCAGGTAGAACTCCCGTTGTAACTGAAGTCCTTCGTAATTCATCTTCACACTTTTCGGATTCAATTGAAAGCCTCCGAGGTCTCCCTGATAAGTAGTATAGCTTACAATGCCGGGGAAACTCAACGGCCCGAGGTAATAACGCCTGGTTATTACTTCAAGCTTACGAACTTTTAATGGACTGAATGCCATGATCTCGTCTTCATCAAAGATCGGCACACCATCCAGCATGATAAGGGGCATGTCGTTGAATACATCTTTGTGTACGTGATCGATTACCATAAAATGAAAACCATCTTTTCGTATGCGCACCATTACGCCAGGTACATACTCGCGCATTACCTCTTCCATTACCGGAAAGCGTGTGAAGGCATCCAGTATATATTTCTCGTCCGGAGGTCCGTAGAATGCAGAACTGTCGGTCTCGCGACTCGCAAGTTTTTCAAACTGATCGCGATAGTATACATCCTGCACCTGAAGAGCAACACTGCGGTCCAGCAAGGCTTGTGCGTGATTTGATGACAGGCGGAGAGGAGGTATAGCTATAGCGGCAAAATCAGAAGCAAATGGAGAAAGTATTTCGATACGATGTGTACTGTCGCGCTTCGGGTTAGTTTGTAAAATTATAGTTGCCGAACCGGATGATTTCTGCATTTCATAATATACTTCACCTTTGTCGTTACTGCGCGATCCATATAGCCTGGTAATTTTGCCAGGAGCCGCTGCATATGTAAGGATGCCTTTGGCAATAGAGCCATCGGCATTCCGAACCATACCTTTTACAATATGACCTCGATACTCCGGAAGAAAATTGACAGCCGGATATTTATTGGCGATAACATCGTTCCACTGAAATCTTCTCCATCCATGCGTCAACATCAGGTTATCGGTAGCTTCTTTTACGAGTGCATCATTGCTCCTGTAGTATTCGGGTGATTCAATTGTGCCCTTCAGATCTGACGTGAGCGAGAAGTAATCGGTTATACTGCTGCCGGTTTCTGTAAAGATGGAATCGACTTTATATACCGCTACAGAAAGGTCGGGTGCTTTGCCGCTTGCATGCAGATCTATGCGTACGCGTCTGCGATTGCTATATTGTGTTTGATCGGTTTTAAGATCAATCGCGAATGTTGACTCGGGCTTTTTGAAATATAGTCTTTCGCATAAGGGTTTCAGGTTGCCATCGAAGATTGTAATTTGATTTATACCTTCAGGTAAATCCTGTTTAGAGACTGTAAAAGTGGCCACTCCATTTTTGATATATTTTGCCTCTGCTATCGCGATAACCTGTCGTGCATGGATGAAGGTATATACAAACGCAGGTTCTTCCGTTTGTACTGTACTGCGAACGTTTATATGAAGGGTGTTCTCAACCGAATCTGTTACCTGCATCGAATATCCTGTGGATACTACTGCCGGAAATTTTACCGTTGAGACTTTGCCGGATGCTTCGCGCACTACAGCGCGGTATACCTGGTCAGACTGTGGTGTAAAGGAGAAACTGCCAATGCCGAATTTGAGTGGGTTGAAACGGGCAACGGTATCATTCTGTTGATTGACAAGCGCTCCCTTAAAATCAATACCCTTGCCGGCAGAATTGATTACACGAAAACCGATTTTACTTTTTATACCACCGATGAGTGTTCCTCCTTCCGGAAAGAATTGCGCATCCAGCCCGGCCGTTGTGGCAGCAGGTTCCGCTTCCATTTTCTTAAAAGCGTTAACCACACTGATGGATTTATGGAAGAAGTAATCAGCACTGAAATTTTTCATCCAGCTTGTATACGCGCGTACGATATAGTTACCGGAATTTAATGTTGCCGGTATAAAGAGTGACCCGTTTCCTTTCCCATCAGCAAGAGCGACTTTGGTTTGCAACACCGGTTGTGCTGCACCATCCAATACTTCTATATAGGCTACATCACTTAGTACAGATGGTTTATGGAACGCGCCATCCGTCAGGTATATCTTAAACCACATGGTTTCACCCGTGAGGTATCCCGGACGGTCGATATGTACATATATTTTTTCCTGGAAGCCTTTCTTTCGGTACCGGTCAAACTTTACCTTGAGGCTGTCCAGTGCAGTTTGTTGAGCAAAAGTATATATACCGGCAGCAAGTATTAATCCTGCCGTGAGTATAGCGCGATATGTAACGGATCTAAGCATACGTATAAAGTTTATTGCCAGAACTCGGGTCTTGTAGTGGTACCACCTTGTGTGCGGCAATCGGCACACGATTTAGAAGCATAGGTATACCCAATGGTGACAGGGCCATTGGTGGCGGTTGATATTAATTCATTAAAGTCCGGAGAGTATTCTGGTAAATCTGCCAGAAGTACGGTATCCTGTACACAGTTGCCAATGGTTTGATAGGCCTTTAAGTTATCAGGAAGATCGCGCAGGCCAATAAAAAATCTTTTCTCCTGTACCGATCCGCCACTGAAGTAACCGAGCACAGGCTCTGTCGCATCGCTTACACTGTGAATATTGCCCGTTACTTTTCCCGGCTGAGGATCGAAGAGTCCACCCAGGTTCTCCGTTGTTTTTTGAAGTTCCTCCCAATAGTCATATGCTTCGCGGGTAAGTACGCGCTGTCTCAGCAGCATACTATATTTGATAAAAAGCTTCTGCGATCCTTTTGAAATATTGACAACCGGAAATTCGCTGATCACGTCATCCTGTATTTTTTCGGATGAACTGATGATAATATGTTTCGAAGAAAGCGTTCGCCAGCAACGATGAATAAACTCATCATCCGGACGGCTCAGCACTTCGCCATCCACATATATCAGTCCCGACATATATACTGCGGTATATTCCCATGTCTCATCATAGCTCCACTGATAATACCGGCTATCACCCGTATCATCATGCGTGGATACAACAATGCTGATGCTGTTATCGCGCGGAATAAATTTCAGATCATCAATGGGCGGAGATTCTTTCAACTCAATATAGTCTGATAGATATTCTTTTGTGTCGAACGTGCGGATGCGCAGTCTGTATTTGCTTCCCATGTCGATCGGTATACCCGATCCGGTATAATTGCCGGTCGCATCACCTTGCAGTGTAGTGCGGTTCCCCTTATCGTCCTCAACAAATATAGTCGCATTCACTTCCGGTGGAGGCGAGTCTGTTGACGACAGCGGTATAGCACGCGAAAGCTTTACTATAGCAGTTCCATCCGTGCTGTTCACAAAACCATCTACAACCAGGTAGTTTGTGTTGGATTCTATAATTGGTGGTGCGTACGGTTCAACGCAACCTGTTATGAACGCAGTATATAATAAGATCAGAAGTGAATGTCGATATAGGGCTTTCATGATCTTTAGAATTTAAAGTTATAGGTAATGGTTGGAATTGGACGCGCGAAGATTGACATTTTATATCCCCTGATCCTGCCATTCTCTGATGTGAAATAAACCGAGTAAGCATTCTCGCGACCCCACAGGTTATATACTGCAAATGTCCACGAGCTGTGTGCGAGCTTTCGTACTTTGTGATTACCTTCGATGTTGATCGATATATCGGTACGGATATAGTCCGGAATGCGGAAGGCGTTACGATCTGAGTAGTAAACACGCATTGAGCCGCCCAGATCATACTTGGCAATCGGCAATGTGATTGGCCGGCCGGTGCTATATACTATATTCATCGAGAAATTAAATCGCCTGCTGAATTTATAGTTGCCGATAAAGTTTACAGCATGCGGCTTGTCATAACTGCTCGGATAATACTTGCCGCTGTTGATAGTCTCGCTGGCGGTGGTGCCCAGTGTTTTTAACATCGTGCGCGAATAGGTATAGCTGATCCATCCGTTTAATTTACCCGTTGCTTTCTTCAGCATGAACTCTACACCGTAAGCTTTTCCTTCTGCATTGAGTATATCGGTTTCAAGATGATGGTTGAGCAGGAGAGAAGCTCCATCTTTAAAATCAGTAGCATTTTGAATTTTCTTGTAGTATCCTTCCAGTGATACTTCGATCATGTTACCTCGTAGATTTTTGTAGAAACCTACGGAGAGCTGATCGCCTACCTGCGGACGGATGTAGCTATCGCTGAGCTTCCATATATCGGTAGGTGCAATCACCGTTGTATTGGACAGCATTTGTATATACTGTCGCATACGGTTATAGCTGAACTTCAGCGAGGCACTCTCCGATAAGAGATAACGTACTGAAACCCGCGGTTCTGCACCATGATAGGTTGCTATAGGACCAGAACCATACTGCACGGTATCCTGTATCGAAGATTCCTGGCGCGGCACACCCGGAGCATAGCGGTATACTTCCCGCGGACCATAGTTCTGATAGTATGAATAGCGCAAGCCCGCATAAACAGAAAACGTAGGTGTTATGTCAAAATTTTCACCTACATATACAGCGCTCTCCAATCCTTGTTCGTCCTGCAGTACATCCGGAATTACCATAGACTCCGCACCATACGGTTGATAATTGCCGGGCGACAAATCGTAGCGTGTCACACTGGCACCTGCTGTAATGGTATGTTTTGCATTTGGGAAATAATTTATATCTGCCTTCGCGTTCCATTGCTTGATGGCAAAGTCCATTTCAAAAGCGTTGATAGGACTGGAGTTGCTGGTAACCGCATATTCATAGCGGCTATAGGTACCGGTAAGTACACCGTATAGCTTGGAATTGAAAACGTGCTTCCATTTCAGTGAGGCATTACGGTCGCTATACTTATATGCTGTATCAGAATTGAGTTTGAATTTATCCTTACTCATATACCCCGACAGGTATATATTGTTATCATCATCGATTTTGTGACTGATGCTCGCATTCAAATCATAGAACGATGCATCGCTGCTCTTCAGTTCATCCGTCTTCACCCTATCCAGTATCCAGTCGGAATACGTTGAGCGTACGCCCAGCAGGAATGAAGTCTTGTCTTTAATGATAGGACCTTCGAGACTAAATCTGCCGGTGATAGGACTTATACCACCAGAACCTGAAAGTTTCTTCAGGTTTCCTTCGCGTGTGTGTACATCGAGCACGGAAGAAAGTCGCCCGCCATACTCTGCATTTATACCGCTTTTATATAGCTCTACATTTTTAAGTACATCCGGGTTAAACGTAGAGAAGAAACCAAACAAGTGCGATGGATTATATACCGTAGCATCGTTGTAGAGGATCAGATTCTGATTGGTAGCGCCACCGCGTACATTCAAACCAACGGTACCTTCACCAACGGTTTGTACACCGGGTAATGTCAGCACAACTTTCATGATGTCGGTTTCGCCTAGTGCGAGCGGCATTTGCTTCATGGTCTTGATGTCGAGTTTTTCCATGCCCATCTGCATGCCGGTTACACGCGCATCGCGATCAGACTCAACTACTACTTCTTTCAGCGGTGTTATATCTTCTTCAATCTCTATGTCAAGTCTTCCATTCGCATTGAGCATTACCTGGCGATGGGTATTCTTCATGCCGATGCTTTTTACTTTCAGTATATGTTGTCCTTTTGGAAGCGTGAGTGAGTAGTGGCCGAACTGATCGGTAGAAGCTCCGATCATCGGGTTCTCCACGTAAACCGAAGCTCCGATTACCGGCTCTCCTGATTTTGAATCCCGAACAGTACCTGCTATTGTAGCTTTGCCTTGCAGGTTATCGGTACGCGGGCCAATAGTATATAATTTTTCTTCGGCCAGTTTTTTCTTTTTCTCGCGTTGTTCAAAATCGGTATAGTCAAAGGAAGGTGCGGCTTTGGTTTTGTTTTCTTCAGGACCAAAAAACTCGAGTGGAAGTTCCGTCAGGATCTGTCTTTCACGCGTAATGTAAATCTGGTTCTGGTATATATTGTAATGGAGTTCGGTTTGGGTCAGAATTTTATCCAGTACAGATGTTACCTCTTCATTGGAAGCGTTGAGGTTAACGGTAAGGCTATCGGTCCATGAAGCATTGTACGATAAACGATAATCGGTTTGTTCTTCGATTTTGCTTACGACCTGATCAAACGTTGCCCCTGAAAACTGAGCGGTGATACGGGTTGCACGCTGGCTATATCCCGTAGTAGCCATCACCAGGAGAAGAAGTAACAGATAGGGTAGTTTTTTAATCATGGGTTTGTTTGGCTACGGTCGTGGAATTCAGCTAAGCGGGTAATATACTGCCGGCGGTTTTTTCGGTACGGAAGTTTCTTGCCTTGTTTTACATATTGAACGGCTTCGCGTTTCTTGTCTCCAAATAGTTTCAGCAGAGCACCTTTACTTTTTATAGCGTGACACTGGTTGTTCATGCAGATATAGTATCGTGTTTTCTCATCAAACTCGTGAATGATCTCCTGCGAGGTGAGTGTCTCCTGCAGGATCTTGATGTGACGCGCGTATGCTCTAGTCTTACCGTTGTAAAGTACTTCGTAATACCCGGGCGACAGGCTCGTATCCGGCCGGTTTACGAAGACACGCTGGTCCGGCAATGTGAAAGAGCGGACTTTGTCTTTGGTAAGTTTCATAACGCTGCTGCTGTAGTAGGTTTCCGTAAGCAGTTGATCGGAAGAGAGGTCGTACAACAGTGGTACATTTTCGTACAGGTAGCCGTCATAGTATACGGAACCGAACACCCAGTCGTCTGTTCCGAAGTACGGATGTTCCTCTTTCAGCGAGAGGTATAATGCGTAATCACTTCCATTATACAACTGCGCCTGACCTTGAATGGCATTGTTATAATTTTTAACCGCGCTGCCAACGGCTGCAGCAACAAAGGTTGTGTCATTTTTAAAAGACTGTGCAACGGTTGCCTGCGCAAGAAGCCAGAGCAAGACAATCGGTAGGAAAGGGGAGTGTTTCATGCCAGCGGTTTGGGTAACCACTAAAATATAGCTTTGAGTAGTAAATACGCATACCGCTGGAATAAAAAATAAAATCGTTCCTGTTATCGAAGTGATTTTTGGAAAAGTAACAGACGATGTTCTTCGTTCTACAGGTCGATGTTTCAATAGGACATATCTATTAAACTTGAGACAATGTCTATGATGACGGGAGATAGCTATGCTGTATGGATCGGGATACAACGCTACCCCTAGGCTGTAGCAGGAACGGTGACCAGAGTTTATGCTGATCACCATTTGTTGATACCTACTCAGATTTTAAGCGGCCTCAAATCGACTGAAAGATTTCCAGTATTTGTCTTTAAAAATACCGAAGCTTATTTCAAATGAGTCTGCGAATGTATGTTGGATTTCGTCAAAGACTTTGGATGGCTTTCTGAAGTCTTTGCATGCAAAAAATATAGCGCGTATGTCGTTTGAAGTCTCACGTCCAACATTGAGGTAACCTTCAAAATCCTGCAGCTGTTCAGTTATTTTGTTTTCAATATCGTCTAACAAATGGAGTGTTTCTTCATCAGGCAGTCCACTGTCTTCGACACCGTTGTAGTTAATCTCAATAATGGCAATCCAGGGATGAGAAGCTTTGCTGTCCCACGCGAGCAGATCGGTATTGATAACTGCTATAACAGGTTTACCCTCTTTTGTTTCTGCTGTAAAACCAGAGTAAGTATCGTTCTCGGTATTATGTCGTAATCCTTCATATTTCTCTATGAATTCTTTTTCACGCCAGATCAAAAAGTCACGGAGCTTCAATATAGGAACCGGTTCCTTCTCGGCTTCACTTTTACCCACTACAGTTATATTGTCGAAGGCCGTTGCAAATCTTAATTCACCGAGATAATGTTCTAAGAAAATAGAGGTGCCGCTGGAGATGGTTGATGCGCGTTTCTCATCGAAGTCATCACCGTATACAACCGTAATATCTATTTCGTCAGGATTAGCGTCTTCCATTGCGTAAAAGGATAAATTGGAAGCCTCGAACGTATAGCCACCCATGTCGATCGCCACCTCTTCAATATCCATTCCTTCCTCGTCTACTGGTCGCTTGAGCGCTACTATTGTCCATCCCTTTATCGTTGGAGCGGCCTGCACCAGTTCTTCTACAAATACTATATTTTCGATTACGCCATCGGCAGTAATTGTTAGCGTCACTATATCATCGTCAGACATTCCTGTAGTAAAATGATAACCATCACGAAGCTCGTCTAGTTTTGGAGAAATTACATTGAAAAACTTCTCTTTAACATTTCGATTTTCTTTCATGACTTTATACAGATCTCTTTCGTTTTTCAGAAACCAATTCCAGAAGTCTTGGTAAGATTGGATAGGCTCCTCTTTTTTATTGAGGATGTTTTTCAGGAAGTTCATAGGCTGGTATACAAGGGTTATTGAAACCATGAATATAGGGAAATAGCAGACTATAAATTTTACTCTTTCAAAATAAAATTTGATGTAGTCTTCCTGTGGTAATTTCAATTTTTGTCAGCAACAATTCCTATATATTTATTCCATAAACCTATACTTTTATGGATATCGGGAAACCCTGGATCAAATAGAGTAATCCGTAATTGATTATGCGGAAGATTTAGAGATTGGATGCTGTTGATTATTGTTTTGGATATTTTGTTTTATCGTTAAAATAATCCGGTGGTATAGAAGATGAGAATGTCTTATCAAAAGCCTCACATTGCCTTCCATAGTTAGCGCCTAATTGAAATACATCAAAATCAGAAGCTTTTTCATATACTATAGTAGCAAAGTTGATCTCATCCCTTACAAAGCGGGCAAGTTCAAAATCTGTTTTATAAATGTTATTATACCAATCAATTGTTTGTTGCAGCATATACGGTTGATTGGTAATAATGTCAAACTCCTTTTTATTTTGTTCCATTGTTGGTATTATCACTGACCTGGAGGTCGTTAAATTAACCGGCGCAAGTCTCCGACTTGTGCCAGCATTGGCAACAGTCTCCAGACTGTTGGGAGATTATTTCAATACTCAAGATAATTCATTCCATACTTTATCCCTGCTGCCATAAATATTTTTCGAAGTGCTTCGAACTTATCCTCACAGAAACTTAAATCCTGCAGACTTTTTTCACTCGCTATATATTTCTGACAACCAAAGCATATTTCAATATAGCCTAAAATATTATCAGTCTTATCTACGAAAAGAATGGCATTTCTGGGTTCATAACACATTATGACTTGCCCTATTTTACTAATGTTTCTGTAGTTAACAAGAATATCAAGAAGTATATCTTCTATATCCTTTCCCAGCGTCTTCACTTCGAACATAGCATCTAAGTCAACTTTACCATCTTTTTTCGGAGTGCTTAAGGTAAAGACGGTGTCGGGATATTTAAACGAGACAAGCTTTATAGTAGCTAGTTGGCCTGCCAATAGTTCCTTCTTGATTTGATCGACAGGTTTACTTTTCCTTCTACCGCAGGAGTTACTGCCTTTTAATATATCTTTCAGGTAACTGGCGTTATCATGGTGTTTTAGTCTAAAGAAAAGACTGTCAGATTTTCGGTTAACAATTTCAAGATTCACCAATTCACCTGAGGCATACCAAAGCTTTAGAAATTCACTATCCGTATAACCTTTATTGTCTTCGGAAACATAAATATGGCCTCGTTGCGAATTCGCAATGGTGCTGTATACCAGTGCTACAAGCGTTAGAATATACTTTATTTGTGACTGCATGGATGAATGGAAAATGAACGAATATAGCTATTTAAATGTAGCTAAGCTTAAGATCCAGTCTCCGGATCGACAACTTTAAATCCGAGAATATCGGATGAGATAGATTTTAATTTGGCAATCCAGAGTTCCCATTCCTCGTCCTCCATTAGTCCTGAAAACGAAAGCCCGCCAGGCTCTACTGATGCAGAGATATGTTTTTCTGTCTCGTTATAGCTAAACCAATAAGGGATTCCTTCTTCGCCTTCATTCCCTCCCCTGCCAAAGCCTAGCCATCCGTCCATTCGTTCATATATGGAAGAAATTTTATTCCAGATTTCACTCCCTGCGTTGTAGTGAATGTTTAGGTTAACCGACTGATAATTCATGAAATTGCGTTTACTCTACAGCGAAGGACTCTTATACTCAAACACCATCACACACTTCTTATCTTCATAGCTATGCGATAAAATACTGAGCAACCCGTCACCATTATAGCTATATACATCTGTGTAGGTTCCTCTATGCGGACATTCGCTGGTTATAGTTGTGCTTTTTGTTTCATAGCGTGTCGGCTTGCCACTTTGGTCGTACTCATATTTACTTTCAAAAGTTATAGAGTCACCATCGTAACCTATTTCTGTTAGCGGCTTCCAGCCTTTGGTATACTGTGTTTTTGTTGTAATAAAGAGCTTGCCGTCAATAAAGGTTTGTGACTGGCCGTGGATGTCTTTATAGGTATAGATAACAACACGCGATGAAGTAGCCGGTCCATTTTCACCATAATAATATTGTGACGTTACTTTTGTAGTACGGCCTGTATTATCATATTCATACTTTGTGAAGTCGCTCATAATGTCAGGCATTACCTGACCTTTTGTATTTCGTTTTTTAGTTTTGATAAGTCTATCCTTCAGGTTATAGAAATAGTCGGTGATCTCTGGTGCAGCCGGTTCTATTGACTTCTGTTCAACGCTGTCCAGATAGCTAAAGGTTTGCCTGAATATTTTTCCGGAACCATTTCTTTCAAACTCATAGATTGAATGAGGCGTTCCGTTTTGATTATAGTGTACTCTGGCTATAACCTGTCCTTTTTGATCGAACTTGAATTTTAATTCCTTATAGCGCGTGCCAGACGCCTGAGTGGAATCAGAAGGACTCGTATAGACCATCACTTCTGTGATACCGTTCTTCTTGATAACAAGGCGTGGAAAAATAGCTTCGTAATCTTCCCTGAGCTTTAACGATGAGTTTGAGCAACACTCGCAGCGGGTGTCTTGTGCTTGCGTTGGCTGGATTAAAGAAAGGAGTAGAAATACAGAGAGAGTCACTTGAATGAGGTTCATGAAATGCGAAGACGAGGATGTATAATAAAGTGGTTGAGTAACAGATTCGTTTGGTATGGTTACATCTTTAAAAGCTTTGGACTTACCCGATCACAAAAATGTTTAAAGGACGCCACGTTTCCAAGATGTGCAGGTCTGCCGAAGCCGCGATTTTTATATTTACTTGCCCATAATCTTTTTCCGATGCGCTAGCCCCCAATAATGTAACTCGTCCATTAATTTTTCAAGTGACATACCATGCGGAGTAATGGAGTACTCTACGGTCGGAGGAAATGTATCATATACCTCGCGCTTTATAAGTTTATTCGTCTCCAGACTTTTCAACTCTTTTGAAAGTATTTTGTCGGTGATGCCGTTCACTTCTTTTGATATCTGCTTGAAACGCTTTGGTCCCGATGACAATGAAAATAATATAAGCAGCTTCCACTTTCCTTCCAACGCTTCCAAAGCATCCCGTATGGAAAGCATATTCGATGGGCATCTCCCTGTTGTCAGCATTTCTAATCCTTGATTTTAATTTCCGTTACTATCCATCAGGATAGTGCTATCCGCTGGGATAGTACTATACATTCGAAAGTAAATATAGATAGGTTTGCCTCATCAAACGAAGAAAATATATAGTGAGATGACAACTGAACCGAAGAAATCGAAAACCCTTCATATTGTGCTCTGGATACTACAAGTTCTTTTGGCAAGCATGTTACTCTGGGCCGGCCTTACAAAATTGTTTGAACCTATTGTGAAGTTATCTACTATGTGGCCATGGACAGGACAGGTGCCGGTGGCGTTCGTGAAATTTACCGGTGTAGTTGATATACTGGGGGCGATGGGGTTAATTCTTCCATCTTTATCTCGCATCAAACCGAAGCTTACACCAATAGCTGCTATAGTGCTTTGTGTACTGATGGTGTGTGCGATTGTTTTTCACGTTGCTCGTGGGGAAGCATCGCATATTGGAATAAATATAGTGTTTATTGGTATAGCTGCTTTTGTGGCTTGGGGAAGACTTACAAAGGCTGTTATTACAACAAAATGATGTATAGTTTGATAATGTATATTAATTGAATAATTTATTCTTTTTAAACGGAATCCCTTTCCTGATAAGATAAGCGTGATAAGCACTTGGTATATCATGTGTCCATGCCGGGAGGACCAGCGTGATCAGTATTCTGTCAATGTGCGCAACTAATCCCACAGTAATCGCTATTGCAAAAGGGAGGCCTGCATAGTCAAATCCAATCAAAGAAGTAAAAGCGATAAGCAGTGTTATTCCCCAGAGCTTTGAGAGAAATGCGTGTGTGCAGGTTTCCCTTTTAAATTTTAGCAGGCTCACCATATAGCAGATCACTTCCATGGCAAGAATTGTAATTACTGCTATATTATTATTCGCAATAAGATCTGGATGTAGTAGCCAGGTGCTTACTCCTATAGACAGCCAGAATAACATATCAGTCTGACTATCGAAACGCCTCAAGGCTGGAGACGAAACATTCAAATGTCTGGCAACAATTCCATCAAGTATGTCGGATATCAAACCCAGGTACATTAGGACAAGTACTATTGACCGTGCTTCATCTCTGAGATAATAGGTTAGCCCTAAAATTACTGGAACAATAACTAGTCGGAATGTTATTAACGCTATAGGGATTTTTTTATACATATCAATTGCATTTGAGTAGGAGTATATATCTAGATACCCCATTAGAGTCATCGGTCTCCTGAATTCTGATGTTTGGTAGCAGGATCGATAAATCTAATTCTTAAATCGAAGAATATACTTTGCTTATGTTACGATGAGAATAAAAGAAGACTAATCATTTTTTCACTGGCTCATAGTAAAGTACTATTTGGCCACCACCAAGTGTTTTTGTCTTTACAAGTTTAAGAACCATGCTGTCGGTTATATTTTTAAACAATGTTAAACCTTGTCCCGCTATAATCGGGTGAACGCAGAGTTGGTATTCATCAAACAGATTAAGTTTTGTCAGCGCTGCAATTAAACTCGGACTGCCCACTAAAATGTCTTTACCTCCATGATCGTTCGATTGCTTGAGTTCTAAAACTTCTTCTTCAAGACTTCTCTTGGCAAGTTTTACATTTTTCCATTTTACATTACTCAGCGTTCGGGAGAAAACAGTTTTGGGAATGTTTTCTATGATCACAGCGAAGTCGTCCGTGCGTTTATTGCCGGTGGGATTTTTAACTACCGTTGGCCAGTAGTCTTCCATGAGCTGGTATGTTATTCTTCCGTACAGAAGGTCGCCCGCGTTAAATAACAGGTCGGTATAGT
Organism: uncultured Chitinophaga sp.; assembly: GCA_966211525.1. Classification (GTDB taxonomy): domain Bacteria; phylum Bacteroidota; class Bacteroidia; order Cytophagales; family Cyclobacteriaceae; genus Ohtaekwangia. The sequence continues at coordinate 58,680 of CBIHOZ010000009.1, read as the reverse complement.
GTTGATGTAGTTCGTCATCGGCAATTGCAGATGTGTGATCACAAAACCCATCGAGCGTCATGTTGATTGATGCAACTAGTTTTCTCATAACTTTTGTTTTAAACCAACTGTCAAAAATTTTTATGCTGGGGTGGCTGAGGTTATAGACTATATTTTTTCAAGATAATGATTTTGTTACTAAATATCAGATATTCAAAATAGCTTCAAGGTTGGAGTTGATAGGAGCAGATGTGTGTTGATGAATTACTCTCCACTCATCTTTCTGTTTGATAAACCCTACGGTAATTCTGTTTTTCATGCTTCTTACAATTGTGTTGTTCGTTGAAATGGCTTGATAAGTAATTAAAGCACTTCCAAACCCGGCATCGTTACCTTCGTGAAGTTCTATCATTTCAAAGATCACATTTACACTTTCGTCTCTTAATGAGCCTAACCAATTTTTGATTACGCTAGACCATTCTGTAAGTCCTGTTTGATACCCTTTCGTCCACATGTCAAAAATCACAACGCTGTCATGGTACAATGCAATCATGCCTTCGGTGTCCTTATCCCATGCCGATTGCTTATAGATTGTAAAGAAGTCTTGAGGTCTTTTCATTTGTTACGTGTTATGAACTATATCTTATCAAGATAGTGATTTTTGCTATTAAGCATCAATGTGCTCGTTTCGCTTCTACAACGGATTTGATAAACTGATTTCGGGTTACGAGAAACGAAGTCATGTAGCGCTTTAAAATTATAGTATTGAAGATTTTACCTGCTATACTATACGGAACTTCATATTCGAATTTATCGATCATTATGGTTTTGCCGTCTTTCTCTTCGAAGTAATGTTTGTGCTGCATACTTTTAAAGGCGCCTTTCAGCATTTTATCTTCAAAGAAGTAAGGTCGGTTGAACTTGGTAATCTCAACGGTTAATTGTTGTCTTATTCCGAAGTGTGTTGCTTCCCATGTTATCATGTCACCTAATTCGCAAAGCCCGCTTGTGCGACCGGCAATGGCAATTTCGTTTGTTTGTTTTGTTGAGAGCTTGTGAATGTCAATATCACGCGCTGCGTCAAAACAGGTATATATATCGGCTTCTATTTCGGTTACGAGATGTATTGTTGTCAAGGTTCAGAAGTCTAAAATGTTTTTTTGTGTATAACGATGTAGGTCGCCTATTACACGGAATGTTGCTAAAGTCGAAGCATAGTCTCCGTTTCGGGACTATACGTTTTTTGAAAAGCTGCCTGTTGCTAAGTGTGTGCTTCTGCTAGAGTCCCCGAGGCGGAAGACTCTTCGGAGACTTATTGCTGCTTGTCGTCAGGCTCGTTAGTTAATAATTTATATATTCCAAAGATCAGTGATATACCCCCGAATATATAGTACAGAAACTCTGGAATTAATCTGTGTTCATTTTGACGCAATCCACCAATGATGATTAAGGCGCCAAGCACAATATAGAGTATTGATTGTTTCATAGTTAAAATTGTTTCGCTTTAAATGTGATTTTTGCTATACTCCATTCTATAAGTCCTTCTTATTTCAATTCAGAGGATCGGTGACTCTGATAGGGTAGCAAAGGCAAATGATGCATTATAGCCCAGTTAGTGACTGATCAACTTGGCCGCTAATCTATTTATGCGAGGCTGAATACTCCATATACCTATAGGCCAGAATATCAAGCGGAGAATGTCTCCGAAGTAATCATTAATATCAATGTCCTCTCCCTTTTCATTTATTTTTAAGTTCTTTGCAATGAAACTGCAAACTATGATTAACGAAGTAAGTATGAGTACCAGCATTGGTATTGCTATTGCATCATTTTCGAAGTTGTTCAGCAACCCCATTGTTTCTAAAATTTTAACAGAAACGACCACCGTAATAAGCGCAATCCCTGTTGCTAAAAAGAGCGCATAATTCATCGCGACATTCAGTCGCATGGATTTTAATCCCATGCCTAGCACTAAAAGCCAGCCAATATAAATAACGATGTACAGAATATAGAAGATGGTGCTTATCCCACTACTGGACCCTTGACTCGATCCCTGAATAAATGAGATACCCATCAAAATTGAAAAAATTTGCCAGTGCTTTGCTCTAAGTACTTTTCTGATGTTGTTCATTGCCTGCGGGCTTGCCCTAATATAGAAATATCATTAGTATATATATGGGTTTGCATACGGAACAAGTTAAAATATAGCGGACGGTAACTCTGATGGAGATGCAATTTACTCATTCAAAAGTTCCATTTTCTCCGACTTTTTCAGACGTTCCTTTATGCCTGGAAATTCACTAACGAGATCTTCCAGGACAATCACTGTGTCGGACACCTCCCAAACAATATAGCGGACATAACTGGGCTTATCGTTTTTTCTGATTTTCTTTCCATCGGGGCTATAGACCGCGTAACCCGGCTGCATTTCGAATTGAATAGAAAGTGTGTCGTTTTGTATTCGCCAGTCTTTCATTAGGAACGACAAGTAGGGTGCAATTCCGACTTTGCCCTTAACATTAATGATTGGTCCGAAAACACCAGTGCGGTCTTCATGGAACTCCATATACGACCCTTGTATCGCTCCATTATCTACTGGCTCCTTCCAGTTTCCGACAAGTTTTTTCTCTTCTTCTTGAAGAGATGATGTGGTCGTGGTACAGCTTACCAGTATAAGTAAGTATAGATAGGAGATGTGTTTCACAAAATTTGATGCCACTGTGTTAGAAGGAAAATCAACGTAACCATTTATCTAGCTTTACCCTTGCCTGGTCTTCAGTATTAACATTACCTTCTTTTATTTGCTGCCGGCCTTTCTTTATTTTCTCAATTATTATCAGTCTTTCAATGATATCCTCTTTTGAGGACTCATCTGGTTTTGGAGTTGAATCAGTCACAATCTCTTTTCTCATCTTTGGCAAAATCAAATTACAATTTAAGGATTATGACAGTCGAAGCATAGTCTCCGTTTCGGGACTATGCGTGTTTTGAAAAACGCCTGTTGCTAAGTGTGTGCTTCCGCAAGAGTCCCCGAGGCGGGAGACTCTTCGGAGACTTAATTTAAAATATTATCTCAACTTTTGAAATGGAGATTGGGTGTCTTTGGGGCAGGCTTAAGGAGTCACCGGCCGGTGACTCTGATGGAGTCAGGTCTGATACTCAGTTCGGATCATGCTTCTTTTTGTCTACTATTTTTTTTGTTGTATTGCCAATGAATCTTTTTATCCTCTCGCTAGTCAATGTATAACCCAAGCTCAATACAAATGAGGTGGTTATAAGCCACGCTATATTTTTTGTTTCTGACATGTTCATTGCAGTTGTAGAAAAAAATCTAACATGACTTAATGCGTACAAGGATACCAAGAAGAAAACGAAGTATCCTAAAAAGCTAATTACACGTTTCATAAGTTTGATACTACAAATTTAATGTCATTCTCCACATTAACATTAATCTTTTGTTTGCCTGCGTTCGGTACAACACCTAACTCAAAAATTCCTTTTAGCATTCGTTTAACATGATCTTGATAAGGCTGTTGTGTGATAATGCTATTTCCTCCAGCTTCACATCCAGTTGGAATTGAATTGGTGTAAGCTTGATATACCTTTCCGCTACAAACAAAAGTTGTTAATGGCACATTTAAGCTGGCGGCTTTTTTCCATAAGCAATCAAACATTAGTTTTACACTGCCACTGCCAATTGCACCACTGGTAAAGCCAATTGTAAAGCCAATTATCCCACCTACAACGCCCCCGGCAACAGGATTACCGGCAGCAGTGGTTGCTATAGCACCGGCTTCGATGCCTTTGATTCCTAAGCTAACACCTGCCATCACTCCACCTGTAAATGCAGCCTCCGCAATGGCCTTCCACTCATCTTTTGTCTTAGGCAAACAACCACCAGAGCTGCTACGTCCATTTGCTGTGTTATTCCATGCTGAGCTTGGATTTTCGTAGGTATACTTTACCAGTTGTCTTAACTGAGCAAAGACCTGAACAACTGCAAATTTTTCCAGTTCCGTATATTTTGATGCGGAAGCGCCTATAGCTACCCTTTCCATAAAACTATTGCATTTTATGTTAAAAGATTCATAAGATTTAGTAGGCATCGTGTTTTTGATGTAATCGTAGAAGTCTATAAATATTTGCTTGAACGCATCGGAAAATTCGCAAGCGTTAAGCTGATTGATCATTAATTGTCTAAACTCCTCGTTTGTCAATGCCTGCATTGTGCCTGCTTCATCATCAAAAACTTTTACATTTTTTAGAAATGCCAGATTAGCGGGTATATTATCCAGACGCGAAAAGTCGGCTATCTTTACACCTTCGTTGTTAACTGAAACCAGGTCAGAGTCAACTTTTATATTGGAAAAAGTACTTTTTACATTTGCATATATACTAGCCTGGCTTGTTAACTTAAATGTATAGGCTGGTGTACCTGTATCATGCGGTAGAGTTGTAGTTGTACTGGGATCGAATGGGACAACAGTATCATGTTGTTCAATCACACTTTGGTCGTTACAACTAAATGCAAATGTTAACAGTAGACAAAGTGTTGGTAGCGTAGTTTTTTTTAACATAAAGAAATACGAATTTTAGTTTGTTGAACACAATAACACGCATTTATGTATGATATACTATACCGGGAAAATCAGGTTTTGCTCAAATTATTCTACCGGTAATTACTCTTATACTATCAACATGTAAATATTAATACCTCGTTAATGGTTAACGTATGGGTAAAATAAAATGAAGTTTTTTATGCTTGAAAAACGAATAGGGAAGATTGCTTTAGAATCACTTGCTGTCCAAGCATAGTCTCCGTTTCGGGACTATGCTTCTTTTGAAGAGCGCCTGTTGCTAAGTGCGTGCTTCGGCCAGAGTCACCGAGACGGGCCCGGTGACTCTGATGGTGCGTCAGAACATCAATCATCTTGATTGCGAATTAGATGTCTATCACTCAGCATCCAGCGTTCTTCTGAAAATTCAGAGTAAACATCTGTTTCTCTATATCCTCTTTCTGTTTTTTGTTTGCGTAATCTTTTATAGTCTTGAATTCTGTTACGTTGATTTTTAACATCTATATACTGGCCCCATGCAATGTTATCAAAAATGGTTATGGCCTTTTTGTTACATCCTATTGTGCGATACAGCTTGGTAATATAAATACTGTCTGCAATGTAACCTGAGTAATCTTTGTCTATCCTGAAAATATTGTAAAATTGATTTACCTGTATTTGACGCCCTATCTGTTTGCTAAAGGATACAACTAGATCCTCGAAGTAATCAAGTTTCAAACTATCAAATTCAAAAGGTAGCGGGTAGCTTATTAGTGTCTCCGATGTAAAAATATACTCTGGCCATAAATCAGCATCCGCATTGTTATTAATGGTAAGAGTAAAGGGGCTTTTAAGTAAATCTTCAGATGTAGTTGCAGGGTGTAATTTGTTTACGAATTTCTCTTTGAAGATTTCAGAGAACGTTCTCTTCTCTGAAGACGAGAGATCTTTATTCCATTTAGTTGTTTCGTTTTCTTTGCCTACCGCTATTAACACGATTTCAGATTGACCTCCAATGGTGAATCCGAATCTGTTGTTCTCTGGAGGTATCTTAATGTAAATCCAACCATTATCTTCAGTACTTTCAAAATACAAAGGATTAGCTAAAAGAAATTGATCGACAGCGTTAACAATATGTTCATTAGAATAAGGCAGTTGGTAACTTTCTATTTTTCCATGAGTACCTGCACCAATAAAACAACTTGAGAAAAGTATACTAACAAGAATTGCAATTATGATTTTTTTCATCTTTCTCTCTAAGTTTCAAAAAGAAATATTGAGCGTTGGTGCCCAAGCATAGTCTCCGTTTCGGGACTATGCGTTTTTGAAAAGCTGGCCGTTGCTAAGTGTGTGCTTCCGACAGAGTCCCCGAGGCGGGAGACTCTTCGGAGACTTTAATTATGATCGATACTGCTATTCAGGACCGCTCCATATGTCAGCGATGTCGTTCCTTAATTTCTAAGTTAACTCCTTCTTATCCTCCCAAGTCTTGGAATTTAGGATTAAAGCATCCGCTTCCCGAAGAGTTATTTTTAGCTCAGACATCACTACTCTGATGCTGTCTATCTGCGATGCACCTGCAATCTTCATGGCAATTAGCGCGGTCTCCAGGGAGTCTGGCAATAAATCATTATAGGTTTGTTTAAATATTGCAGTATAGTCCATGTATGTATAAATTATTAAAATTTAAGAACTCATCACGACAAGGATTTGTGCTAATAAGTGCGTGCTTCCGCCAGAGTCCCCGAGGCGGGAGACTCTTCGGAGACTTAAGTTTCTTCTCGGGTATATATTTTTTTTGTCTCCAAAATATATTTCGTTATTGTTATTCATATGGATTGTACTCATCTATTTTAAGTAGTTCTTTTTACTCACCACTTATTGTGGTTTTCAGATAGTCACGCTCTTTTTCAATTTTGGTGATACTAATTTTCTGTCCGTTATAGAAGCCTTTTACAATTCTCGTTACTTTTTCCTTCTGCGAAACCGTTTCAGCTACAATTCGATTGTGGTCATCGACTAATTGTAGTTTAAAGTCATATGGATACTCAATATAAAATTCCTTCTCAAAGACTTTAAGTTTCAAGTTGTCAAAATTCGTCACGTCAGTTCTCTTTATATTAAACTTAATTTCCACAGGCTTGGTCATTTTATACTTCTTCTCCAAGTCCGCTTTTGTTGCAGCCTTGTCACGATTAATCATTTCCTGTATAATTCGTTCGTGTTCTTTGGTTGAGTATAACTTGATTCCGATTGTACAACTTGCCCCAGATATATTTATTATTGAAGCGTTATAATTATTTGTTGACGGTCCGGAAATCCCATAATCTTTTTGTCCAAGAATATGTGCTTTGATAATTTTAGCATACTTGCTTGGTACCACTCCTAATTGCCCAGACCCACCAATAGAATTTGGTGCGTAGATCATTACTCTATCCATGTCCGACTTTGTCCAAAGATTTACATAATCACCGTTTTTGCAATTACTCAAAACTGCTTTGCTAATATTGTCGAGCGTAAAACTGATTACTTTTCCGAAGTAGTCTTCCGCTGTCTTGTTTTTGAAAAGGTCGAAGATTCCCATCTAAAATATTATCGCTAATATTCTAATATATCAATCTCATTGTTTATATCCATTTGTAGACAGATATATTATGGCCCGTGGGAAGAAGACAGTCCAAGCATAGTCTCCGTTTCGGGACTATGCGTTTTTTAAAAGCTGCCTGTTGCTAAGTGCGTGCTCCCGTAAGAGTCCCCGAGGCGGGAGACTCTTCGGAGACTTAAAAACTGATGTCTGCCGCTATGATCTTATTTAATAGATTCTCGTCCCGCATATTTATTGTCAGAGAACACCACAAAGTGGTTCATGTTCAATATGTCGTTGCTCCCTTTAATTTTTTTAATTCTAAATCTTAATCCTTCATCAAGTGTGTCAGGTTTACTCCAGTCAATCTCAACAAAGTTGGGTTGGTTTCTCTTGACGTCCTCCAAGCTTGTTCCCAATTCGATGTTGTCCATCCAGTCAATTGTATCGTTGTAATAACTCTTACACGAAGCTGAGAGTAAAGCAATTATTAAAAGTCCTAAAATTGATTTCAGTTTTTTCATTGCGGAGAAGGAGTGTCTACTAACGTGGTACGTTGAAATTACAAACTATATCTTTCTCAAAACAGCGATACTGCTACTAGGCATCAGAGTCCCGGCGGCCAGTGACCGTGATGGTGCGTATAGGAGCAATGTCATATTGGTTTTTCGAACCATTTAAAGTCATCAGACGGATAGATATTTTCTTTACCAAGAACCCAGTATAAATCATTGATCAAGTTTTTAAGTTTGCCGATCTCAATAGGTCTGGTGTAGTTACTGTCGTTCTTTTTTAATTCTTTTATCTCATTTAAGTAATTGTTGTCTATAGCCTTTCCATTCGAATCGAGTGATGAAGATAGTGTGTCGAGAGCCAAAGTATACCAGCTCATTAATTCAGTATCTTCATATATTTCCTGTAGTTTGAAGTCAATGAAAGAGGTGTTCACTTGCTTTAACTCTAATTCATAATGATTATAGATGTTAAGTTGGTTCTGCGTTAGTCCACTTTTATTAATAGCTTCAATGAACAAATACATAAAGAGACGGAGGAAAGAATCTGTTACACAGATTGTTCTTTCTGTGTGGGGCATTCTCTACGGATAAAAAGGAATGGGCCATCTTAATGTTATTTACACTTTGTCTTTTAGTAAAATCGTTAGTCACATATAGTATAGACAAATTGCTAGATTAAGATATAATTACTTGAACGATTCTGCTATTGAGAGTTGTAGTGGGTGATGGGGGCTAAATGGCGATTAGGTATGATTAATTGAAAGTTTACTGACTAAGTATTAGCGTCACTTGCCTTGGGAACTACGAGGGACCCTGATTGAGTATTTGTTGTTGCCAAACTTCGAAATTCTTCGAATCCATCTGCTGGTATGTATAGTTCAAGGTTAAATTCTTCTTTAAGAACTTTCTTTCTCAAAAAATCGATAACTTCCAATGCGGTCTCGATAAGCGTGTAAAAATGGCTTAAAAAAAATGTTGCATCTGTTTTTTCTATGTCAGTATGTGCTAGGTATTTATTCCTGTAACGTCTAAGTCCTGCTATAGCTTCATTTCTTAATCCTCGAGTGATTAGCTTCTCTACGTGTTCGATATCATGTTTTTGGAGACAGTCGCTCCATTCTGCTTTTTTTCTATTTTCCTTAATCTTTTCTAGTAGTTGAGTTAATTTGAACTTGTCGCATTTTAAATCGGAAAAAAGTTTGTGCACTTCAATACATAAAAGCTTGAAGATTGCATCTTTAGATCTGCCAAATAAAGGATGCTTTGCTAAAAAACGAATAAGCTCAGGAGTTCCAGGGGTATTGAGAAATTCAAAATCCCTTTTGTGTAAAAGAATGTTTTTAAGGAGTTTTTCTCTTTCTCTAATTTCTTTTTCAAACTCTCTTAAGGTTGTCATCACGACTTACTTTTGGTAAGGTTTAAACTTTAAAACTACTTCCCCTCCAACATCTTCTTCAACAACGCAATCTTTTCATCTTTCTCTTTCAAAAGAGATTCATATAGTTTTTTATTTTCTTCGCTCAGGCGTTTGTTTTCTTTTACTTCGTTCCTATACTCATCAAGAGGATTGAAGGTGCATTGATATTGTTGTACAACGTTATTGGTAGCACCTTCGTAATTATTCTGAATGTTATATAGTATAGATTCTTCGCTGAAGTTCTTTATAGCATCCGAGGTGAATCCCAATGCTTTTGCTAAGCGATCGAGCGTAGTATCTTCGATATTCTCACTTTGCTCTAACTTGGAAACAGCCTGTTGGCTAATGCCTAACTGTTCAGCTAACGTTTCTTGTTTTATGCCTCGTAACTCGCGCAGGCGTGCTACTTTTCTGCCAATGTGAAGTTTCTCTGTCATACTCAAATGTAAAAAATAGTTGATAGGTAAAAAACAACCCTTCGAGGTCGTTATATATTTTGTCGTGTGGTGCGGTACTTTTTAAGCGGGGTGCTATTTGCCGCCATTAAACCTTAATGTTATATGTCACACACAGATGAACGGATTGTTAGTGAACGGTTGGCGGAGGCCTTTCACCATTTTATGTTATATACTCCGCCGGAGCGGCTTAACCGGTGCCTGCGCACGTTATTGATTGAATATATAGGGCATAACAAAGACTTTCTGTCGCCAGAGTTTGATAGTTGGATGGATGATCTTACGCTGCTATTCGAGTTGCTGGATAGGGCTGCGAAGGAAACTCGTGGGTGGCATGAGGCGGATGATGATGACAACGAAATCCAATTGCACGGAGGGCTCGAAGGAGGCTCAAAGGGGCACAGAGAAAAAGCTTAGCGTAAGCAATGTAAATACGTTACGGATAGTTCTATGCCAACGGTATTATGTCCTTTACATTCTGGTGAAGGACACTTTCTCCTTGATCGAGTTGTTTTAATCCTTGCTCTACTTTTTCTACAAAGATGAGTTTATCTATTAGCTCTTCAAGGTTAAATTCCTGCGGAAGTTCCTGAAGCACAGCAATCACTTTTTCTCTATTCATAACCGCCTATAACTGATTTCATTTATTGTAATCTTCATAGAACCCTTTTTTCAAATTCTGCGAAGGAGAAATTGAATGGTTCGGTAATCTCTCAACAAGATCGATGATGTTGTTGAGCGTTTTTTGGTGTATAACACTTTTGAAGTATTCTTCAACAAGTTCAGAGATGCTTACTTGATTAGAGTCAGCATATCGTTTTATTTGATTTAAAAGATTTTGTTCTATGCTAAGATTCAGTCGTGATTTCATATAAAGTTATCTTCTATGCAAAGAAATGTAATATCATCAATTAATCTTTTTAGGGAAGATAAATCATAAGTCAGTATAAAAAATAAGCCCCGATAACCGGGGCTTATTTTAAAGTATATAGCGAGTAACTATAAAATTACTTCGCGTACGCTACGCTGCGCATCTCGCGGATTACGGTAACTTTTACCTGTCCGGGATATTGCATGTCGCGTTCAATTTTCTGCGATATGTCGAAGCTTAACTGGTTGGCGCGGTCGTCTGTTGCTTTCTCGGCATCTACTATTACGCGCAGCTCGCGGCCGGCTTGTATAGCATAGCATTTCTCTACACCATCGAAGCTTAAGCCAAGTTCTTCGAGTTCTTTCAAGCGCTTGATGTATTGCTCCATCACTTCGCGTCTTGCACCAGGGCGTGCACCGCTTATAGCATCGCAGGCCTGCACGATAGGAGAGATGATGCTCGTCATTTCAATCTCATCGTGGTGAGCGCCTATAGCGTTGCAAATTACCGGGTGCTCTTTATACTTCTGCGCAAGCTCCATACCTACTATAGCGTGTGGCTTCTCGAGTTCTTCCGGCCATACTTTACCTATATCGTGCAACAGGCCGGCACGTTTGGCTTGCTTCACGTTGAGGCCAAGTTCGCTCGCCATGATAGCGCAGAGGTTGGCAACTTCGCGTGAGTGCTGCAACAGGTTTTGTCCGTAGGATGAACGATAGCGCATGCGGCCTACCATCTTTACCAGCTCGGGGTGAAGACCATGTATACCTAAATCTATCACGGTGCGCTCACCGATCTCTACAATTTCATCTTCAATGTTCTTGGTAGTCTTTGCTACAATCTCTTCGATACGGGCTGGGTGTATACGGCCGTCTTGCACGAGGCGGTGTAGCGACAGACGTGCGATCTCTCTGCGCACCGGGTCGAAACCTGAAATGATAATGGCTTCCGGAGTATCGTCTACTATAATTTCAACACCGGTTGCTGCTTCAAGGGCGCGTATATTTCGTCCTTCGCGACCAATTACTTTACCTTTAATATCATCGCTCTCGATGTTAAAGATCGAAACGCAGTTTTCAACAGCATGCTCGGTAGCGGTGCGCTGAATGGTTTCAACAACAATCTTCTTGGCTTCTTTGGTAGCAGTAAGTTTAGCCTGCTCCATAATGTCTTTGATATAGCTTGAAGCGCGGGTTTGTGCTTCATCTTTCAGCGATGCAATAAGTTGCTCGCGTGCTTCATCGGCTGTAAGCTTGGAGATGTTTTCAAGAACCTGAATTTTCTGCTGGTTGAATTTATCAAGTTCTTCCTTGCGTTTCTTAACATGCTCGAGCTGTGCTGCCAGGTCAGTACGGATGTCGTCAAGCTCGCCTTCCTTACGTTTTAAACTTTCAATTTCCTTGCTTAGCGTTTGCTCGCGCTGCTTGATCTTTTGTTCGTTGCTGATGATAACGTTCTTCTTCTTGTTTGCTTCTTCTTCAAACTCCGAGCGCATCTTCAGGATCTTTTCTTTTGCTTCCAGGATCCTGTCCTTCTTCAAATTCTCGGCTGCGATTTCAGCTTCTTTAATGATCAGCTTGGCGCGGTCGTCTGCGTCTTCCACATTCCTTTTCATTTTTTTGCTGGAAAGGATGGACCCGATAACAATACTCAACACGATAGTTGCCACAATGCTGCTGGCAATAACTATGACGTAAAAGAGAGACATAAAAAAATTAGGGGTTATATATACTACCCCGGTATGCCGCCTTGGCTCAGAAAGTAATAGGAGTAAAGAAAATTACAGAATGGATTGGGACACCAGGTGGTTGAGTTGATTTACTTTCTCAAACACAGTCTGGTCAATAACCTGGTGCGTTTCATCGGCTGCCATTTTATCTACAAGGCAATCGAACGCTACCATCGCTAGTAAGTCTTGCTTGTCATCTATCCCAAATTGCTCCCGGTAAGATTTTAATTTCTCATTGATGAGTTTACCCGCCAGTCGTACCCGCTCTTCATCAGATCGCTTCACCTTCATAGGGTATTCACGGTCGGCTATCTTTATTTTTATAGAAAGTTCCTCCATCAATTTCTTACGGGGTTGCCTTTTTTATCTGCTTAAGTGAGCGATGCACTTGTCTATCTCACGAATGTATTCGTCCACTTTTTTCTTTAACTCCAGAACACTTCCGTCTTCCGGGTTTAAATTATCCACAATTTTAGTGATTTTCAGTTGATTATGAAAACTGCTGATTTGCTCATCGCGGACTTTAATTGCAGACTTCAGCTCCTGATTTTCGGCTTTCAGGTTCTTTATTTCCTCTTTCAGATTTTTGTGCTCGTTAATGAGCACCACAATTTTTCGCTCTAACCCCGTAAGATTAGACTTTAAGAGTTCTTGATCCATTTCCGTTCTTTTCGCCGAGGGTTTAGCCCTTATAGCCGTTGGTAATTACAGTTATCGTTCGAAGCTGCAGTATAGCCTGCTATAGCTGCCGCTCTATGCCGTTGATCTATGCGTTAAAATTTACTTCCTGATAACAGCACCGAGCTTATCCTCAAACGCTTTCATCAGGCGGTTCATTGTCTTGTCGATCTCATCATCGGTAAGCGTCTTGGTTTCATCCAGCAGGGTAAAGCCAAGCGCATACGCTTTTTTACCTTGCGGGATATTCTCGCCTTCGTATACATCAAACGCGATGATGTTCTTGATGAGCCGCTTCTCTGTATTCAGTACTACGTTGCTTATCTCGTTGAAGTTTACCTGCTTGTCGAGTACAAGCGACAAGTCACGCCTTACTTCAGGAAACTTTGCAACTTCTTTAATTACTAACTTAGGGTTTGCCGCCTGGAAAAGCAAGGACGTATTTAGCTCTGCATAAAATATTTCCTGCTTCACTCCAAAATCTTTCAGCAATGCAGGTTTTACTTTTCCAAGCTTGCCAATTTCTTCGTTACCCCTTAAAAGTTTTGAGCCGTATTCCAGCAATTGATCTTTAATCGTCTCCTGTTTCACATTTGTAACCCCGCTCTTCTGCAATACATGTTGTACTTGCTGTGCCAGGTCGTAATACGTAACAGACTGCGTTTTATGTCGCCAGTTTTCAGTTTCAACATTGCCGGTCATGAACAGCACCAGGCGCTCTTCTTCGTTATACTTACCGGCTTCCTTATAGTATATCTTGCCGAACTCGTATAGCTTCAGGTCTTTCTGCTTGCGGTTAATGTTATAGGCACACACCTCGAGGCCGGTGAACAATAAAGTCTGGCGAAGTATACCTTGCTCTTCGCTCAGCTTGTTCAATATCTCAACTGCTTCACCTTTAAAGGTAAGTTTGTTCTTTTCCTGGTACGATTGATTGGTAAGTGAGTTGGTCCAGATTTCATAGAAGCCATTACCGATCAGCATCTCGCCAATGTTGCGTTTATACTTATCGATACTCTTAACCGGAAACTCTGCCAGGTAATCGGTACTCGCTGTATCCGATAGTTCGATGTTGTTGAAACCATAAATGCGAAGTATCTCTTCGGTTATATCGGCTTCCTGTAAAACATCTACACGATAAGGCGGAACAGATACCGTAAATGTATCGTCTGTTTTAGCTGTGATCTTAATGTCCAATCGTTCGAGAATACCAAACATTTCATCACGTGGTATAACTTTACCGATGAGGCGATGAATGTTTTTATCCTTTACCTCGAATACTCTGTTCTCAATTGGTGTCGGGTATATATCAACGATGTCGGAAGAGATTTGTCCTCCGGCAAGTTCTTTTACCAGTAACGCAGCACGCTTCAACGCATATACCGTAATGTTAGGATCGGTGCCACGCTCGAAACGGAACGATGCATCAGTCTTCAACTGGTGATGCAGTGACGTTTTACGGATATAGTCGGCCGAGAAGTATGCGCTCTCCAGGAATATATTCTTGGTGTTCTCTGTGATGCCTGATTTCGTTCCACCAAATACACCGGCTATACACATACTTTCCTGCGCGTTGCAGATCATCAGGTCGTTGGCAAGCAGGGTGCGCTCTTTGTTATCGAGCGTAGTGAATTTGGAACCCGCAGGAAGTGTCTTTACAATTACTTTACCACCGGTGATTTGGTCTGCATCGAACGCGTGCATCGGTTGCCCGAATTCGTGGCAGATATAGTTTGTGATATCAACAATGTTATTGATCGGAGTGAGACCGATTGACAGCAAACGGTTCTTCAACCAGTCAGGCGACTCGGTAACTTTTATACCCGATATAGTGAGTCCTGAGTAACGCGGACAAGCTTCTTTGTTCTCAACCTCAACCGGTATAACCAGGTTCTTGTTATCAACCTTGAATGAATCAACCGAAGGTAATTTTATAGCTCTGTTCTTTGAAGCTTTTATATCGCGCACTACACCAATGTGTGATGCAGCATCAGCACGGTTCGGTGTTAAACCAATTTCAAGTATATAGTCTGATTGAATTTTGAAGTACTGTGCCGCAGGTGTCCCGTTCGGTACATCAGTTTTCAATACCATGATACCTGCATGACTTTCTCCTAAACCAACTTCATCTTCAGCGCAGATCATTCCTTCAGATTGTTCGCCACGAATCTTGGCGTTCTTGATGGTGAACGGTTCGCCCTTGCTCGGATATACCGTTGTGCCCGGCACGGCTACTACAACACGCTGACCAGCCGCTACGTTGGGAGCACCACATACGATGGGAAGAATTTTATCTCCACCAACATCAACAGTAGTAACTGAAAGTTTATCTGCATTGGGGTGCTTGGCACAGGTAACTACGGTGCCGATCACCAATCCCTTTAGTCCGCCTTTAACGGTTTCATGCTCTTCTACTTTCTCAACTTCAAGTCCGGTAGAGGTAAGCACTTTTCCAATGTCCTCTGCCGATTCAGGGATATCGATGTATTCTTTCAGCCAGTTGTACGAAATGGTCATAAGTCTGTTTGTAAAGCTACCCGGAACAACATTATTCGGGTAACATAAATTAAGACTTCAAAAATAAGCGTTTAGCCCGAACTGACTAAAGTGAAAGATCAAAAAAGGTGATTCAATTGTGATAAACTTTCTCGCCTGCGCGTATAGCAACTTTCAATAAATTTTCAGCGGGTGGAAATGGACACGAAAACTCCTCTGCGTAAGCACAATAAGGATTATAGGCCTTATTAAAATCCAGTGTAATGGTATTGCTGCCCTGCACTTTTTCTACATCGAGGTAACGGCCGGCTCCGTAGGTTTCGCCTGCGCTGGTTTCATCGCCAAACGGAAGAAAGAGTTTACCGCGCACAGGGCCGATGTCGATCATCTCCAGTATCAGCAGTTTGTTGTGATAGCCGTTGAGATCAAACTCAGCATAAGCATACTCAACGTAGCGCTCTTCTTTACCATCGCTCGTGCTGAGCAGGACAACTTTTTTGTTTTGTATAGGAGTGAGATCGGCTGTGATTTTATAGCGGATGTCTGCATCGTAATATTTCAAACCTTTAAAACTTTCGGTCTTACCGGCAAACGGAGATTCTTTAGACGTTCGCATGAAGTGATCTTTCTCTTCGCGCTCTTTCCTGATCTCTTCAATGTAGGCAGACTGATCGTTGCTTCCTAAAAAAGAATACAGCAGACTAACAATAATTACAATAACAATGGCGATGATAAATATACTTTGTTTCTTCATGGAGTAGGAGAGTTCTTCGTAAGGGTCAGGCGTTGCCGGTTGTCGTATGCGAGTATCGAATCGCGATGCGCTTTATACATATTCAGAAATACAGGTATACCGGTGTCGGCAACTATACCGGGTCCGTTAGATAGCAGGCAAATGGCAATGTGATCTTTCATGTTTACCGCTACTTCACTTCGATATCCGTTTACATAGCCACCGTGGTATACCAATGTATCGTCAGGGTAATATAGTATACGCCATCCAAGGCCATAGTATGAACTGCTTACGTGGTTTGTACGTCCGTAGTTTCTGTTTTTAGAGGGAGCTTTAATTTGTGGTGTGAATAACTGGTTGAGTGTTTCTTTGGTGATAACGTCTTCGCGGTTTCCGAGTAGCGCAATCATCCAGTTCGCCATGTCTGTTATACTGGCGTTGACGCCACCGGCAGGTGCTACATTATAGTATGTATTGTTGATGGAGGCTTCACGCCACTGGCCGCGCCTCATCAGGTGCGGGCGCGCAATGTTTTCGTTGGTTATGAGACTGGTATAGTCCATGGATGCAGTAGCCATATTCAACGGAGTGAATACACGCTCTTTCATCAGTGCATCGTATGTTTTGTGTGTGGCTGCGTTGATCACTTCACCAATGACGCTATAGGCTACATTTTGATAGCTATACTGTGTGCCGGGAGGATTGGGAACATTAACATCTTTCACCTTCTCTAGAAGTGATGGTAAGTCAATACCTTCTTCAACCAGGTTGGTATAGGTGTGGTAGGGTAAACCTGTAGTATGTGATAGCACGTGGCGTAACGTAAGAAGCCTAGTATATTCTGGCGACTTGAGTGCAAAGGAAGGTACATATTTAATTACCGGATCGTCCCATCTTAAAGTGCTATCCGCTACTAACGTTCCGGTAAGAAACGCTGCAAAACATTTTGATACGGATGCTATACGGAAAACAGTGTTTACATCTATAGAATCTGTTTTGCCAGCAGACTTTACACCAAAGCCCTTTATATAGATGATCGATGAATCTTTAACAACAGCAATAGCAGCTCCGGGTATACCCGATACATGCAGAAGTGTTTCGATCTCCCGCTCGTAATCGCTCATGAAACTTGCAAACACCGGGTTGACGTATGGCTTTACCGTTGGCGGAGCTGGCGCGGGTGCCGGCTCACGTGTTTCTTCATTCTCTTTCCACACTTGTGCCAGCAGCAAGGGCAAAGTAATGATCAGTAACACGATGAGGAGAGAGCGTTTCTTTTTCATCTTAACAGCTTCAAACTTAGAAACAAGTAAGGAAACGTAAAAACTGTGCCCTTACTTATACTCCGCAGTAAACTCTGCGGACTAAGTTATTCAATGTTAAAAGCGAAAAATTATTGTGAGCAGATCGATCAAAGCAATCCTTCATCAGCAAAGCTGAAGTATCGGTTCTCAGCAATGATCAGGTGATCAAGGATTTGGATGTCGAGCAGCCGGGCGCCTTCTTTTAATTTTCTCGTCAGGTCAAGATCGGCAACACTGGCATCGAGATTTCCGGAAGGATGATTGTGTGCCAGTATAATGCCGCAGGCTAACTCATCGAGGGCAAGTTTGAAAATGATCTTTGGATCGGCCACTGTACCCGCCACACCACCTAAACTTATCTTCTGTTTTTTTATAACGCGATTGCCGCGGTTGAGTAAAATGGTCCAGAATTCTTCGTGTGGTATATCGGTGAGATCAGACTTTAGCACATCGAACGCATGCTGTGAAGACGTGATAGTCGGTTTATCGGCATCATTGCTCTTTCGTCTTCGGCCAAGTTCGAGTGCTGCAATGATGGTGATTGCTTTAGCTTCACCTACACCTTTTATCTTCACAAGATCCTTCACGGTAAGCTGTGCAAGCCTGTTGATGTTGTTATCAGCGCAAAGTAAAATTCGCTTGGCAAGATCAACGGCACTCATCGTTGCTGTGCCGGTGCCAAGAAGAATTGCAATAAGTTCTGCATCAGAAAGTGATGCTCTGCCTTTAAGAATTAATTTTTCACGAGGACGGTCTTCGGGCGACCAGCTCTTGATACCAAGAGTTTTCTCTTCCAGAATCTGCATACTATACAACGGTTTAGCACAAAGCTATAAAAATGTTTGAACCTTGAAATAACCTCTCCAGCGAGAAGCCACATTTTAACCTATAACATTGTGCGTCAGGTACAAAAAGTAAAACCCCGCTTGGTGAAGCGGGGTCTCTATAGTATAGACCGTTAAGAACGTAAGTTCTTAAGCGAGTTTGTTAACTAGCTTGGTAAGCTTAGACTTTTGGTTCGCAGCTTTTTTCCAATGAATGATATTCTTCTTAGCAAGTTTATCGATCATCGAAGAAACTTCTTTCAAAAGACCCAGAGCTTCAGTCTTCGCAGTTGCAGACTTCAGTCTTTTGATAAATGAACGCGTAGTCTTGTGCTGGTAGCGGTTTCTTACACGCTTAATTTCATTCGCACGGATTCTTTTTTCTGCTGACTTATGGTTTGCCATAGTTCGTTTTCAAATAAGGACTGCAAAGGTAAGGGCTTTTGCCGGATTTGCAATGCCTGCGCTCAATCAATTCTTCAGTTTCGCCAAATAAAGCAGGTTAGTATTAGGATCAAGCTCGATTTTCGCGGGTTTTCGGCCCATTTTAATGCTGAATTTATTTGATTTTTTATCAAGACGTACGGTCTCAACGTGAAGTAATGTCTGGTTCGCATCATAAAATCCTAACTCCAGCGGTACATTGAAAACATCTCCGGATTGTGTTTGATCTACTGTAACTTCTAAAGACTGACTTTTTGAATCGTACGTCCAGTTCCACTCGAGCACCGGATGACCAGGTTTGTAAAGCCACTGATTAAAGAAAACATCCAGCGATTTTCCGGAAGCCTCCTGCATTACCTTTTTGAAATTTTCAGTGGAGGCGTTGCTGTTCCGGTATATTCTATAATAATCCCGAAGACCTTTCCAGAAAGCTTCATCACCAACTTCAGCGCGAAGCATGTGTAACACCCAGCTTCCTTTTTGATACGAGTTCACACTCAGAATTTCAATCAGGTTTTCGGGGAGTGACGGAAACACAACCGGGAGTTTTGTTTTCTGATAAAATTCGATCACCCGCTGACGGTCATCGCGAAGCTCTTCCGTCATGCGATCGCGCCCGTACGTAAACTCCATATATAGATGTGTCAGGTAAGAAGCAAAGCCTTCACTCAGCCATATGTGATGCCAGTCTGTTTCAGATGCTGAGTTACCAAACCATTGGTGTGCTATTTCATGCGCTACAAGTGATTCAATTTTGTTGGCGTTGCCATCAGCATCAGGTCCTATAGCGACTGAGTTTTCAAAGTAAAAAATATTGCTAGCATTCTCCATTCCGCCATAGCGTGTTTTGGATTGAACGTTGGCAAGTTTCTTATAGGAATATGGCCCTATATGTGCATGAAAGAAATCAAGAATGCGAGGTGCATATTTATAGGAATCGAAACCTTCTTCGCGATTTTGCGGATATACCCAGCTTGTTACTTCAAAACCATTTACCATGCCACTCTGCTGTATAGCAAAACGTGCAGCACCAATTACCATTACTTTAGTAGCGAGTTCTGTTTCTTCATGCCAGTGTGTTAATTTCTTTCGGTTGCCTAAATAACTTTCTTCAATCTTGACACCGTTGCCGATCACTTCATATTTAGGCGGAGCGGTAACTATAAAATCAACAGCGGCTTTATCATATGGATGATCAATAGTAGGCAACCAGTGATGCGCACGGTTCGGCCAGTTATCGCCAAAGAACGTGCGATCTCCATATTTATTCTTGGAGATGATAAGACCATCGCGCGGTATGCCTTTATACGTTACGATAATATTACTGGTAGATGTGGCTTTAGCAGGCGTTGAAAGTATAATTTTCAGCCGGTCGTTTTGATGTGTGAATTTTACCGGGTTATTCTCTACGGTAACAGCTGTCACGTCCATGCCTGCTCCGTTAGCATCTTTATTTACCAGGTCGAGTTCGAAGTCATTTACCTGCTTTTTGAAAAATATAGTTATGGTGGCTCTGCCTTCAACCACATCGATCGAGTCGTGCAGGGTTAATTCAAAGCTATATTTCCGGATGTCGATGTTTTCATTTTTCGGATAATCCTTACCATAGAGATTTACGGCAACGAGTAAAATGACGAATAGGGTGGTGAGGTTTTTCATTGCGATGTATATTTTGTGTAACTTGGCCTTGCAAGTATAATTCTTCTCCGTTGTATGTTAAAGTTGTCGGCTATTTATTGCTATAGCAAGCGTCTTGTTTTTATCGGTATATTCTTCCTGTTTGGTGGCTGGGGCTTTTTCGGGCATCAGCGCATAAACCGTTTGGCGGTATTTGCATTGCCACCCGAAATGATCGGATTCTACAAAGCGAATATAGGGTATATTACTGAGGCATCTGTTAATCCCGACCGAAGACGGTTTACGGTAGTGGATGAAGCTCCGCGACACTATATAGATCTGGACCACTATGGCGATAGTGCTATTTATACTCTGCCACGGTATTGGAATGATGCCGTTGCTCAACTCACCGAAGATACCCTGAAGTCTTACGGTATATTGCCCTGGCACATTAACCGGATGTACTATCGTTTAAAAGATGCTTTTCTGATTCGCGACCCGGACCAAATTCTGAAAATATCTGCTGAGATCGGTCATTATATAGGCGATGCGCACGTACCCCTGCATACAACCGAAAACTATAACGGACAACTTACCGGGCAGGAGGGGATTCATGCTTTGTGGGAATCACGATTACCGGAGTTGTTCTCGGATGAGTATAATTTCTTTATAGGGAAAGCTACGTATATAGTCAATCCGCAACTGGCTGCGTGGGAAGCAGTGAAGGGCTCGCATCTGGCGGTTGATTCTGTGCTAAAGGAAGAAAAACATTTAGCCGATTCGTTGATCAGCTATAAATATTCATTTGAAACAAAAGGAAGGCAAACGTTGAAAGTATATTCCAGAGAGTATGCCGATGCCTATCATAAAATACTACACGGCATGGTAGAGCGAAGAATGCGTGCTGCTATAAAACTTACTGCCGATATGTGGTATACCGCGTGGGTAGATGCCGGCCAGCCCGACTTAAGCGAGTTACTTTTTTATAAGCCTTCTGAAGAAGAGTTAAAGCTTCGAAGAAGAGAACTCGATGCGATTAAAAAAGCTGATCCTGCTATAAAAGTCAGAGCGCATGAAATATAGCCATATACTATCGTTCCAGTAATTCTTTTACAATAGTACTCCACTCATCCTTTAAACTCGATGTCGGCATTTTACGATTCGCTCTGCTGTACCAATAAGAAGCATTACCCAGGTCGCCTTCTACACGATGCAGGTAAGCATGTATCCACGAGCCATCATTGTTATGAATATCCTGTGCGATGTTGTGAGCAGATTCCCAATCGCCTTTTCCTTCAAACCAAAGCGCTTTCAGAAGATCGCTTACAGCGGGTGGATTTGTTTGCGTAAGCGAGTTCTTAAAATCTTCGAATGTCATGGTATAAACTTTAGAGGCGCCAAGCTAAAGCAAAAAGATTAAAGTATAAAGCGCAAATGCTTTGAATGGAATACATAAAAAAAGCAGAAAGTATAAGCGACTCGCGCTATACCTCCTGCCTGTATGGTTTAGGTTTAGATATATTTACTTTCCTTCGGTGAGCTCTTTGATCTTGTTCAGGTTGTGATCAAATGCTTTGTTCATTTCGCTTTCAAACATGGTAGCACCCATCCAGCGCATAAAAGGATTCATACCAAACTCGGTTGAGAAACCCATGGTTACTTTCGTGCTGTCGCTAACCGGTTCAAATGTATACCAGCATTTGGCAGTGCCTTGTTCCATAAAATCAAGATCAGCTTTAATGGCAGAAGAAGGATTACTTTCGGTAATGGTTAATTTACCTTGTCCCATATCTTCGCTTGTCCAGCTATACCACGCTCCTGTACCCGCTTGTTGATCGCCATAGGTTAATTTCGTTGTAGGATCCAATGAATACCAGTACGACCACTTCTCCCAGTTTTTCAGATTATTAACCTGCTCGAAAGTTGCTTCCGGTGATGCGTGAATGGTCAGACTTCTGGTGACTTCAATTCTGGATGGAAGAAAAAATCCAACAATGATTAACAGGATAATAATACCCAAAAGGCCGAGTAATATCTTCTTCATGGTTTATAGGTTTAGCATGGTAAATGTAGTTCAAAATATCCAATGAAAACGTTTGCAATTATCATAAAAAATCGAAAAATTTATATATACCTAACAATGCATCATATATGAGTTTCCTATCTAACCCTGATCGCATTCCTGAAAAATATGGATTGCGTATTGCCGCCGGTCTGATTTTATACTTCATTATTATGAAAGCTGCCGGCCTCAGTCATCACATTGAATTACGCTTGCTTAACCTTGTCATTCTAACGGCCGGGGTATATGCTGCGCTTAAAAAATTCAAAGAGACACATACGGAACGCCTCAACTATTTCAGAGGTCTGATAACCGGTGTTGAAACAGCCGGAGTAGGTTCGCTGTTCTTCGGTATATTTCTCTTCTTCTATATGAAGATTGATTCTGCAATGATGCAGTCGATCATCGATAAAGAACCGATGGGGCGTTATCTCAATGCCTACATGACTGCCTTTATTGTTGTACTCGAAGGATTTTTCTCAGGGTTGCTGGTAACATTTGTATTGCTCAACTGGGTACACACTGATGAAGTAAACCAACCCATTGGTAAATCAAGTTAGCGTGTAGGATGTTCCTCATCGCACTGCCAGGCCAACAGACTTTATTGCGGGCATAATATTTTCAGATAGCATATAAACAATCCTTTGATTATATGAATATCTGGAACAGATCAACTCGTATCCCGGAAATATATGGTACACTCATAGCACTGGGATTGATCGTATACTTTTTCTTAATGTATGCGGTAGGTTTACTGCAGGTTATTGAGTTACGATTACTCAACCTGTTGATTATGCTGGCAGGGGTATATTATGCTATGAAGCAATATTCCCGAACACACGATGGCCACCTGAATTATTTCCGTGGACTTACCATTGGTGTTGCAACGTCTGCAATTGGGGCATCCACTTTTTCGCTCTTTCTGTTTGTGTTTTTGCGTTTCAATAATGACCTGATGCAGTATATAATTGAACACGAACCGATGGGGCCTTATCTGAATGCCTATATAGCTTCGTTTATGGTGTTGCTGGAGGGTATATTTTCCGGCCTGTTCATAACGTTTGTATTGCTGAACTGGGTACGCAGCGACCAGGTGAATGAGCCGGTGGGCACATCGTCATAAAGTATATATTATAAGTATGGAATACTAAAAAGGGCATCACGTGTGATGCCCTTTTTTATGCTGCTGACGTTATGGATTAGATAGCCATGCCGTTGTAAGCATATATTTTTTACTTAAGCTCCAGCTCAACAATTGTGTCTACTTCATCAAGTTTGGCTTTGGGCACTTTCAGGGTAATACCAAAATCATTCTCAATAAACTTAACGGCACTTTTGTCTTTAAAGAGCTTCGCTGATTTTATCTTTTTTCCCCATGATGGTATCACCAGCGATTCGTCTTGCCAATCGAGAATATGTATATATACTTTATTTCCTTTTTGTGTGCTTACGCCCCAGTCGCGCGCAGTTAACGGTCCGCCTCGCGTTCCGTAAATCGTTTCACCATTGGCCGTAAGCCATTCGCCCATCTCTTTCAGTCTCGCGATGTGTTCATCCTGAATTTTACCATTGGGCATCGGACCAACGTTTAACAGAAAATTGGCATTGTAGCCAGCTGCTTTTACCAGGTATTGAATCAGGTCTTTACGGCTTTTATGACTTTGATCTTTCAGGTTAAATCCCCAGGAGTAATTGATTGTCTCACATGTTTCTTTCGGGAGATCACCTATTTTTTGTTCAGGTGAAAAACCAGTTGTGTTGTGACCGGGAAGATCTTTTTCAAACATTTGGAAATCTTCACCATCGAAGGGTGCAACGTGGTGGTTACTGCCGACCAGTGCACCCGGCTGAAGTTTATGAATGAGTGAATACGTTTTGTTTAAACGCCAGTCAGCATCCTTCTTGTCCCACATACCATCGAACCATATACCGGCCACCTCTCCATAGTTGGTTAACAACTCCGTCAGTTGAGCGTCCATATAGTCCAGGTATTTATACCACTCACCATTTTCCGGGCGACCGGTCCAGTTGCCTCCTGTATTTCCTCTCGGAAAATAGTCCGGATGATGCCAGTCGAGTTGCGAGTGGTAGAAGAACAGTTTTATACCTTCCTTATGGCATTCGTCAGCCAGCATCTTCAATACATCTTTACCATACGGTGTTCGCTTTACGATATTATAGTCTGATACTTTACTATCCCACATGGCAAACCCATCGTGATGTTTACTGGTAATGGTTATATATTTCATGCCGGCTGCTTTTGCCATTTGTACCCAGGCCCTGGCATCGAACTCGGTGGGATTAAAGAATGCCGGAATTTTTTCATACATCTTGATCGGAATCTGTTGCTGGTTCATTACCCATTCGCCATCGCCTAATACACTATATACACCCCAGTGGATAAATAGCCCGAACCTGGCATCCTGAAACCACTCGCGGTTCTTTTTATTTTCAGGTGTCGGTTCATATTTGCCTTGCGTATACGCCACCGTTGTGATCATCACAAAAAGAATAACAGTCTTGTAAAATGGGTTGGTCAGCTTCATAGAGTTTTGGTTAAATTGCACGCGTACTCCTGACTAGAGTAAGTGAAAGTAATAAATACACTATGAGATACAAAAGCATCAACAAAGAACTCTTTGAAACAAACCGTAAAAATTTAGTGAAGGAGTTAAAGTCCAATTCACTGGTTGTAGTGAATGCAAATGACATTATGCCAACGAACTCGGATGGCACGATGCGTTTCCGCCAGAACAGCGATCTGTTCTATCTCACCGGTGTTGATCAGGAAGAAACGATCCTGGTACTCTGTCCTGATTTTCCGGATAAGAAATACAGGGAGATACTTTTTCTGCGTGAGACAAGTGAACTGATTTCCGTGTGGGAAGGGCACAAGCTCACCAAAGACGAGGCGCGCGAGCAAACGGGTATTGAAACTGTCATTTGGATGTCAGACTTTGCAAAGATCTTCAACATGCTGATGGTAATGGGCGATGTTGAACATGTATACCTCAATACCAACGATCACTACCGTGCAGATGTAGCGGTTGAATCGCGTGAAGCCCGCTTTGTTAAATGGTGTCAGGATAAATATCCGTTGCATCGTTATGAACGTCTGGCTCCGATTATGCATCGCCTGCGGAGTATAAAATCGAAATATGAACTTGATCAATTACAACGTGCGTGTGATATAACGGAAAAAGCTTTCAGACGTGTGTTGAAGTTTGTAAAGCCCGGTGTAATTGAATATGAAATAGAGGCAGAGTTTGCGCACGAATTTTTACGCCATGGTTCACGCGGTTTTGCGTATGAGCCGATTATAGCATCGGGTGCCAACTCCTGTGTGTTGCACTATATCGAGAACAACAAGCCTTGTAAAGATGGTGATGTATTATTGTTGGATGTAGGAGCAGAGTATGCCAATTACAACGCTGACCTTACACGCACTATTCCTGTTAACGGAAAATTTACGCAGCGTCAGAAAGATGTATACAATGCTGTACTGCGTGTGCAACGTGCAGCGTTTAAGATGTTAAGACCGGGTGAAAAATATTACGACTATCACAAAGAGATACAGAAGATAACGGAGAGTGAATTGATAGGTCTGAAGTTGCTCGATAAGAAAGATGTTAAGAACCAGGATAAAGACAAGCCTTTATTCATGAAGTATTTTATGCACGGCACCGGCCACCAGCTCGGACTGGATGTGCACGATGTAGGCAGCATGTATCACAAAATGCAGGTGGGGCAGGTTTGGACGGTGGAGCCCGGTATATATATACGGGAAGAAGGTTTCGGAATTCGCATTGAGAATAATGTGGTGATTGAAAAGAACGGTGTACATGATTTGATGCAAAACATTCCGGTAGAAGTTGAAGAGATTGAAGAGATCATGAACAGCAAAATATAGATTGCCCTATGAAGAGAGTGAATAAACGCTATGCTACATTGGTGTTACTGATGATGGTTGTATCGGCTGTGGCAGCACAGGAATTCTGGATGCAACCGCTGAAGTTTATTTACTCCCTGGGAGAAAAGGCGAAGATAAATTTTGTTAGTGGCGAAAATTTTATGGGTGAGCCGGTAGAAATAAAAAAAGCGTCTATCGAGAAGCTTGAGCATCATCGGCTAGCCGGAGTGTCTTATCTGAAACCCACCGTTGTAGAAGGAAAGAAAGATCATCTTGATATTGAGTTGAAGGAAGAGGGCACACATGTGTTGGCGATGCAAACGTCTTTTGCATTTACCGAATTGGAAGCCGGGAAATTTAATACATACCTGAAGGAAAACGGTCTTGACGATGCGTATGCAGCCCGTGAAAAGGCCGGTGCGTCGGGTAAACCTGGTAAAGAATCCAGTGCAAAATATACCAAGCTGTTAGTACAGGTAGGCGCCAAAAAAGACGATGGGTATAAAATAGCCGTGGGCTTTCCGATCGAAATAGTCCCCGAACAAAATCCATATTCTCTGAAGCTCGGAGATAACATCCGCTTTAAAATTCTGGGGAATAAAAAGCCGTTGTTCGGTGCCCGTGTTAAAGTATGGAATCGCAAAGAAGGACTCACCACATTACAGAATATATATACCGAGCAAAACGGAACCATGGAAACACGCATCAGCAGTAAAGGCATGTGGATGGTACAGGTAATATATATGGTTCCGTCTAAGGACGGGCAAGCCGATTGGAGAAGTTATACGGGAAGTTTGGTATTTGGCATAGAGTAGACCGTTATGCAAGAGAGTATACATAGCGACAAAGCTCCCGAGCCCGTTGGGGCATACCCGCATGCGAAGAAAGTAGGTAACCTGCTTTTTCTTTCCGGTGTAGGACCTCGTAAAAAAGGATCGAAAGATATACCTGGCGTTACACTGGATGAGGAAGGAAATATAGTGCGCTATAACATTGAAGAGCAATGTCACGCAGTGTTTGAGAATGTGAAGTTGATATTGGAGTCGTCAGGTTCGCGTTGGGAGAATCTTGTAGATATAACCGTGTTCCTCACTAACATGAAAAAGGATTTTCCGGTGTTTAACAAGATATATGCATCGTACTTTAAAGAGAATCAACCGTGCCGCACAACGGTGGAGGTAAACGCGCTGCCTACCCCCATCGCTATTGAGTTGAAATGTATTGCTACCGTAGACTGATTACGGTTTATATACCACACCTTCTTTCATCACGAAACTTACCTTCTCCATCGTCTTGATGTTCTTCAACGGATTTTCATCGGTGGCTACTATATCTGCAAACTTTCCTGCTTCCAGCGTTCCGATCTTATCAGAAACACCTAATATACCAGCGGGTACAACTGTAGCCGATTTTATAGCCTCCATCGCAGGCATACCAGCCTCCACCATATAGGTAAATTCTTTTCCATTATCTCCATGCGGAAATACACCCGCGTCTGTACCAAAGGCAATTTTTACACCGCGTTTATAGGCTTTGCTAAAAGTCTGTTGTATCTGCGGACCAATTTCCAAAGCTTTCGGTACAACCAGTGGATGATAATATCCCGGGACCTTTGCCTGCTCCGCTACAAATTTACCGGCCGATATAGTGGGCACAAAGTAGGTTCCTTTTTGTATCATCAGATCCATAACCTCGTCTGTCATTTTTGTGCCGTGCTCGATCGTTGTTATACCGGCAAGTACTGCGCGCTTCATACCTTCAGCTCCATGCGCGTGTGCCGCAGTATGCATGTTATAGTCTTTTGCAGTTTCGATAATGGCTTTCAATTCTTCATCGGTAAACTGAGGATTGCTTCCATCTTTAGCTATACTCAATACACCGCCGGTTGCCGTGATCTTGATCATGTCAGAGCCATCCTTATAGCGTTGTCTCACAGCTTGTCTCGCATCTTCAACACCATTTACAACACCTTCCTTTGGTCCCGGGTCTCCCATCAGGTCCTTACGATAACCGTTTGTCGGATCTGCATGTCCTCCTGTAGTTGCTATAGATTTACCAGCAGTAAATATTCTTGGTCCCACAACCAACCCCTGATTGATCGCATTGCGCAATGCTATATTTACTCCCGAACCGCCGAGGTCGCGCACCGTTGTAAAGCCTGCAAGCAAAGTCTTCTTTGCAAATACCGTTGAGCGGAAAGCTATATCTGCATCATTCAATGTAAAGCGCTGAAGGTTCTGATCTTTATTGGTTTCACCTTCCAGGTGCACGTGCATGTCGACCAGTCCCGGTAAAACAGTTTTCTTGCTGAGGTCTATCAGCTTGTCAGAACTACCCGGTTTGGTAAATCCCTTTTCAATGGAAATGATCTTGTTGCCTTCAACAACGATCGTCATCTGTGGCTGCACATCGTTTGCTTTTCCATCAATGAGGTTGCCACAGTGGATAACCGTTCGTTGTGCAGCAGCACTAAAGACTATACATGCGGCACACAAAATGATACAAAGCTTTTTCATGGTTAATGAGGTTGGGTTGGGGTCAGGATTTATTGTGACAAATGTTTATCGGTTATATTTCTAAGCTCGCGTAATTCTGATTCACTCATATCTCCGGCTTTTACGTGCAGCATCAAATCGAACATCACGCCCTGATCGTAGCCAAGGTTCACGGCAATTTTTGAGCAGAACATAATTTCTTCTTTATACATGCGCTCATCAATCTTCATCAACTGTACGAGGCTCACTATATAATTGAATTTTTGATCTGCCGTGAGATTCTCGGGTATGGTAAGTTTGTGTTGCTGATCGAACAGCGGTTTGATTTCGTCCGGATAAAAACCGTTGGCCCGGCCAATGTTAATGATATAGTATTGTTCACGTTCGGCAACCTTGCCATCGATCTGCGCCAGACTGATCAGTAATTTCATTTGGTTTAGTACGGCCATTGGGGGAATAATCGTTAATCAAAAAATGTAATATTTAGTCGGGCATACTACTTGGTGGTATAATGCCGGCACTAAATAAATCATCTTAAACTTAATATAAATACCAATACCTTTATAGGCAATGAACTTTCTTGCACATCTTTATTTGTCTGGTAGCGACCCTGAAGTTATGGTAGGTAATTTCATTGGCGATTTTGTTAAAGGCAGAAATCTGCTTCAGCAGTTTAGTACACCGATTGTGAAAGGTATAGAGCTGCATCGTGCCATTGATGAGTTTACCGATAAGCATGCCGTTGTAAAGCAGAGTAAAGACCGGTTGCGTCCGGGGTATCGACATTATGCAGGTGTTATTGTAGATGTTTTTTATGATCACTACCTCGCTAAATACTGGGACCAATATCATAGCGATTTACTTCCTGATTTTGCCGAGCACGCTTATGCCACGATCGAAGCACATGATGCCATGCTGCCCGATGGTGTAAAACGAATGTTGCCCTATATGATTCGCGGTAACTGGCTTGTACACTATGCACGTATAGAAGGTATTAACCGGGCGTTAACGGGTATGTCGCGAAGAACTCCGTATGAATCGCGTATGGATGAAGCCGCAATCGATCTGCAGAAGTATTACGATGAGTTCAAAGCGGAGTTTGAGTTATTCTTCCCTGAACTTAAACAACACGCAGAGAATTTTTTAAAGAGTTACTGAACTGATGCCGTATACCCGTGTTATTTTTGCGTCTTCTAATTCAAAACAATTATGCATAACGATCCGGAGCTGAGTGGTAAATATCTGGGAACTATTTCGCAGGACTTTGTACGTGTGGCCGATGCGTTGCGTGAGGCTTCATACCAGATCCGTAAAGCAGGTTTTGATTACCCGATCTTTCCTATCTGCAAGGAAGCTCAGCCTATAGGACAATTACTTTTTGACCAGATACAAAATGGTACGGACTGGAATTACTTCGCTTCGTTCCTCGATGAATTTCTGCAGCGTGGTATTGTTGAAAAAGAAAAAGTAGAACCTTTTCAGGAAGCTTATAAAAATCCGGATGAATTCTGCTGTCTGTTTGTGGTAGACAAAGAATTCACCAACTTCTTATTTATACCGTATCCGGAAGATTAAGTCTGCGGATTACTCGTGAAGTGATTCCAGCCTTGTGCACGCAACGGTACCACTGTACCTTGTTTACTGATCATGACATTCTGGTCTTTCTTATCGTGCATATACCCGATGCTGTGAATATCAGGATGGTTCTTTAATTTTTCGTAATCGTTTTGATCGATCGTGAAAAGTAATTCGTAGTCTTCGCCACCGTTCAACGCACAGGTGATAGGATCGAGTTTAAATTCTATCGCTGTCTCAAACGTAAGTTGATCGATTGGTATTTTATCTTCAAAGATTCTTATACCGGCACCTGAATTCTTAACGATATGAAGAAGTTCAGACGCAAGTCCGTCCGATACATCAATCATCGAAGTAGGTTTTACACCTCGCTCTTCCAGGTCGTAAATAATTTCAGTACGGGCTTCCGGTTTTAACTGGCGACTCACCAGGTATTCAAACTTTTCAAGATCGGGTTGCATGCTTGGGTCCGCTTCGTATACTTCTTTCTCGCGCACCAATACTTGTAGTCCCATGAAGGCAGCACCCAGATCGCCCGTTACGCAGACTATATCATTCGGCTTCGCACCGCTTCTGTATACCACCTGGTCTTTTTTAACACGACCGGTAACGCTGATCGAAATTACCAGCCCGGCAACCGAAGAAGTTGTATCGCCTCCTACCAAATCAACTTTATAGTTATCGCATGCAGCCTTTATACCTTGATACAGTGCATCAATAGCTTCAACCGAGAAACGATTGGTGAGCGCAAGACTCACGGTGATCTGTTCGGCTTTGCCATTCATGGCCGCTATATCCGATACATTTACCGCTACAGCTTTATAGCCTAAATGTTGCAGCGGCATATAGGCCAGGTCGAAGTGAATGCCTTCTACCAGCATATCGGTTGAGATCAACAGGTAATCATCGCCCGCATCGATCACAGCTGCATCATCGCCAATGCCTTTAACAGACGACTGGTTTTGAAGTGTAAAATTTTTACTGATCCGATCGATGAGACCAAACTCACCGAGTTGACTTATTTCTGATCTTGATTCGCTCATACCTTTAAAAAGAAACTTCTGCAGACAGGCCTTCCTTCATGCTGCAAAAGTAAGATTATGCCTGAATATCAAAGGCGGTTGTAGCAGCTTATAACAATGATTCCATTTTTTATTTTGCAGATGTGTCTTTGATTTCCTCACATAGTTCAACGAGCACGCCTTGTGTCGACTTGGGGTGGAGGAAGCAAATACGTTTATTGTCAGCTCCTTTTTTCGGTACCGGGTTGATCAGTTCGAAACCTTTGGCCTGGTAGTTCTGAATTCCCTCTTCAATATTTTTTACTTCAAATGCCAGGTGGTGAATTCCTTCTCCACGTTTTTCAATAAATTTTGCAATGGGCGAGTCTTCACGTGTTGCTTCCAGCAATTCGATCTTTACGCCCGAAAGTTCAAAGAAAGAAGTTCGCACACCTTCCGAGGCCACTTCTTCAATTTTGTAGTGTTCGCGGCCCAGCAAGGCTGCAAATAATTTGTTGGCTTGTTCAATGTTTTTAACGGCTACGCCAATGTGTTCCAGTTTTTCCATAATTGTTACCTTTGTAGTTTCAAAGAAGAAACTTTTTGTCACAATCGGAAGTTTAGCCTTTGAAACTTTAAGAGATTAACTACTTAAAGAGCATATTTTCGGCATTTTTTGTGATTGTAGTAAACAGACGATCACGAAATTATTAAACAGACTTAAATCCTATTTCGAAATGATACAGGTAACAGATAAAGCAAAAGCCAGACTAGTGGCGCTTCGTACAGAAGAAGGAAGAACCGATAATCACAACGTTCGTGTTTCCGTGAAGGGTGGCGGATGTTCAGGGTTAATGTATGATTTAGGTTTTGATGATCAGATCAATCCTGCAGATCAGGTGTTCGAAGATAAAGGCATCAAGATTCTGGTAGATAAAAAGAGCTTGCTATACCTGCTCGGCACCACGCTTGATTTTACTGATGGCTTGAATGGTAAAGGATTCCAGTTCATCAATCCAAATGCAAGCCGCACTTGCGGATGCGGTGAAAGTTTTGCCGTATAGCATTCCACGCAAAAATATAATTCAGTGAAATATTTAGCGGTTGTTGTTGCTTTGTTATGCGGGGTGGTTGCGTCTTACAACGTGAAGGCACAGCGCACGGATAGCAAAGCAACACAAGCTGTTCAACCGCTTACAGCTGTTGTTTTCTTGGCAACAGATTGTCCGATAAGTCAGAAATATATCGGAGAGTTAAAACACATTGACAGCCTCTTCCACACCAAAGTTTCCATAAAAGGTGTTGTCCCCGGAAATATTAAACAGGAAGAGATCGACCAGTTTATCAGCGAGTACCAGATTAATTTTCCCGTTGTGACCGATGCTGATTATAAACTGGTAAAAAAGTATCGCGCAACAATAACGCCCGAAGTTTTTTTAATCAACGACCGTAATCACATCTATTACCAGGGCGCTATCGACAACTGGTTTTTTGATCTCGGCAAATACCGCCAGCACATCACTGAACATTACCTGATCGATGCCATTAAGGCTGTGCTGGAGGGGCAATCTCCGGTTGTGAAAAAGACTGAGAGTGTGGGGTGTGTGATACAACATCCGTCAACAAAAAAATCCAGGTAAATTTCCGGCATGATTAAAATATCAGGCGTCATTCTGCTTTTGTTATCGTTCGGATTTGCCAACGCACAAAAGAAGATCACCTTTTTTGAACATATCGCGCCTATTATTCAGCAGCGCTGTGCTCCCTGCCACAGACCCGGAACAGCTGCCCCGTTTTCTCTTCTCACTTATGACGATGTTGCAAAACGTGCTTCAATGATTGAACGTGTTACAGGCACAAGGTACATGCCCCCGTGGAAAGCCGACCATTCATACCGATCATTTGCAAATGAAAAACTCCTGACAAATGAAGAGATCGAAAAAATAAAAAAGTGGGCAGAAGACGGAGCACCACAGGGTAAAGAAGGAAAGAGTGAGAGAAAAATAAAAAGCAGCGAGTCTCTTGCTCAGCGAAATGCTGATGCGGTTATAAGTGTTCATAAACCATTTATAATCGAAGGCGACCTGAAAGAAAATTTCATTCTTTCGATCATTCCTTTCGAATTTGAAAAGGAACAAAGTGTTGAGTCAATCGAGTATATATCTGATAATTTAAAACTTATTCATCATGCTAATTTTGGCATCTACGCTGTAGACCCTTCTATGGATATTTCGCGCGATACACTTTCTTTAAATGCAAATAATCTTGCCGCATATACTAACCGTCTAAGTGAACTCACTAAAAACTTGATATATTATAACGGTTGGGTTCCTGGGGCAACTCCGATTTCTTTCTCTAAAGGACTGGGCTTCAAGTTGCCGAAGCGTGGTGTGATTGTTTTAACAAATCACTATGCTCCATCTGCAGCAAGAAAAACGGAACGATCTTCCCTGAAATTGTTCTTTTCAAAGACTCCGGTCGAAAGAGCTGTCAGTACACTAAGCATTGGTTCAGGCGGTATAGGCGAGATCACACCATCACTCATGATCTTTCCTGAGGAAGTAAAAACATTTTACATTCGGATGGAAATTGTAGAGCCTCTGTCGTTAATGTACGTCTGGCCACACATGCACCTCATTGGCAAAAAATTTACGGCATACTATACAACTGTAGCACATGACACGGTGCCATTGGTTCGCATAAATGAATGGGACTTCAATTGGCAGGAAGCTTATAAATTTAAAAAGCTGATGAAAATTCCAAAGGGTGCCGTGCTGACAGTTGAGGGCGTATATGACAATACTGCCCGAAACCCTAGTAACCCGAACTCGCCTCCCAAGATTGTTTTCTCCGATGGCTTGATGGGAACTAAGAACGAGATGCTGAGCTTAATTCTTGTATATCTTCCTTACAAGGAGGGTGATGAAAACGTTGAATTGTAAAGTTGTCCGAGCGAACTGATTTGGCGAATGAAATCGTGCAGATTTATAGTTCAAACCCTCCTGATCTACAGTTTAATCCGCCAATAATTTCCTACTTTTGCATTCCTAAATTTTTGAGGAGCAGACGGGAATGGAAAACATCCGCAATTTTTGCATAATAGCCCATATCGACCACGGTAAAAGCACGCTGGCTGACCGCCTGCTTGAGTTTACGGGCACATTGAATGAACGCCAGATGGAGGCCCAGGTTCTTGACAACATGGATCTGGAAAAAGAAAAAGGAATCACCATCAAGGCGCACGCGATCCAGATGAACTATAAACTGGATGGCAAAGAATATATTCTGAACCTGATTGATACTCCGGGCCACGTTGACTTCTCTTACGAAGTTTCGCGTTCAATAGCAGCCTGTGAAGGAGCTCTTTTGATTGTAGATGCCAGTCAGGGAATTGAAGCACAAACTATATCTAATTTATACCTCGCGCTTGAGCATGACCTGGAAATTATTCCGGTGATGAACAAGATCGATCTTCCGCATGCTATGCCGGAGGAGGTAACAGACGAGATCGTAGAACTGATCGGCTGCAAACGCGAAGATGTAATTCGTGCCAGCGCGAAAGAAGGGAAAGGTATTGAAGAAATATTGAAGGCTGTAGTGCACCGCGTTCGCCCTCCGAAAGGAAATACAAATGCTCCGTTGCAGGCCATGATCTTCGACTCGGTGTTCAACTCGTTCAGAGGAATTGAAATTTACTTCCGCGTTTTCAATGGATCGATCAAGAAAGGTGATAAGGTAAAATTCATCAGCACCAACAAAGAATATAACGCAGATGAGATTGGTGTACTGAAACTCGATAAGCAGCCACGTAATGAAATAAGCGCGGGGAATGTAGGCTATCTGATTTCAGGGATCAAAGTTGCCAGCGAAGTGCACGTAGGGGATACCATTACCAGTACGACAAATCCGGGCGAATCCCTGAAAGGATTTGAACAGGTTAAGCCGATGGTATTTGCAGGTATATATCCGGTAGAGACTTCAGAGTTTGAAGAACTTCGCGATGCGATGGAAAAACTTCAGCTCAACGATGCTTCACTGGTATGGGAGCTTGAAACATCTGCTGCATTAGGCTTTGGTTTCCGCTGCGGATTCCTCGGCATGTTGCACATGGAAATTATACAGGAGCGTTTGGAACGTGAGTTCAACATGACGGTTATAACTACCGTGCCTTCTGTACAGTTCAAAGCATACCTTACCGATGGTTCAGAAGTCAGCATCAATGCTCCGTCTGAAATGCCTGATCCTACAAAACTGAAAAGTATAGAAGAGCCCTATATCAAAGCTCAGATCATTTCAAAAGCTGAATATATAGGTCCTATCATTACGCTGTGTATGGATAAGCGTGGTATCATCAAGAACCAGAATTATCTTACTACCGATCGCGTAGAGATGTCGTTTGAAATGCCGTTATCAGAAATTGTATTCGACTTCTTTGACAAGCTTAAGTCTATATCACGCGGCTATGCTTCTCTTGACTATCATCTTATCGGCTTCCGTGAATCAGACATGGTAAAGCTGGATGTGATGTTGAACGGTGATAAGGTAGATGCGTTGAGCGCTATCGTTCACCGTGGTAAGTCGCAGGAATGGGGAAGAAAGCTTTGCGAAAAACTGAAAGAACTAATACCTCGCCACATGTTTGAAGTGGCAATTCAGGCTGCTATAGGACAGAAGATCGTAGCACGCGAAACCATTAGTGCTATACGCAAGAACGTGATCGCGAAATGTTACGGTGGTGATATATCGCGTAAGCGTAAACTTTTGGAAAAGCAGAAGAAAGGTAAAAAGCGCATGCGTCAGATCGGAACCGTAGAAGTTCCGCAGGAAGCGTTCATGGCAGTTTTAAAGATCGATTAATATTCAGATATAGTATAAATGCAGGACACCGTACAGACATCCTATACGCTTATTGATGGCAAGAAGATAGCAGTCGACATCAAAAATGAAATTGCGCAGAAAGTAGCCGAACGTAAAGAGGCAGGCAAGAAAGTGCCGCACCTCGCAATCATTCTCGTTGGTGATGATGGTGCCAGTCAGACGTATGTCGATAATAAAGTAAAGGCATGTAAATCGGTTGGCTTTCATTATACCATGATGCGCTTTGCTGATACCATCAGCGAAGAAAAATTGCTTAAACACATCGATCATGTCAATAACGATGACGATGTGGATGGCTTTATCGTTCAGCTTCCATTACCTCCGCATATCTCTGTAGAGCGTGTTACTGAAAAGATCCGCTCGGATAAAGATGTTGATGGATTCACCAATCACAACTTCGGAAGTATAATTTCGAAAAAGCCTTTGCTGATGCCTGCTACTCCGTTTGGAGTAATGGAATTGTTGCGCAGGTATAACATTGAAACGGAAGGTAAACATGCCGTAGTAGTAGGAGCGAGTCGTATAACCGGTGCTCCACTCAGCATGATGCTTACCGAGATTGGACACGCTACCGTAACGATCTGTCATAAGTATACCAAAGACCTGCCGACCTTTACACGCGCTGCAGATATACTCCTGGTTGCCGTTGGTAAACCGGGGCTGATCACAGCAGACATGGTGAAAGAAGGAGCCGTGGTGATAGATATAGGTACAACGCGTGTGGAAGGTCCGGAATACCCGAAAGGCTGGGCTATAAAAGGCGATGTTGATTTTAAAGCGGTAGCTCCGAAGGCATCGTACATTACGCCTGTTCCGGGTGGTGTTGGACCCATGACCATTGCTTCGTTGTTGTTCAATACGCTGCGCGCTACAGAACTCCAGAATCCATAGTATATATTTCCATCGGGCTAATGGCCCAATGCCAATGCCGGAAACTATTAACGAAACAAAACAGCTAGCCCTTCCTTTAATGGAGGATTTTTATACCATTCAGGGAGAAGGGTATTATCAGGGCTCTGCTGCTTATTTTCTTCGTTTGGGTGGATGCGATGTAGGTTGTGTTTGGTGCGATGTAAAAGAATCGTGGGATGCTCAAGCCCATCCGTTGGTTGATGTGAAGGAGATGGCTTCGCGCGTTAAAGCAAGCGGTACTCCCATTGCTGTTATTACCGGGGGCGAGCCCGTTATGTATGATCTTACCGGACTTACTAAAGCTATAAAGGATACAGGCGTTCGAACGCACATTGAGACATCCGGAGTATATCCGTTAACCGGAACGTGGGATTGGGTTTGTTTCTCTCCGAAGAAATTCAAAAATCCAGACCCGACTATATTTGAAAAAGCAGATGAACTCAAAGTAATTATATATAACAAAAGTGATTTCAGTTGGGCAGAAGGATTTGCGTCTAAAGTTCGCTCTTCGTGCCAGCTATATTTGCAGCCGGAGTGGTCGAAAGAAAAAGAAATGCTGCCGCTGATCATCGACTATGTAAAGGCACATCCACAGTGGCAGGTGTCATTACAGGTACATAAGTATATGAATATTCCGTAAGATGACTTTAGCAACGTTCATCGAGACAATGAATACATGGGGACGAGATAAAGTCCCTTTTTTGTTTATGGTGGATTTCGAAATGGAGAAACCCGTCATTAAAAGGCTTGATGATATTGATAGCAGTATATTTCGATATAATATCAACGGCTTCACAAATACAACGGCCGATCCTCGAAACGTGCCGGGTCGTATAGATATATCACCGGTCTCATTCGAAGTATATAAGAAAAAATTCGATCTGGTATACGATCGGTTGGCGTATGGCGATTCATTCCTTACAAACCTCACTGTGAAAACTCCGATAACCCTATATGCTTCATTAGAGGATTTGTTTTACCAGAGTCGCGCCCGGTACAAAATCTGGATGAAGGACGAGCTGCTGGTATTTTCTCCCGAGACATTCATTCAGATAAAGGGCAAGAAAATTTTTTCATACCCGATGAAAGGCACCATCGATGCTTCGTACCCGAATGCGCGCGAAGTAATTCTGAGCAACCGGAAAGAAGAAGCTGAGCATACAACCATTGTTGATTTGATCCGGAACGATCTTAGTCAGGTAGCCATGCATGTAAACGTTAATCGTTTTCGCTATATTGAAGAGATAAAAACCAGTAACAAGAATTTGTTACAGGTGAGCTCTGAAATTGTTGGCGATCTGCCTGACGACTATCGCTCAGCGTTGGGAAATATACTGGTGACGTTACTTCCGGCAGGTTCCATTAGCGGAGCTCCTAAAACCAAAACGGTAGAGATTATACAGCAGGCCGAGCAGGAAAAACGAGGCTATTATACAGGCGTTGTAGGATATTTTGATGGCGAAAACCTGGATTGCGGTGTAATGATTCGTTTCATCGAAAAAAAGAACGGCACATTTTTTTACCGGAGTGGTGGAGGAATAACAACACAAAGTATAGCGGAGGCAGAGTATCAGGAAACCATAGATAAAGTATATGTCCCTGTTGATTGAATCGATAAAATTACTGGACGGAACATTTTACAACTTATCGCATCATGAGCAGCGCATGAATCGTTCGTTGAAATCACTTTGTGGTGTGCACGATCATGTTGACCTCGAAATATTTCTCTCAAAGGTAGACGTCCCAACGCAGGGACTTTTTAAATGCCGCATTGTATATGATGATACTTCGCGTGAGATAGAGTTTCAGCCTTATCAATATAAAAAGATACAAAGTCTGCGCGTGGTAGAGCACGATCGCATCAATTACGAGTTCAAGTATACCGATCGGAAATTGATTAATCGTTTGTATGAGCTCCGTAAGGATTGTGATGATATATTGATTGTAAAGCGCGGGTTTGTTACCGACTCATCGTATTCGAATATTGTGTTCAGAAAAAACAATCACTGGGTTACACCGTGGTCAGCTTTGTTGAAGGGCACCCAACGCCAGAAATTGCTGGAACAGAATATTATCCAGGAAGATGATATTCGGATGGAGGATATCCGCACGTTCCAATCTTTTAAGCTCATCAACGCCATGTTTGAATTTGACGGCGATGAGATTGACGTATCCAACATAGTTTTTTAGTTTTAGGCAAGAATCATTTTTGTAAATAGTATTCTGCCTGTTAATGAACACCGCTTCAATGAAACGCCTTTTTATTTTTTTCTTTATACTGTTCGCATTATCTGCTACAGCCCAGGTACAACTAAGCACCAAGTCAAAAAAGGCAATTGAATTCTATACACAAGCCGACAACTATCGTGTACGCGGACAATTCAGTCAGGCAATAAGCTTGCTAAATCAGGCGATCGAGAAAGACGAGAATTTTGTGGAAGCGTACTATCGCCTCGGGCTCGTGTATCTTAACATGAAGAGCTATGCCGATGCGCTGAAAAATTTTGAGAAGGGGCTGAGCCTGACAAACGATCTGCGCAAGCAAAAAGTATTCTGGTATGATATGGGTGAAGCCTATATATCGATTGGCGAATACGAGAAAGCAATGAAGGTGCTGAGTGCCTTTGTTAATAACGAGACACAAAACAGACAGAAGGTCGATCGGGCAGCTTCGTTATTCAAAAGTGCCGAGTTTGCATTTAAGAATAAAGACAACGCATCAGCCTATAAACAAAAGCCATTGAGCGATACGGTAAATGCTTTTCCGATGCAGTATTTTCCGGTGCTCACGGCAGATCAGCAGCAATTGATTTTTACGCGTAGGATAAGCAACGATCCCAATGCCGATGAAGACCTGGTTGTATCAAAGAAGAATTCACAAGGAAGATGGACTACTCCGGTTTCCATTTCTAAAAATATCAACACACGTTTAAATGAAGGAACGTGCGCTATATCTGCCGATGGACGCAACTTGATCTTTACATCGTGTATAGGCCGTGAAGGATTCGGCAGTTGTGATCTATATGAGAGTAAAAAGATAGGAGACGATTGGACAGAACCTAAAAATCTTGGTCCGAACGTAAACAGTGGTGCGTGGGAATCGCAGCCAACACTTTCTGCTGATGGGCGAACGCTATATTTTGTATCCGACAGAAGATCTGGATTGGGCAGGAGAGATATATGGATGTCAACACAGGATGAATTTGGAAAATGGACAAAGGCTGTCAATGCAGGCAAGCCAATAAACTCAGCGTTTGATGAGATCTCTCCATTCATCCATGCAAATAATAAGACACTATATTTTGCATCGAATGGTTTGCCGGGTTTTGGTGGCTACGATTTATACTCGGTAGAGAAAGATTCAACAGGTTGGTCTGCTCCTAAAAATATAGGCGCTCCCATCAACAACCACGATGATCAATTCTCTTTGTTCATCACGGCTGATGGTAAAAAGGGATATTATTCACATGAAGAAATTGTAAGTCCGGGTTCAACAAGAAGCAGAATATTTGAGATGCAGATTCCCGAAGAGAGCCAGGTAAAATATAGGAGTAATTATGTAACGGGTATAGTTCGCGATAAGAAGACAAGGCAAGTACTCAGTGCCCATATAGAACTCATTAATATATCGAAAAACCATACGGAGTCATTAGTGCAATCCGATTCAGTTACCGGGGAGTATCTGATCGTGTTAACACAAGGCGCAGACTATGCTTTATATGTTAACAAGAAACAATACCTGTTCAAGAGTCTGCACTTTAACTATAAAGAGTCTTTCGATTTTCAGCCGATCGTGCTGGATATAGATTTAGAGAAGGCTTCAGTAGGTTCAACGGTTATCCTGAACAACATTTTCTTTGACCTGGATAAATATGAGTTGAAGGATAACTCGATTACCGAGCTTAAAAAAATAATCCGCTTCCTTACCGAGAATCCTAAGATCAGAGTGGAGATTGGTGGCCATACGGATAACTTAGGTTCTGCTACTTACAACAAACAGCTTTCTGAAAAACGTGCCTCAGCAGTATATAATTATCTTACCACCAACGGAATTGAGAAGAGCAGGCTTACGCCGAAAGGCTACGGCCCTGATCAACCCATCGCGCCAAACGATACAGAGGCCTCGCGACAACTCAATCGCAGAATCGAGTTCAAGATCATCAAGTGATTAACATCCGGCTCTCGACATCAACAGGTTTCAAAAGAAACCGTGCAGTTGCCGTATATCCATTGCGAACGTATTATTAAAAGCCTACTTACACCAAATAGGTAGAGTTTTCGGAGCTTTCGTATCAGCTGATGGAAGCGTTGATAAGAACTGCTCTGTAAATTACAGGTTATTACTACCTGTTTATCACCCAATTGCAAAAAACGCCTGTAAATTGTTTAAACATTTTTTAAATACTAACAACAATTAGCTTAATGATTTAAAATAACCTCAGTAGAGGTATTTTTTTAATGTTAAAATACTAAATTTTGAGGTACTCACCTTTCGGGAGTTATTATTTTGTTATAAGTTTGATCGCGTATTTAAATTTTCATTAACCTAAATTTTACAGTATGAAGAGAATTCTACTCGTATGCTTAACAGCGGTGTTTGCATTCGCCAGTAGCGAATTGTGGGCACAGGAGCGAACAGTCTCCGGTCGGGTTACCTCTGTTGAAGATGGATCAGGTCTTCCGGGGGTAAACGTTGTGGTAAAGGGTACTACTAATGGTACAGTTACGGATGTAAATGGTAACTACTCTGTGAGCGCCCCTTCCCAAGGGGGAATTTTAGTTTTCACGTTTATTGGCCTGGTTTCACAAGAGATTGAAATTGGAAGCAGGAGCAACGTTGACGTGCAGATGGCTCAAGACGTACAGCAATTGAGTGAAGTTGTTGTGACCGCTTTTGGTGTTGAACAACAGAAAAAAGCACTAGGATACTCTGTTCAGGAGGTAAACAGCGATGAACTTCTTAAGGCAAGAGAAACTAATATTGTCAATTCACTAACAGGAAAAATTGCAGGTGTAAACATCACTAGCTCATCAGGCGCTGTGGGTTCATCATCTCGTATAGTAATTCGCGGTGCGAACTCTTTTGGTAATAACCAACCACTGTTTGTAGTTGACGGTGTACCCATTAGTAATAATAGCTTTGGCGGTCTTTCAGATGTTACTGGGGGAACAGGATCAGATACAGGTACCGAAGGCGCCAATCGTGGTAACGGTGCTGCTGATTTGAACCCGGATGATATTGAATCAATCACTGTGCTGAAAGGTCCTAACGCAGCAGCATTGTATGGGTCGCGCGCTTCAAATGGTGTAATTCTGGTGACAACAAAATCAGGACGTAAAGGATCAGGTTTAGGTATACAGGTAAATTCGAACGTTACCTTCGAAAATCCATTAAAGCTTCCTGATTTTCAAAACCAATATGGACAAGGATCAGGTGGTCAGTTTAGTTTCGTGAACGGTGCCGGCGGAGGTATCAATGATGGCACAGATGAAAGCTGGGGACCTAAACTTGATGCAGGCTTAATGCTTCCTCAATTCAATTCCCCTGTAGTAAATGGAGTACGTCAACCTACTCCATGGGTTTCACATCCTGACAACGTGAAGGACTTTTTTGAAACCGGCACGACAGTTTCAAATAGTGTGGCAATTACTGGTGGATCAGACAAAGTAGGTGTAAGATTATCTTATACCAATCAGCGTCAAAAAGGTATGGTGCCAAACACTGACCAAGATAAAAATACCATAGCGTTAAACGCCAATGCAAGTCTTACCGATAAGTTTAGTATCA
Organism: uncultured Chitinophaga sp.; assembly: GCA_966211525.1. Taxonomy (GTDB): domain Bacteria; phylum Bacteroidota; class Bacteroidia; order Cytophagales; family Cyclobacteriaceae; genus Ohtaekwangia. The sequence continues at coordinate 15,857 of CBIHOZ010000009.1, read as the reverse complement.
GTACGGTTGCTAATTATGTAAATACACATAGCGATAACCTGCCTGGTTACGGTTACAGTGCACAAAATGTAATGCAGCAGTTTATTTGGTTTGGAAGACAGGTTGATATAGCCGCTTTGAAAAACTATCAGAACGAAGATGGTAGCAAGTATAGCTGGAACTATAACTACCATAACAACCCTTACTTTACACTTAATGAGAACCTGAATCCGGTTGATAGAAATCGCATCTTTGGTAACATCCGTGCGAACTATCAATTTACTGACTGGTTAAGTGCGTTTGTTAGAACAGGTACAGATTACTATACCAATAAAAACTCTAGCAGAACTGCTTTCGGAGATATCGATGGTCCGTATGGATCTTATAGCGAAACATCACTGAGTTTCTCTGAAGTTAATACAGATTTCTTGGTTTCGATTAACAAGAATTTCAGTGAGGACGTAGGTTTCTCTTTAAACCTTGGTGGTAACAGAATGGATCAGACTACCAGTCAAATAACTGGTAACGCAGATGAGCTTGCTGTTCCTGATGTTTATACTCTTAATAACTCAAGAGTTCCTCTCAGAACAACAAGTGCCTACAGAAAGAAACGCATAAATAGCTTGTACTTCTCAGGTCAGATTTCTTACCTCAATTCATTGTTCTTGGATTTCACAGGTAGAAATGACTGGTCAAGCACGTTGCCTGATGGAAACAATTCTTACTTCTATCCTTCTGTGAGTGTAAGCGCGGTTCTCTCGGATTTGCTGGGTATGCAGTCAGAGACTCTTTCATTTGCAAAAGTGAGAGCCGGTTGGGCAAAAGTAGGTTCTGATACCGATCCTTATAAATTGGTAAACTATATGAGCTTTGGTGATTCATGGAATGCTGCTACTAAGTTGCCAAACCAGTTTGTGCCTAACGAACTTCCAAACAACGAATTAAATCCTCAGTTCACTTCTTCAATTGAAATTGGTGCAGAAGTTAGATTTTTAAGTAATCGAATAGGATTGGATGTTACCTACTACGATGCTAAGACAACTGATCAGATCATTAGCATCCCGGTATCAGCTGCTTCAGGATATTTAACCAAGAATATAAATGCTGGTGAAATTACCAATAAAGGTATTGAAGTCGCATTAACAGGCACACCTGTTCGTTCAGCAAGCGGCTTCCAGTGGGATATCACTGTGAACTTTGCGAGAAACGTTAACCGGGTTGAGTCTCTCGCACCTGGTGTTGATAGCTATGTACTGGGTACATATTGGAGTATGCAAGTTGCTGCTATACCAGGAGAGAAATTTGGTTCATTAGTGGGATACGGATACTTAAGAGATCCTGAAGGCAGAATTATTCATGAAGCCGGGCTTCCTGTAATAGATCCGACAGCAAAAGTTCTGGGCAATTATACTCCCGATTGGACCGGTGGCGTAATGAATCAGTTTAGCTATAAAGGAATAAACTTGTCTGTGTTGGTTGACGGTAAGCGTGGAGGTGACCTTTATACGATGACAACAACTTGGGGACGTTATGCCGGGGTTCTTGATGAAACTTTGAAAGGAAGAGAAGAAGGTATCACCGGTGCGGGAGTTATGAACGTTGGTACAGACGATGCGCCAGTATACCAGCCGAATGATGTTGTTGTTACTGCTGAAGAGTATAATAAAGCAGCCTTCTCAAATTCAGTCGCAGAAGGAAGTGTGTTTGATGCAAGCTTTATAAAACTCAGAGAAATAAGACTGGGTTATACAATTCCTAATAGCATTTTCGAAAAACTTCCATTCCGTGATCTTAACGTGTCCCTGATCGGAAGAAATTTAGCTATACTCTACAGCAAGGTGCCGCATATTGATCCAGAAACTGCATTTAGCAACACTAACGTTCAGGGATTGGAGTTTGGTCAACTTCCTTCTGCAAGAAGCATTGGCTTCAACGTTAGCTTCAAACTACAGTAGTTAAAAATTAACTAAAGATTTATATGAATAAGTATATAAAATATTATTTCATCACGACTCTGGTAGTGTTGCTTTCCGCATGTACCGAGAACTTTGATGAATTGAATACAAACCCGAATGCTCCTACCGGCGATCAGGCTTCAGCCGAATTGCTTCTTACAAATACGATTGAATCATTAGCGGATCGTGTATTTGAAATAGGACTTGGGCATGAAATCGGTTCAGGTTGGGTTCAGCATATGGCAAAGGTGCAGTATACGGATGAAGATAGATATCTCTTCCGCGTAGGTACATTGAACAATGCATGGAGCAGTTTCTATGCGGCAAATGGCCAGGATGCTGAAACGATCTATAAGATCGCAGTAAAGGAAGGTCATGACAATTATCAAGGTGTTGCACTTGTTTTGAAATCATACATTATTTCAGTGACAACAGACTTGTTTGGTAATGTGCCATATTCTGAAGCATTCAAAGGAGATGTAGCTGACGGTGGAATTTTAAGCCCGAAGTATGATTCACAAGAGTCTATATATAGAAGTCTTATTGCAAACTTGGAACAAGCAAATACTTTACTTGATCCAGACGGTGAAGAGATAGCCGGTGATATATTGTTTGACAATGATATCGAACTTTGGAAAAAGTTTGCGAACTCACTCAGATTGAGATTATTGTTAAGAATGTCTGCAAGAGACGAGGCATTTGTTACAACTGAAATGACGAAGATGGTTGGTAGCGATGCATATCCGGTTTTTGAAGCTGGCGAAAATGCTCAACTGAATTACCTCGGATCTGCTCCCAACAACAATCCTATAAATGAAAACCGTAAAACCAGAGATGATCATAGAGTAAGTAAAACAATCATTGATTTACTTATAGATCTTGGCGACCCTCGTTTGGAAGTATATGCTCAGCCTGCAGCTACGGGTGCATATGTAGGTTTACCTAACGGCTTAACTTCTGCTGATGCTGCCAAGTATAATGGCAATGGACTTGCCAATACGTCTAAACTTGGTAATTATTTTACAGCAGCTGAAACCCCAGGAGTACTAATGAGCTATGCAGAACTTCAGTTTATACTGGCAGAAGCGGCACATAGAAATTATATACCAGGCGGAGATGCAGATGCTGAAGAGTATTACAACGCAGGTATCGAAGGCTCCATGGAGCAATATAGAACATACTTTGAGGATGAGATTGGTTACGAACCGGAAGAGCTCACTGAAGCCATTGAAGATTATGTCGCTAATAACCCTTATGATGCAGCTAATGCAATTGAAAGCATAGCAACTCAAAAGTATATAGCGCTATTTGACCAAGGGCTTCAGGCTTGGTTTGAATGGAGAAGACTGGATTATCCTGTGCTTACGCCCGCTGCGGCAGGAGTTAATGGAGGTAAAATACCAGTACGTGTTCCATATCCTTTAGATGAAACCACCCGAAACGCTTCCAATTTAAATGATGCAATATCTGCTCAGGGAGCTGATAATATGAATACTCATGTTTGGTGGGATGTTAACTAACCTTAAATCTGCGATATTATGATATTGAAAAAATATAAGGCAGGTGCCTTGGCACTTGCTCTTCTGACCAGTATAAATGCCTGTACTGATCCTGATGAGTTGGTAACTACAGACGCGAAAGTGGGAGGACTGTTGGTTCCAGCTTCATCAAACTTGTCATACGTGTTGAATAACACCCCGAGTCTTGATATTGTAATCGAAGTTCCGAAAGGTCCGGGTGTTGAGTCAATAAAACTGTACAAGTCATTTTGTATGAATTGCAATGATGATGAGCTACAGGAAACCAGTGGTGAGGTGCTCGCATTAACATTGCCTGTAAATGGTGAGAATGTTGGTGACGCCAAAGAAGTTTCAGTTAATCAAACATACGCTTCTCTTAAAGAGGGAATTACCTTTGAAGATGGCTCCCTTCCGGAAGATGAGAGTGACCTGGTGATTGGTGACTATTGGTTATTCCGCTTGGTATCAGTAATGGAGGATGGTCGTGAACTTCGCAATAACTCGACCATAACTGTTGCTGTTGCCAACTTATACTCTGGTTCTTATCATTCTGAGGGTAAATTTGTTCATCCGACAGCTGGTCCTAGAGATATTAACCGGGCTAAAACGCTAGCTCCAATAGACGCACAGACCTGCGAAACAGAGTACGCTGATCTTGGTGGTAATGGTTGGAAAATGTGGCTAAGAGTAAACCCTGATGATAACTCGGTTGAAATAATTCCGATAGCTCCGGCAAGTCCAGGCACTGTACCTAACGGTGATAATTTCTATGATCCTGCAACTAAGTCATTTACGTTGAACTACAAATATGCGGGTGCAGGAGGTGATAGAGTTGTAAGTGAAGTGATCACTAAAGACGAGTAACTGTATATAGATTAAAAATTAAAAAGGGAATCGCACCAGCGATTCCCTTTTGTATAAATAATATTTTATGAAAACCTCTGCTGTTCTTTTTTTAACTCTGCTTACTCTGTTGTGTAGTACAGGATACGGTCAGGTTGTGGGTAATATGCCTGGCAAAGGATTAGACATACAAACTTCTCCAGGAGGTTTTGTTACACAACTTCCTCCCGCAAAGCATGAAGCCAAAGGCGATGTATATCTCAATAGTGAGTGGACACTTGCTGATATAACCTTGGTAAATGCTGAAACAACTTTATCCGGCTATTTTGCTCGTGTCGATTTATCCACCAATGATCTTGAATTAAAGGTTAAAGATCAGATAAAAGTATTGATTGCAGCTAAAGTGCAAAGCTTTGTCCTTAACGATGTTTCCCAAGGGCGTGTTAAATATGTGAATGGTCACGATTATACGTTCGATGAAACAAAAGTTGACGGCTTTTTGAGAGTAATTGAGGATGGGGAATGGAAACTTTTTGAAAAGACATCGCTAAAATTAGTAAAGGCGAATTATGTCGCTTCATTGGATGCCGGGGTTCGTGAAGACCGCTTGATAAAAGACAAAGTTTATTATCTGGCCAATGGAGATAGGCTATACGAGGTACGCTCATCTGCCAAAAAATTTGCAAGTCAATTTGGCGAGAAGTATGACGACTTGATGAAATACATTAAAGAGAATAAACTAAATCTCAAGCAAGAGGATGACTTAAAAAAACTCATGCAATTTTTTATCTAATGTTCGGTGCCCTAAAACACCGCGAGGGATTTCAGAATTTGCTTTACATTTGCAGCGAAGTACGATATGCTCCACATCTCCCGCAAAGAACATTTCAACGCTGCGCATAAACTTTATAATCCTCAATGGTCTAAAGAAAAAAATGTTGAGGTGTTTGGGCCATGTGCTAATGAGAACTGGCACGGCCACAATTTTGATCTCATCGTGACAGTGAAGGGTAAACCTGATCCCGATACGGGTTTTGTGGTTGACCTCAAGAAACTGAGCACACTGATCAGACAAGAAGTAATTGAAAAACTTGATCACAAGAATCTTAATACCGATGTAGACTTCATGCACGGTAAACTGGCTAGTTGTGAAAACCTGGTTGTAGAAATCTGGAAAATTCTGGATGCCAAATTACCCGGCATCACATCATACGGTAAACTTCATTGCATCAGACTCTATGAAACTCCGCGAAACTACGTGGAGTATTTTGGCGAATAGCACTTAAAAATCGTACTTCGTGCCCTATAACCAGCGCCTTTTAAACAATGCGGTATTACATCATAGCAGGAGAACGATCAGGTGATTTGCACGGAGGGAATTTAGTCAAGGCGCTGCGTAAGCAGGATACGAATGCTTCGTTACGCGGATTTGGTGGAGAGAATATGCAGCAGGCTGGTGTCGATCTTACCGTGCACTATAAGGATCTGGCTTTTATGGGCCTCGTAGAAGTACTCACCAATCTTAACAAGATCTCCAACTATATAAAAAAATGTAAGGAAGACATACTCCAGTTTCAGCCTGATGTTATTATCCTGATTGACTATGGAGGCTTCAACAGACGCATTGCTAAATTTGGTAAGAAGCAAGGCATTCGGGTTTTCTACTATATACCACCTAAAGTATGGGCGTGGTATCAGAGCCGCGCTTTGGAATTAAAACAGAATGTAGATCGACTGTTTGTTATACTTCCCTTTGAAAAACCGTTCTTTAAAAAATTTGATTGGGATGTTGACTACGTTGGTAATCCCGTGCTTGACGCAGTGAAAGCACATGTTCCCGATGAGCAATTTTTAACACGATACTCGTTCGATACCAACTTACCATTGGTGGCTCTTTTGCCGGGGAGTCGTAAGCAGGAATTGAAAACCATTATTCCATTAATGGCGAGTGTTGTGAAGAAATTTCCGACAACGCAGTTTGCTGTAGCAGCCGTAAGCAATCTTGATCAGGCTATGTATAGCGAATTGAAAGCATTGCCCAATGTAAAATTTGTATTTGAAGATACGTACAACTTGTTGCTGCATGTCAAAGCAGCCATCGTAACATCAGGAACAGCTACGTTGGAGACTGCACTCTTTCGGGTTCCGCAGGTTGTTGTATATAGAACCAGCTTCCTTACGTATCAGATTGTGAAAAGACTAATTAAAGTCCCCTATATATCGCTGGTAAATCTCATCGCAGATAAAGAAGTTGTAAAAGAAATGATCCAAGGCGATGCCAATCAGGAAAAGGTTTCTGAAGAAGTAAATCTGCTTCTGAATGATGAAGTTTACAGAACAAACATGCTGAGCAACTATGATGAAATTATCCGTATTCTGGATATAGGATCTGCATCTGAGAATACAGCAAAATTAATGGTGAGATATTTACAGGCGTAAACATCTCACCATCGGTATATTTTACTTAAGCAACTTTTAGTTTGCTGTATTGTGACTTACTGAATTTTTCTTCCGCGTAAGCGCGTGTAATAACCAGTCTGTCGGTATTCTTTTCAGATGGTAATTCGAACATGGCATCGTTAATGATCGCTTCACAGATACCACGTAAACCGCGCGCACCTAATTTATACTCCATCGCTTTTTCAACGATAAAGTCCACGGCACCTTCTTTGAATTCAACCTGAATCTCTTCCATTTCAAACAGCTTTTTATACTGTTTGATGAGCGCATTCTTTGGCTCGGTAAGAATTCTTTGAAGCGTTTCGCGATCAAGGGGGTTGAGGAATGAAACAACTGGCAAACGACCGATCAATTCAGGAATAAGCCCGAAGCTTTTCAGATCCTGGGCTGTTATGAATTTTAAGAGGTTATCCTTATCGATCTCACCGGGATGTAAACCATCATGGCCGGCAACAAATCCCAGCGGACGAGTATTCAAGCGGTTACCAATAAATCGGGATATACCTTCAAATGCACCACCGCAGATGAAAAGTATATTTTCAGTATTTACCGTGATCATTTTCTGATCCGGATGTTTACGTCCACCCTGAGGAGGAACGTTTACTGCCGTACCTTCTAACAGTTTAAGAAGCGCCTGCTGTACACCTTCACCGCTAACATCTCGGGTAATAGAAGGGTTATCAGATTTGCGGGCTATCTTATCAATCTCATCAATATATACTATACCACGCTCGGCAGCTTCAACATTATAGTCTGCAGCCTGCAGAAGACGTGTTAATATACTTTCAACATCTTCACCAACGTAACCGGCTTCGGTAAGCACTGTAGCATCGGCAATACAAAAAGGAACCTGAAGAATTTTAGCCAGCGTACGGGCGAGGTAAGTTTTTCCGGTTCCGGTTTCACCTACCATAATGATGTTTGATTTTTCGATCGTTACATCACTATCCAGCTTGCGCTGCATTAAGCGCTTGTAGTGATTATATACTGCAACGGACATTACTTTTTTAGCTTCGTCTTGTCCGATCACATATTCATCCAGGAATTTTTTGATCTCGCGGGGTTTAACCAGCTTAAAATTAGGAGAGAAGCCGGCCTCTGTTTTACTTTTCTTTTCCTCGCTAAGAATTTGATTGGCCTGGGTTACACATTTATCACAGATGTGTGCGTGTATACCTGAAATCATCAGGTCTACATCCTTCTTACTTCTTCCACAAAACGAACAGGTAACTTCAGCCATAAATTATTTTTAAAATTGAAAACCGATGCTCAGAACAACCTCAAAGGTACTGAATATTCTGAACATCGGTTGGATGGAAATCGTGCGGAAAAGTTAGATTTTCTTACGTTCCAGTACTTCGTCTATTAATCCATATTCTTTGGCTTCAGCAGCGCGCATCCAGTAGTCGCGATCAGAATCTTTTTCAATCTTCTCGTACTTGGCACCGCTATGCTTGGCCAGAATGTTGTAAAGATCTTTTTTAACCTCAAGCGTCTGTTTCAGCGATATTTCCATATCAGAAGCTTGTCCTTGCATACCGCTCATCGGCTGGTGAATCATCACACGTGCGTGTACCAGCGCTGATCTCTTTTTAGCCGCGCCCGCAGTAAGCAATACTGCACCCATGGAAGCAGCCAATCCTGTGCAGATCGTGGCAACATCCGGGTTTATATATTGCATCGTGTCATAGATACCAAGGCCGGCATATACAGATCCGCCCGGACTGTTGATATACATGATGATATCTTTTTTAGGATCGGAAGACTCGAGGAAAAGTAATTGAGCCGTGATCAGGTTAGCGATCTGGTCATCAATACCCATTCCCAGGAAAATAATACGGTCAGAGATAAGGCGTGTGAATACATCAATTGCACGAAAGTTTCCAGGACGTTCTTCTATAACATACTGAGTCATGTTCTGGATTTGCTGCGCGTAACTGTCAACTGTATTGCCGCTCATGCCCAGGTGATGTACGGCATACTTTCTGAATTCATTGTTATAATGCATATAATAAAAGGATAATTACTTTAGTGAGGATTGAAATAATGGTAATCTTAGCCATCCAAGTTCAAAATTCCAACCCTTTCGTTCTTAAACCCATTTAAAAAGAAAATGGTTTTAGTCCGGATCACTTCACGAACTAAAACCATTGACGAAAAATGCGAATACTTTATTGTTCAGCCGTAATGCCGGCTGTTGAAATACTAGTGTTTGTGTTCAGCTACAATTTTCTTGAACTCCTCAACCGATACTTTTTTCTCTTCAACCGTGATGTTATCCTTAATGAACTTCAGAATTTTATCGCCACGTAACTGGTTGTACAAACGCATAAAGTTCTGACCGTTTTCATTTTGAAGATAGTTGTCTGCAATACCATCCAGGCGGTCGCCTAATTGTTCAACAAAAGCTGAACCGCCAAATTGCGCTGCGATCAATTCTTTTGCCTTGTTACGAACTTCTTCGGCTTCAACAGTAATCTTGTTATCGTCAGCGATGCGGTTCTTCACAAGATCCCACTTCAAACCTCTTTTATAGTGTTCGAATTCTTTGTTGAGAACTTCTTCTGTTACCTCACCATTGCTGCTTGACAGTAACCATGATTTCAGGAAGTCATCAGGCAGATTGATAGAAGTATTGGATATAAAATAGTCTTCGATATTATGATCCAGGAAATGCTCTGACTCGCGCTTGTAGTTTTCTGAGATTGTTTCTTTTACCTTGGTGATAAACTCTTCTTCAGTTTTAACAACGTCTTTACCAAATACGCGATCGAACAGCTCGGTGTTAACAGCAGCAGGTTCTACACGGCTGATGTTTGCTACTTTGAAGATATACTTTCCTTTGGCAGCTTTCGCTTCTTCGTCAGACACGCCGAGTAATTGTGCTACCTGTGCATCTTCTGAAAAGATCTTGCTTACTTCAAATTCAACTTCTTCGTCTTTCTTCAGGCCGAGGAATTTCTTCTGCTCTTTCTTTTCAACTTTCTCAATAGCAATGAAAGCGTGTTCTTTTTTAAAGTCGCCTTCTTTAGCACGCAGTTCACCGAAGAGGTTATCATCAGCTTCTGATGTTTCAGGATCGCTTACTTTACCGAAACGCTTCTTCAGGTCGGTAAGGGTTTCATCGATAGTATTCTTATCAACCTCAATCGGGTATGATTTTACTTTTACTTTCGAAGAAACTTCGTAAGTAAAATCGTCTACCATACCAATCTGGTATTCAAACTCGAAATCTTTCTGAGTATCCCAATCAATTTGCTTTGCTTTCTCCTGGTTAGGAAGAGGATCACCCAGAATCTTTATCTGGTTATCTTTAATATAATCAGAAAGCTTGTGTGACAGCAGATGGTTGATCTCATCTACAAGGATAGATTTGCCGAACATTTTTTTGATTACACCACTGGGAACTTTACCCTGACGAAAGCCTTTGATGTTCGCTTTGCGCGAATAATCTTTTACTTTTTCTTCAACGTGGGGTTGATAATCACCTTCGGTTAATTTAATTTTAATTACACCTTCAGTGTTGTTCTTTTTGTTCAGTGTTATTTCCAAAGCTTATAACTTTTGATTGTTTACCTAAGAAACCAGAAACCCTCAATGCCCGTGTGTTGTTACGAACATAGAGGGTTAGATGGTCCGGATGGAGGGACTCGAACCCCCACGCCTTGCGGCACCAGATCCTAAGTCTGGCACGGCTACCAATTACGCCACATCCGGAATTGGAGGCGCAAATTTATAGAATATTCAGAAATAAAGAATAGTTTACGATTTTAATTCAAAAACTTCGGGAATTGTGGTCAAAAACCGCAAAATTCCGCTAAAAATATAGATACTCAAGATGGTAATCGATGCCGAGCAGGAGAAAAAAGAGATCATTAGTCGATATAGGAGATTACTACGCAAGGCAAAACCGATCTTAAAAGACGGTGATGCTAAACTGATAAAGAAAGCTTTTACGCTTTCGCTGGATGCGCACAAAGACATGCGCAGAAAATCTGGTGAACCATTTATTTTTCATCCACTGGCCGTAGCAGAAATATGCGTGGAGGAAATCGGTCTCGGTACAACTTCCATTATTTCTGCACTCATGCACGATGTAGTGGAGGATACTGACATCGAGCTCACCGACATCGAGCGGATGTTCGGAAAAAAAATAGCCCGCATTATTGACGGTCTTACTAAAATCCGTGGTGTATTTGAATACGGAACATCCCAGCAAGCCGAGAACTTCCGTAAAATGTTGTTCACGCTATCGGAAGATGTGCGCGTTATTCTGATCAAACTTGCTGATCGTCTGCATAATATGCGCACGCTCGACAGCATGCCGCGCAATAAACAGCTTAAGGTCGCCAACGAAACTATATATCTCTATGCACCGCTGGCGCACCGCCTGGGCCTTAACGCGATTAAAACAGAGCTCGAAGATTTATACCTGCGCTTTACCGACAGGCCTATATATAGTTCGATCGCGCAAAAGATCGATGCTACCAAAGCTGCCCGTAATAAATTCATTAAACAGTTTATGATTCCTATTAAAGAGGAACTGGATAAGCTGGGTATTGAATATGAAATTAAAGGCAGACCAAAATCGATTCACTCCATCTGGAATAAAATGCGCAAGCAAAACATTCCCTTCGAAGAAGTGTTTGATCTTTTTGCCATTCGTATCATCCTGGATACAACCATGGAGCATGAGAAAGCACTTTGCTGGCAGGTATACTCCATTGTTACTGATTACTATACTCCCAACCCTGATCGTCTTCGAGACTGGATCAGTACGCCAAAATCAAATGGCTATGAGTCACTGCACACAACCGTAATGGCCAAGAATGGTCAATGGGTTGAAGTTCAAATCCGAAGCAAGCGTATGGATGAAATCGCCGAGAAAGGTTATGCTGCACACTGGAAATATAAAGACACGAACACTACAGCAGAATCGAATCTTGAGAAATGGCTGGCACGCGTACGCGACCTGCTCGAACAGAATAATCATTCGGCACTTGATTTCGTAGACGACTTCCGCGGAAATCTGTTCAGTGAAGAAGTATTTGTATTTACTCCAAAAGGAGACTTAAAAACATTGCCTTACGGTGCTACGGCACTTGATTTTGCTTTTGAGATTCACACGCAAGTGGGTTCTAAATGTATAGGTGCCAAAGTCAATAATAAGCTTGTTCCTATAAATTATGTGTTGAAGAATGGTGATCAGATCGAGATTCTCACATCAGCCAAACAAAAACCTCACGAAGACTGGCTACGCTTTGTAGTAAGCTCCAAAGCAAAGTCAAGAATAAAGGACGAATTAAAAGAAGACAAGAAAAAATCTGCTGAGGAAGGAAAAGAAATTTTACTTCGAAAACTCAGACAATTAAAAGAAGAGCCAACGCAGCAATTACTCGAACAAATGCGCGAGCATTTTAAAGTGCAGGCCAATTTTGAATTATACTATCGTGTTGGTCGTGGTTTCATTACAGCGGCCGACCTGAAGAAATTTGTTGAGAATAAACCAACATCACCATTAAAGAATCGTCCGAATGCTCCGGCAGATGCAAAAGCTATCGAGCAGGAAATCACCAAGATAAAAGGACGCTATGAGGATATTCTCCTGGTAGGTGAGGACATGGATGTTGTTGATTACAAGCTTGCCAAATGTTGCACACCTATACCCGGTGACGATGTGTTTGGCTTTGTTACAGTGAGTGAAGGAATAAAAATTCACCGTACCAATTGTCCCAACGCACCGGAATTACTCTCGCACCATGGCAATCGCGTGGTAAAAGCTAAGTGGACTTCTCAACATGAAGTTGCTTTCCTTACGGGATTAAAAATCAGGGGAACCGATCGCGTAGGACTCATCAACGATGTTTCAAAAATCATTTCAGAAGAATTGAAAGTGAACATGAGTTCCATGTCTATTCATACCGATTCAGGAATTTTTGAAGGTGAGATTATGCTATATGTTAATGACACCCGTCATTTAGAACAATTGATCGAAAAGCTGCGCAGCGTGGAAGGCGTTGTAAAAGTGAGCCGTTTCGACTCAAAAGAGTGATTATCAAGAAGTAGTGCAAATCTTACAAACCTGATTATCTTTGCCCGTTAATTCATGGCACTCAATCCGAAATTATACGAAGAAGTAAAAAAGATTTTCACAGCATACCTCGAAAACAAGGAGCTGCGAAAAACTCCGGAACGCTACGCGATCCTGGAAGAGATTTATTCACGCGATGGTCATTTTGATGTAGAGTCGCTCTATATCAGTATGAAAAATAAAAATTACCGGGTTAGTCGTGCTACTGTATATAATACGTTGGATCTTCTCGTAGAGTGCGACCTGGTGAGTAAACATCAGTTTGGTAAAAACCTGGCACAATACGAAAAATCGTATGGCTATAAACAACATGATCACCTCATTTGCACAGAGTGTCACAAGGTGATTGAGTTCTGCGATCCGCGTATTCAAAACATTCAGAACACGGTAGAAGAAATTCTGCACTTCAATGTTATGCATCATTCCTTGATTCTATATGCATCCTGCACAAAGCAGAACTGCGAAAACAAAATTGCTGCATCGAACTAACTTATGAACTTTACACATACAATTCAAGACAACCGGTTGTTGCTCAACCTTTCAGGAGATTTGATCGGTGAAGATAACGGAGCTGCTGTTATCGAAATAGTAACCAATGCTATACAGGCAAAGGCACTGACTTGTATTGTCGATATATCAGAACTGCGCTATATAAACAGTAGCGGCATAGGTGTGTTGATCACTATACTGACAAAGTTCAGAAACAAGGGAGGAGAAGTTTATCTGATGCGTCCTTCCGAAAGCGTTCAGAAATTATTGGTCATCACCAAGCTGAACGCGATTTTCCAGATTATTCAATCTGAAACAGAAGTAGTTAAATAATTTTTATTAATAAGATTTTCACGAATGTCTAAGGTAGATGTTTTATTGGGCCTTCAATGGGGCGATGAAGGTAAAGGAAAGATTGTGGACGTATTAGCGCCAAAGTATGATGTGGTGGCTAGATTTCAGGGAGGACCAAACGCTGGTCATACGCTGGAGTTTGATGGTATAAAACACGTTCTTCACCAGATACCTTCTGGCATTTTCCGCGAAACTACCCGAAACGTTATTGGTAATGGCGTTGTACTTGATCCGGTTATTTTCAGAACAGAGATCGAGAAACTTGCCAAATACAATCTCAATACAAAGAAAAATCTTTTTATCTCTAAAAAGGCCACGCTGATCCTGCCAACGCACAGGCTACTGGACGCAGCGTACGAAAAAGCAAAAGGTGATAATAAAATTGGATCGACATTAAAAGGTATCGGTCCTACATACCAGGATAAAATCGGCAGACAAGGTTTACGTGTAGGAGATATTCTTGCTGATAATTTTAAAGACAGACTAAAAAAACTTACCGATATACACTTCAAAATATTGAAGGAGCATCAGGTTGAATTCAACTGGAGCGAATTGGAAGCACAGTTTTTGGATGCAGTAAATTTCCTGAAAGAATTTAACCTGGTTGATAGTGAGTATTTTCTGAATAAAGAATTAAAAGAAGGCGCAAGTATTCTGGCTGAAGGAGCACAGGGTGCATTGCTGGATATAGACTTTGGTAGTTATCCGTTTGTAACAAGTTCTAATACTGTTACGGCAGGTGCGTGTACCGGACTTGGTATAGCGCCACGAAATATAGGTGAGGTATATGGTATATTTAAAGCCTATAGCACACGCGTAGGCAGTGGTCCGTTCCCAACGGAGCTCTTGGATGATCAAGGTGAGTTGATGCGTAAGGAAGGAAATGAATTTGGTTCTACTACCGGAAGACCACGCAGATGTGGTTGGATTGATTTGCCTTCGTTAAAATATTCCATCATGATCAACGGAGTTACACAACTGCTGATGATGAAGGCAGATGTACTCAGTATATTTTCTTCGATAAAAGTTTGTACAAAATATCAGTTGAAAGATGGTACAATCACCGATATGATACCGTACGAACAAGTAAATGAAAAAATTTTACCGATTTATACTGAATTAAAAGGGTGGAATTCTGATCTGCGTAAATCAAAAGAAAGTTTGCCTTCCGAGTTAAATGACTATATAAAGTTTCTCGAAACTGAATTGCAGGTTCCTATAACATTGGTATCGGTAGGTCCTGATCGCACCGAAACAATTCACAGAAACTAAACACAATCATAATTTTTTTTAAACACCCCTTGCAGCACAAAAACCTTCTTCTACCTTTGCATCCCCAATCGCAGTAGGCGGGTGAGAAGAAGGTTGAAATGCTGAGAGTATCTTTTCTGAAAGATTGACTTTGATCGAGAGGTTGGAGAAAAAATAAAAAAATAATTTTTCAGAAAGGTGTTGCAAAGTAGAATGAATCGACTACCTTTGCACTCCCAAAACGAAAGAGGGGGCTGAAAAACGGAAGGTTTGACAGCGGTGAGACGGAAGATGAAAATCGAAAGAAGATGAAATCGGAAGTTAAGCCAAAAGAAGTAAAGAGGTAAGCAAGTGTTCGAGAGAACGAGCAGACCACACTTAACAGAAGGTGACGCGAGTTACCGATGGAGTTAAAAAGTTCTTTGAATGGATGATAATTGATAGCGGACCCGCGGACGAATTCGAAAGAATGAATCTGCGAAAAGATAGATAATCTCTATCGGACAAAAACAGAGAGTCCAGGTAATCAGACAAACAATTGGGGTTGTATTAAAAGGTCGGAAGACGTAATGGAATCACAACCCGATAAAGTTAAACTCAGCAATGGGTTTAGTATTTATCGAAGAATTATTACAATGGAGAGTTTGATCCTGGCTCAGGATGAACGCTAGCGGCAGGCTTAATACATGCAAGTCGAACGGTAAGTGTTGTAGCAATACAATACGAGAGTGACGTACGGGTGCGTAACACGTATGCAACCTACCTTGTACAGGAGTATAGCTCGGGGAAACTCGAATTAACCCTCCATAAGATAGTAGTAAGGCATCTTACAGCTATTAAAACTCAGGTGGTACAAGATGGGCATGCGTCTGATTAGCTAGTTGGCGGTGTAACGGACCACCAAGGCGATGATCA
>CBIHOZ010000008.1:0-81989 GCA_966211525.1 uncultured Chitinophaga sp. | reverse complement strand
TTTCTATCCGGCTTTTGTGCTTTCTTCGTATCAGCCGGTTAAAGTGTTGAAAGGTAAATTTCAACGTTCGTCCAGTGGACACTATCTGCGAAAAGCATTGGTAATATTTCAGTTTACCGCTTCTGCAGCGTTGATAACCGGTACACTCATTGTATCAAAGCAATTGCGCTTTATGAATACGGCTGACCTGGGCATGAACATCAATGATGTGATGGTGGTAGAAGGACCAGAGCTTATGGCATGGGACTCAACATTTGTAGAGCGTGTGGAGAATTTCAAGAATGAACTGGTGCATACCAACGGTATTGCGAGTGCAGCAACTTCGAGTCGCTTGCCCGGAGATCGGTTGGGGAGAGGTTTTTATTTTAGCATAAGCAATCAACCGGCCGAATCACACAATACTACAAGTTTTCTCGGGGCTGACTATAATTTATTTGATACGTATGGTATATCGGTTATAACCGGAAGAAAGTTTGTTGCTACGGATCATAAAGTAAATTTCGATGATATTACGGTGGCCGTTATTAATCAGAACGCTGTAAAGTTATTTGGTTTTGCCAATGCAGAAGAAGCGGTGGGACAGGAGATTATTGATGATAAAAGAAAGTGGACTATAATTGGTGTGGTTAATGACTTTCACCAGGAGTCGTTAAAGAAGCCGATGGAACCCATTGTATTTTTACCTACGTATAGCACATACGGTCCTACCTCCATACGGATAGCTGATGCCCGCAAGCATGAACTCATTCCGGTGGTTGAGACTATCTATAAAAAGTTCTTTCCGGGTAATCCGTTCCGGTATTCATTTATAGAAGATCGATATTATTCGCAGTATATGGATGAAAAGCGTTTTGCCAGTATCATCTCTATATTTACCGGACTTGGTATAATTATATCGTGCCTGGGACTTGTAGGACTTTCATCGTATACCGCTGTACAACGTACGAAGGAGATTGGTATACGCAAGGCATTGGGTGCATCTTTGCTTAATATCATTGCATTACTGTCATCTGATTTTATGAGACTCGTTGCCATTGCTATTTTATTGTCACTGCCGATAGCATACTTCTCCATGGATAGCTGGCTGCGGCATTATCCGTATAGGATTGCGTTACAATGGTTTTTGTTTTTGATACCGATGATCGTAGTTTTTTTAATTGCGGCATTCACGGTAAGCTTCCAGGTTTTAAAAACGGCACGGGTAAATCCTGCCAATACATTAAAGTATGAATAAGGACTTTGCGGTATAGGGAACGATATACTGCGATCTGTTTGGTAGTTTTCTCCTGATATCTTACACGGGCGGTTACGTTCGTTACAGGTTGCTATATTCAGCACCATGAAACGTCTGTTTACGCAAGCCCTTGTTGCTTCTGCATGTGTTCTTTACTTGTCAGGATGCGAGATTGAAGAGACACCTGCCAAAAAACTTCCTTCGTTCGATTATATACAGTCTAACGGAAGTGTAAAGTTTAAACTAGTTACTGGCGTTGATAATCGCGTGATCTCTACGAACATCGGTGAATCGATGTATAATGTATCCGGAAATACGCTGACGGTTAACGCAGCAGGCGGAAGTATGACGGTGGCCGTAAAAGACTTAAACATGTTGTGGTGTAATGCATGCTCGGTAGAAAACACGGAACCTCTTGTAGCCGATACACTGAATATGTCTGTGCATGCCGGCTCGGTTGATTTGCAGGATATACACATCACGGGTTATCTCGGCTTGAATGCACAGAATCTGGGAACATACAAGTTCAGCGGCTATTCGCATTTCTTTACAGTGTCCAGTATAAACCTGGTCAGCATCGAAGCATTTAACCTCGTTACCGATAGTACATACGTGAATTCAACCAGCGTAGTGGACACGGAGGTACATGCAACGCAAGTAGTAAATGTATTTATCAATTCAAGCGGCAGCGTACGATACCGCGGCAATCCTCCAATAGTAAGACTCACCAAAACAGGATCGGGGAGGCTTATTAAAGAATGACCGGCTGGGGAGGGCCTCTGGCTGCAGGCTTCTGGTTACAGGAAAAATGCAGATGCTATATATAGCCCTTCTGATAGTATACATATAGCCGCAACTGAATCTGTCAGCAGCCAGTAACCAGTAGCTAATAAACAGCTTCCATCTCTACGGGCTTCAGACTCATTTGTGTTTCATCGGGCAGATTTTTCAATAGTGGTTTCGTTTGTTTATTGGCCAGAATGGCAGCTATATTTTCGGCCATTCGTTCGATGAATTCGATGTGGTGTTGTTCCAGCGTAGTGAACGAGGCGAGCTCAATAATACCATTGACAGAACCGCGTGTCTTTAGCGGCACAATAACGAGGTGACGCGGTGTTGCTTCTCCAAGACCTGAAGTAATCCGGATATAGTCTTTCGGTATATCCTTCAGGTGGATGGTTTCTCCTTCAAGTACACACTGGCCGATTAGACCGACACCCGCTGCTATACGTTCATGTATATATTTCTTTTTGTCATACGCATACGTGGCGATACGTTCCAGTATACCGTCATCTGCTGAACCGTTTAATATATAGAGCGCGCCCTGGTTGGCTTGCAGGTAGTGTACCATCAGCTTTAGTATACGGTCGCCCAATACGGTGATCTCTTCAGAATCGTTTTTGAGAATTTCATTGAAGCGCGCGGCACCTTCATTCATCCAGTTGATTTTCCGTTGCTGTTCTTCTGCATGACGAAGTTTTTGTTGTGCACGGATCAGCGATTGCGCCAGTACATCGTTCGAATACTGTTCATCATAGCGATAGGTAAGTTCGCCCGATCCCAGATGTTCTGCAAAGGAAGAGGCTGCCTGAAGACGATCGATGAATTGATTGAAAGCGATTTTGGTTTGTCCAATCTCTTCGGTAGTGTGAATGCGCAGTTTATCCGGAAATATACCACTGGCCAGTTTCTGCATGCCGTTACGGATTTCAGTAATTGATTTTGTAAGCAGGCCTGCATAGAGCAATGCCATACCAATACCTGCTATAATCTGCACACCGAAAATAATCCAGAGCATCCATTGGGTGCGGACAATCTCGGTCTCATTCTGTCTCTTTATAGAAGAGCGGATAGTTTCGATGCGTGGACGAATTAACTGGAAGTTAGCGAGTATGCGGCCGCGTATACCCTCATCGTTGCTCAGGCCGATTTGTTGTTCAATGGCGACAACTTTATTAAAGGCATCTTTATAATTCGCAAGCGATGTCTGCAACGCAGCGTTGGATGTAAGCTGGATTTGTTGCTGCAGTATATCAAACCGCTTGTTGAATTCCTGTTGATACTTGACATCCTTACGAAGGAAGAAATCTTTTTCATGTCGTCTCAGCATCAGCAGCGTTGCTTTATCAAATTCAAAACCGGAGTTCTCCACGGTGTGAATAGCATCACGTAACGAACCTTCGAGTCCAAAATCCTTAAAGCCGCGGGCTCCCAGTAACGTTACCAGTAAGTTGAAATCGTGTTGAAGGCTGTCCAGCGGTGAGATCAGATTCTGGGCGAGTAGTGCATGATCTTTCAACGCAGTACTTTGGACATCTGTAATGATAACCTTGGCTGCCGTATAGTTTTCGTTGAAGGATTGAAGTGAAGGCGTATTCTTCGTTTCCAGAAAGGAAGCCGATTTATATCCTTCATATATAAATTCCTTCGTGGCGAGGTCAAGCGTTTCAAGACGAAGCTTGAGCAAGTCCATTTTTTCATTGATGGATTTATAGTGTATGATCTTGTGAATGGACGAAACCGATAAGGCGATCAGCAGAACTGAAAGCAGAAGGAGAGAGCCGAATGCAGCCAGCAGCTTGATCCGTATCTTCAGTCCTAAAAGAAAATCTCTCATGACAAACCAGTAGGTTAATTGGGTTGAGCGTAGGAGTTCAAAGAAACATTGCTCGTGTGAATTTGCCATGGCAACACGGTTAACGTTTTATTAATTGAGACATCCCGGTATAGCATGTAGATAAGTGGGGTAGCGCTGGTGGATGCATTGAAAACTTAAAAATTCCTTAATGATGCGCAGGCCACTCGCTCTTTTTTTATTTAAGTTCTTTGATGCGGAAAACAGACCCGCGCAGATGCATACACTTTCGGATGAACAGCTTGTACTGCTTCTTAAGGATGATAACCGTATAGCGTTCAGCACACTATACGATCGTTACTGGGAAGGTATGTATCGTGCAGCCTATGCGTTGTTGCGTGACGAAGATGCTGCGAAAGATATTGTGCAGGATATATTTCTTGACTTGTGGAAGAAACGACAAACGCTTCAGATCGTTTTCTTCACAGGCTATATATTTCAATCGGTAAAGTATCAGGTCGCACAACAACTTCGTAAAGCTGCACTCTCGGCAGAACATGCTGCCTATATTGATGCAACACCGATGATCAATACAACCGAAGAGCTTCTTGCCTACAAAGAATTGGACACGTTGTTACAGACCTCGCTCGATACATTGCCGGAGAAATGCAGAAAGGTATTTTACCTCAGTCGCTTCGAACATCTGTCCAATATAGAAATCGCCGAACGTCTCAACTTGTCCACACGTACTGTGGAGTGGCATATCTCCAATGCGTTAAAGCACCTTCGTCATACACTGGAACATGTCGCTGTGCATGCCGGTATATGGATGCTCTTTCTTTAATGGTCCTGTATATGTTATGAAAATATTAAGTGCATTATTGATTTGTTATATGTGCACTTTTTAAAAAAATCAGCCCCGTGTTCAGTGGTATCAGTTACACTATACAGGTGTAACGCCAAGGCATGACTAAAGAAGAATTCAAAGCACTACTGGACCGATATGTTAAAGGAGAGTGCTCTGCTGTTGAGCAGCAATATTTCGATGCTTTTTATAAAGCATTTCAAAAAGACGATTCGTACTGGAAGGAATGGGAGCTTACCGAACGTGATCGCATAAAAATTGAACTATATCAATCGCTGACGAAGGCGATGGAGCCGGATAATTTCACGCACGATATTGCTGCAGATGCGTTTGAGACATCCTCAAGAAGACCTTTCGTGCGTACGTGGCTGAAGATAGCCGCATCCCTGATTATACTCGTGGCAGCGGGTTGGCTTCTATACACATCACATACCCGGGAGGTGGAAGAGATAAAGTATATTACGCATACTACCGGGCGCGGTCAGCAGGCCGTTATTACGCTACAGGATGGTTCCATCGTAAAACTCAACAACAGCAGCGCGATTTCTTTTCCGGAGAGATTTACCAATGGCAAACGCGAGATCACGTTACAAGGCGAAGCATTCTTCGAAGTAAAACGCGACCCGGAAAAACCATTTGTTGTAAGGACAGGCGATCTCACCACGGCTGTGCTCGGTACATCTTTTAATATATGCGCCTATCAACGAAAACCAATTGAAGTAACGGTAAAAACCGGTAGGGTAGTCGTTGCAAATGTGCGAAAGCAGGCAGATAAACTTGAACTTCACCCGAATCAGCAGATATACTTTGATCCGGAGAAAGCGATCTGGGAAAAACGTGAAGTGTCATTGGAACGCTACCTCGCCTGGACAGACAAAATTATATACCTCGATAACACGCGGATAGAAGAGCTTACCGATATCCTGGAGAAATGGTATGATGTAACCATCACCCTGGACAATAAAGCGCTTGGCGATTGTACGGTGAGTGGTAAATATAAAAGCGATCGTTTGACCAACATCCTGGAAGGGTTGAAGATCATGCACGGTATGGAATACCATTTTGCCAGCGAACGCGAAATCGTCATTAAAGGAAAACCCTGTAAACCCTGATGCCTATGCTATATCCATAATGCTATAAATACCGGGCTGCTTGCTTCTGTGCAGAAGTAACGCCTATAAAAAAGAAGCCCATCCGCTGCGGCAACAGGGATGGGCCGACAAGAAAGATTCGTAAACCTTTATCGTCTACTTATGAGCTTGAAATTACTCAAAATATTGATGTTCGCATCAAAACAAATCCTCTATGTTTTTGTGTGGCAATGTATAGCCATGCAGTTTTTGCTCGCGGAACCTTCCCATGGTCAAACCATACGGGAGGTAAAGATTGCCATCGACCTGAAGGAAGCCGGTATAACAAAAGTTTTCTCCGCCATAGAAGAGAAAACAAAGTATGTATTTGTATACCAGAGTTCCGTTAAAAAAGTAAAAGGCAAATTTACTTTTCAGGACAAGGACATAACCGTTGCCAATATACTCAGTGAAATATCGCGTAACAGTGAGCTGCAGTTTAAGCAGATCAACTATAATATTATAGTCTCCCGCAAGATCATGCCGGAGAAAGAGAAGCCGTTGCTGGTTATAAAAACAGTTCAAGGTATAGTAACGGATGCTATAACCGGTGAAGTAATTCCCGGAGTAAACGTGCTTGTGAAAGGTACAGCTACCGGCACGACTACCGATATAAATGGAAGCTTTACGCTGGATGCTCCGGACGATGCCGTGCTGCAATTCAGCTTCATCGGGTATAAAACCATTGAGCGTTCTGTTGCAGGACAAACTACATTGGACATTCAGCTTCCGCCGGATTCAAAGTCGTTGGAGGAAGTAGTGGTGGTTGGCTATGGTACGCAGAAGAAAGTAAATATGACCGGAGCCGTTGACCAGGTGACCAGTGAAGTATTTGAGAATCGTCCGGTGCCTAATTTAACGCAAGGGTTGCAGGGCCTTATCCCCAACCTGAACATTCGCCTGGAAGATGGTAAACCCATTCAATCACCAAGCTATAACATTCGCGGAACCACTTCGATTGGACAAGGTGGTAGTGCGTTGATTCTGATTGATGGTGTTGAAGGTGATCCGCGCCTGATCAACCCGCGCGATATTACCAGTGTATCCGTTCTGAAAGATGCAGCATCAGCTGCTATATATGGCGCACGCGGTGCATTTGGTGTTGTATTGATCACTACAAAGAAACCGGCGAAAGATCGACTGACCATTGATTATACTGCGAACTATTCCATCAAGAAACCAACAGCAGTTCCTGATCTCGTAACGGATGGCTATACATGGGCATCCGTATTTAACGAAGCTTGGACTGCCTGGAACGATTATTCACAAACACCGCAGAATGTAAATAAGACATTGAAGTTCTCTCCGGAGTATCTCGCGGAGCTGAAGAGAAGATCAGAAGATCCAAGCCTGCCGCGGGTTGAAGTAGGACCTACCGGTGAATATGTATACTATGGAAGTACAGACTGGTATAGCGAACTCTATAAGAAATCAAACAGTGCGATGGAACACAACCTTAGTGTGTCCGGAAGCAGCGATAAGACAACGTTCTATATAACCGGCCGCTACTTCGATCAGAAAGGATTGTTCCGGTATAACTCTGACGACTACAAGATGTATAACTTCCGTGCGAAAGGATCGATACAGATTCGTCCGTGGTTGTTGTTGGAAAACAATGCGCAGTATTCTACCATGAACTATCACAACCCGCTCAACGTAGGTGAGGGTGGTGGTATATGGCGAAATATAGCAGACGAAGGTCACGTTATGTCGCCGATGTTTAACCCGGACGGAACGTTAACATATTCGGCAGCCTATACCGTGGGTGACTACTGGTATGGCAAGAACGGTATTGATATGGAGAATCGTGTGCTTCGCAATACAACTGCCTTCACTGCAGATTTACTCCAGGACAAACTTAGCTTCAAAGGTAATTTTACTTTTCAGAACACGGATGACAACCAGAAGGCTATACGCGTGCCCGTTCCCTATAGCAGAAGGCCGGGGGTAATAGAATATGTAGGTACCAATACCAACGACATCAAGGATGCGTACTATGAGACACAATACCTGGCCACGAACTTTTACCTGGAGTATGAAAACACATTCAATCAGAAGCACTATGTAAAGGCGATGGCTGGCTATAACTATGAGCAGTCAACGTATAAAGGCTTGTCCGCACAACGTAACGGCCTTATCTACGAAGATGCACAGGATATAAACCTTGCCTTAGGACAATCGATAACCACGGTAGGTGGCTGGGACAAATGGAATATACTCGGTGGTTTCTTCCGTCTCAACTATATATTTAACGAGAAATATTTATTGGAAGTAAACGGGCGCTACGATGGTTCTTCCAAGTTTCCGGCAAATGAACGATATGCATTTTTCCCTTCGGTATCAGCGGGCTGGAGAATTTCAAAAGAGTCATTCTGGAATGTGTCCGATCGGTTTATCTCGGATTTGAAACTGCGTGGTTCTTATGGATCACTTGGTAATGGAAGTATAGCATCGTATGCTTTCCAGGAAAAATTTGCCATTGCACAATCCGGTCTTATACTCAATGGCGTGAAGCCGCAATATACCAGTCAGCCCGGTGTGTTGCCGGATGGACTCACCTGGGAGACATCAACAACGCAAAATATAGGGCTCGACCTCTCGATGTTATCCGGGCGTTTGACGTTTACCGGTGATGCCTATAAACGCAATACAACCGATATGTTTACGATAGGCATGACGTTGCCAGCTGTATTTGGTACCGATGTACCGAAAGGAAACTATGCCGATCTGAAAACTACAGGATGGGAATTTGTATTGGGATGGAATGATGAAGTTACCGTTGGTTCAAAGCCGTTGGGATATTCAATCCGTCTTACACTGGCCGACAGTCAATCCGAGATACTCCGCTATAATAATCCTGATAAAAAACTCAGTGACTATTATGAAGGTATGAAAGTAGGCGAGGTGTGGGGTTATGTTACAGAAGGCTTCTTTACGTCAGAGGAGGATATCAAGAACCATGCAGATCAAAGTCTCATCAAAGCTTCGAACTCCGGACAGATTCTTCCGGGCGATATCAAGTTCAGGGACATCGATGGTAAAGTAGGTGCGAATGGCCGCACGGTTATAGACAACGGAGCAAACACCGTGAACGATCCGGGCGATATGGTAATTATCGGAAACACGTCACCACGGTATACCTATGGCGCGCTGTTCGGTCTTGACTGGAATAACTTTTTCTTCAACGCATTTTTCCAGGGTGTAGGTAAACAAGACTGGTGGCCGGGTGCAGAAGCGGATTACTTCTGGGGGCCTTATAACCGTCCGTATAACAGTATGCCAGAGTCGATGCTGGATAACTATTGGACAGAGGAAAACACCGATGCCTACTTCCCGCGCCTGCGTGGTTATACGGCACAAAGTACATCGCGTGAGCTTGGTGTGAAGCAGACTAAATATTTGCAAAATATAGCCTATATCCGCCTGAAGAATATACAACTGGGCTATAATCTGCCACAGCATCTTGCGGAGCGTGTTAAACTGAACAGTGCGCGCATCTATATATCCGGGGAAAATCTCTGGTCATGGTCGCCACTCTATCGAATCACACGTGATCTTGATCCGGAGAGTACAGGACCATCTGATAAAGTACTCACTACAGGTTCATCCGGTAACGGTAATAATTACCCGATGCTGAAAAGCTATACCATTGGAATTTCACTTACACTTTAATTCGATCATCATCCGATTTAACAGATCATGTATATGAGAAAATATAGTCTGTTGCTGCTGCTGGCTGTGTTGCTGGCAAGCTGCGACCTGGAGCAGACTCCTGAATCCACCACTTCCAAAGACGCTGTGTTCGGAAGTGAAAAAGGACTGGAACTCTACGCCAACTCTTTTTATTCCATTTTACCTACTGCAAATAATATACATCGTGCCGATGAGATTTCTGACTTCGGTGCACGCAGCCAGGTGCCTGATTACATTCGTGAAGGTGCGTTCGGTCCACGTCAAAGTTCAGGATGGGACTGGAGAGACTTGCGCAACCTGAATTATTTTATCGAGAACTGTAACTATCCAACGATAGCGCCCGATGTAAAACGTCACTATGTAGGACTCGCGCGTTTCTTTCGTGCCTGGTTTTATTTTGATAAAGTAAAACGTTTTGGTGATGTACCCTGGATTGGCAAGACGATGGATGTAAATGATCCGCAGTTGTTTGCCGGTCGTGATTCACGCGTGCTCGTAATGGACTCAGTGCTGGCAGACCTCGATTATGCTACGGCCAATATCCGTACCGTTAATGACAACACGCGAAGTCTCATAACAAAATATATAGCATACGCCTTCAAGTCACGTGTATGTTTGTTTGAGGGTACATTTCGCAAGTATCATGCGCTTGACGGTTCGGAGAAATGGTTGAATGAGGCCGTTGACGCAGCGAACGTAGTGATGACAGAATCAGGCTTCAGCATTAGCGAGGCCGGTGGAGCGGGGAAGTCCTATAGACAATTGTTTACATCAAAAACTCCGGTAGGAGCAGAAGTGATGTTGGCTGCATTGTGCGACCCGACTCTGAGTGTTTTTAACGATGCGAACTGGTGGTGGACGAGTGCTACCTATGGACCGCGCCTTAGCTTTACCCGCACGTTCATCAATACATACCTGAACATTGACGGCACTCCGTTCACGGACCATGCAGGCTATGAGACAATGACGTTTCCTCAGGAAGTGAAAAATCGTGATCTGCGTTTGCAGCAGACGATTCGCATGGGCGACTATAAACGTACCAATGCCGGAGTAACCGAAGCTGCGCCTCCCGTATTTTCCTATACCTATACCGGGTATCAGCCGATCAAGTGGTGCCTGGATGATATGTACTATGATGGCGGAAGTCGTAACGATAACTCGATCTCCATCATTCGCTATGCGGAAGTATTGCTGAACTATGCTGAAGCAAAAGCTGAACTCGGTACGCTGAACGATGCAGACTGGACAAAAACCATTGGAGCGTTGCGCAAGCGTGCCGGTATAACCGCTGGTACGACCAGTATGCCTACCGTTGCAGATTCGTATTTGCAGACAAATTATTTTCCGGATATTACTGACCCGGTAATTCTGGAAATACGCCGGGAGCGTGGTATTGAATTGGTGCTGGAAGGATTTCGTTTTTACGATCTCGTTCGCTGGAAGCGTGGTGATTTGCTGGAGCAAGTATGGAACGGCTTCTATGTGCCGGCTCTTGATCAACCGCTTGATCTGAATGAGGATGGCAAGATGGATGTATGCTTCTATACAACAGCACCACAGAATCCGCTGCCCGGTGTAACGTATGTAAATGTAGCACCTACCATCAGCGCAGGTGTTAACCCGCAGCGGTTGTCCAATACAACTTCCGGTGAAATTACCTGGCTTGCAAACATTCCACGGAAGTGGGATGAGAAGAATTATTTATACCCGATTCCCGAGAACGATCGCCTGATGAACCCTGCATTAGGACAGAACCCGGGATGGGAGTAGTTGGAATTAACGTGCAGGGGCACAGCCATACTACGGCTTTGTTCCTGCTATATATGTATATATTTAATGATAAGAAGTATGAAAAAATTATGTGTTTGTCTGGTCCTGCTGTTCGCAACGGGTATGGTATACGCCCAAACGTATCGCATCGCAACCTATAACGTGCGCTACGATAATAAAGGTGATAGTCTCAATGCGTGGAAGGACCGCCTGCCGGTAATTGTACAAATGATCAACTTTTATGACTTCGATATATTCGGAGCACAAGAGGTACTGAATAACCAGCGTGAAGATCTTTCGCGGCAGTTGCCCGGTTACGACTATATCGGTATAGGCCGTGAAGATGGCGACAAGAAGGGCGAGTTCTCTCCTATATATTACAAGACAGACAAATTCAAGTTGTTGCAAAAGGGCACATTCTGGTTATCGGAAACTACCGACAAGCCTAGTAAAGGATGGGATGCTGCGTTATCGCGCATTTGTTCGTGGGGACAATTTGAAGATCGTAAAACCGGTCTCAAATTTTTTATGTTTAACACGCACTTCGATCATCGCGGTGTGGAGGCTCGCAAACAAAGTGCACAGCTTATCCTGAACAAGATAAAGACGATTGCGGGTAGTGCACCCGTTGTGCTTACCGGTGATTTCAACGTAGACCAGTTCAACGAAAGCTATACACTGCTCAATACGTCTGGCACGATGAAAGATGCTTTTACGTTGGCGCCCGTTAAACTCACGCCCAACGGTACGTTCAACAGCTTTGATATTACCAGCAAGACCGATCGCAGAATCGATCACATCTTTGTGACCGCTGCTTTTGATGTAAAACGATATGGTATATTAACCGATACCTACGGTGGCAAGTTTCCTTCCGATCATTTTCCTGTATTGATTGAAGTCAGCCACACGGCACCAAAAGGTAAACGGTAATTCTAAACTGCTTTATATAGCGTACAGGCATCGGCGATGATGCCTGTACTTTTTTTATAGCGATATATACTTTGATAATCAGCTTACCTCGGCAGGTAAATCTCGAAGGTAGCGCCTTCATTTACCCGGGCCGTTGCATGGATAAAGCCCTGGTGATTTTGTACGATCTTTTTGCAGATCGCAAGTCCAATGCCGGAACCTGGAAACTCAGACCGACCGTGTAACCGGTGAAAGAGGTTGAAGATCTGCGTGGCGTATTCTGGTTTAAACCCAATACCATTGTCGGTAATAGTGATCTTATGATATAGCGTATGTACATCGGCCTCATCTATGTCCAATGCAGAACCCGGTATACTTTCATACCCTATAACAATACGGGGCGCGCGTTCCTGGTGACTATATTTGAGTGCATTGCCAATGAGGTTATCAAACAGCTGGTTGATCTGGAAAGGTACTCCGAGTATTTCAGGAAGCACGGCAAACTCGACTGTCGCACTTTTCCCCTCGATGGTAACTTCATGCGCATCGATAACATCCTTCACGACCTTATCAAGCGATACCCATTCGAGATTCGGAATGGTGGAAGCAGTGGTAGCATATACCAGCAGATCATCGATCAACACCTGCATGCGTTTGGTAGCTGTGATGGAGCGCTCCAGGAAATCTTTCTCTTTCGGTTGAAGATCTTTCAGCGACTCGTATAGGTAATTGTTGAAGAAAAATATTTTGCGCAGCGGTTCTTTCATGTCATGACTGGCGGCATAGGTAAATTGCTCCAGTTGTTCGTTGTACCGCTGCTGTTTATGATTGGCCTGCTTGAGTTGACGCGTTCTCTTTTCAACTTCTTTCTCGAGTGCATCCGTCATCATTTTCTTCTCTTCAATGTCTACACACGACCCGAGATATCCTTCAAAGGTTCCGTCAGAAGTATACCATGGAATACCGTGTTCCAGTATCCAGCGATATATACCATCGTTTCTTTTCAGGCGATATTCAATTTTATACTCTTCGCGTCTGTCACATGCATTACTATATATGAGCCAGTCTTGGCTGGCATCCTGCGGATGTATACTTCTCTTCCAGTCGTTTTCATTTGCGGAGTATACATTTCCGGTAAACTCTTGCCACGCTTTGTTAAAGAAATTACGATTGCCGTTTGGTTCGGCCATCCAGAATAACACCGGTGTGGAGTCTGCAGCCTGCCGGAAACGGTCTTCGCTTACCTGTAAAGCCAACTCCGTATGGCGAAGTTCAGTTATATCCACCAGCATATTTACAGCTTCAATAACTTTTCCAGAATCATCCAGGAAAGGAGTGGGGTGTGGCAGTACATGGCGTCTTGTTCCATCCGGTCGCTCAATCACAATTTCTTTTCCATATACCGGCTTGCCATCCCGAAGCGCAATCGCCATGGGACAAGAATCAATGGACAATGGTGAACCGTCCAGACTATATATTTTCCATGAGCCGCACCATTGGTCCACACCGATCTGCGGTTCTCTTCCCCATAGCTTAACGGATGACTCATTGAAACTTGTAATAGCCCCACGCGCGTCACAGGTATATACTGAAACCGGTAAACTGTCAATGAGCTGCCGATGTCTTTTTTCGCTTTCTGCTAAAGTCTGCAGCGATTGCTTTTGTTCGGTTATATCGGAGGTAAAGCACCGCGTATGAATGAAGCGACCGTTTTCCCAAAGGACATTCGAGTTGATGCTTACAATCTTTATACTTCCGTCTTTGCAACGCAGCGCAGCTTCACACTGCGTTAAAGTTTCCTGGTTGCCGAGGCGGTTTAGTATATCATTGATCTTATTGCCGTCAACATGGAACTCTGAAATGTGATGTCCTATGTATTCATCGGGGGTATAGCCCAGCATGTGCAGCTCGGTTGTATTTGCCCAGAGAATAATGCCATTCGCATCCACCCAGTGTATACCCACAGCAACCGTGTCAACATAGTCCTGCAAATCCTGTCGCTGACGTTCTGATTTACTTTTCTTCGGTTCGTCAATGTCATGAAAACAAGCGATGGCTCCCGTTATGTCGCCTTGTATATTTTTCATGGGTGTAATACGGGCTTGCACCAGGAGCCGCGTATGATCAGCGCGTTCGATATAGTATTGATGATCGTTGATTTCAATACCATCATGCAAACACGTAGCCACAGGACTTTTGTGATGCGGAATATATATACCTTCTGCGGTGTACAGGCGATACGCTCCGCAAAAATGTGTTTCCTCTTGTAACGCTTCATGCGTCCATCCCCAAAGCTCGGCAGCTTTCTGATTGTATTTTCGGATCGCGCCTTTGCGATCGCAGATATAGGCTCCGACCGGGAGAATGTCCAGGAGATAATGGTCCTTGAAACAGTCGTCATCTCCGTCCAACGCTACATCTACGGTGAGGTTGACTTTGGAAAAATCTGTTAGGTTTTCAGTCTTCATGGTGATTGAAGTTGAATAAAGGTGTGGGGGGATGCGCGTGATTCTTTTGCCCAACATGGTTAAAAAAATCCCCAGCAACAGAACGTATTATTGCCATGAAGCGCTTTTGAAACTGATTCAGGCTTATTGAATTCATCCGCTGGTTTGCATCTGGTGTTTAGACAAATAATTATGCCAACTGCCGGGCTACTGTTACAGCCTTTTATCAACGGTGATACTAATGTTAAACTCTATTACCCAACAGGTGATGAGCATGGATAAAACGCATTGGCGTGCTGATAGCAGTACATACTTCCGCTTGTCAGGGAAGTATATATCGATCGGTAAAATATTATACCGCTATATCCAGATGTTAGCGGAGATGACTGGTCCACACCGGATACTGAATGCGATTAACCACGCTTTCGGTAACGCTTCCGCTGAATAAGTGCGCGAGACCGGTTCGCGCATGTGTGCCCATTAGCACGAGGTCAACCTGCTCCTCATTGGCATAGTCAATGATACCATCCGTTTCACTACTATAATTACTCAGGTGTGTCTTATAGTTTTTCAACTGGTGGTGTCTGGCAAAGGCATCCAGTGCTTCATTAGCCTCTGCATGATTTCTGAAACGTGAAGGAGTGTTGATGAGCAGAATGTGCAATACTGCCTGGAAAAAATCCTGCACTGCTTTTACCTGGTTCATGAAGGTTGCATGCTCAAGCGAAAGTGTGCTGGGCAGGAGTATATTTTTAACAGAATCAATAGCGGGAGCTTTCCGCACGGCCAGCACCGGAACCTGGGCGTGACGAACTACTTTTTCGGTATTGGAGCCAATGAAAATCTCGGCAAGCCCGCTGGAGCCTGTTGTACCCATAACGATCAGATCTATATTCTTCTCCTCGCTATACTCCAGGATGCAGGAAAGAATATCTCCGTTGGTAATGTGATACGAAGAACGCACAGCAGGTATAGAAGCATCCGACAACAGCGTCTCAAAATTTTTAATACCCGCTGCTTCAAGATCTTCCAGCAGCGTGGGATCAGTATACGGCAAACCACCAAGTCCCGGGTCGTAAACTACCGGTATATTGATCACGTGTAGTAACAACACCTCGCCATTATTTTTAGCTGCAATCTCTGCGGCCATCTTATAAGCTTCCTGTGCCGGTGAAGAGAAATCGCATGGGACAAGTATTCGTTGCATAAGTAGTTTTTTTCGAATGTATAGTGCACTGACGCTTGCAGAAAAGACTTTCATCATTTCTCACGACTGATAAATATCAGTGGGGCGTTGTTACCGGCTGTAAACCGCAGTTGTAAGATACAAATTACAAAATCAGGCCATGTCTATCGCTAATTAAAATCTCATTATAAATAATGGGGCATGATGTTGTATCGATCTTCACTATATATCACTTTGCTACAAGCAAGAAGCGGTGCAGCCGTGGTAATTTATCCGACATCCGATCGTTTCCTGTTATCACTGTTTCATTGTGTAATTTTGACATAATGAAGCGATTGTGTATTATTGATATACCGAAAATCGTCAACCCAATCTTTATACCATCCGCCATGAAAATCAGAAATATTCTATTCGTATCAGCGCTTACGTTGTTTTGCGTTTCTCTTTCACACGGTCAGAAAGCACCCAGTGCAACGGGCAGTTTGCCTCTTGTTACGGGCAAGGATATAGCAGTTGCTCAAACGACTTATGGAAAGGTGAGAGGCTATATCCACAACGGCATCTATACCTATAAAGGAATTCCGTATGCAAAGGCCGAACGTTTTATGGCACCGACCAAACCGGATGCATGGCAGGATGTGCGAAGTTCCTTAACGTATGGTCCTGTATGCCCGTTGATTGATCCTACAACGAGCGTGAATGACGAAGTTGAATTTGTATTTCATCACGACTGGGGATATCCCAATGAAGATTGCCTGAGACTCAACATCTGGAGCCCCGGTATAGCTTCGGCTACGGACACCAGGAAGCGACCGGTAATGTTATGGTTGCATGGCGGTGGCCACACAGCAGGTTCTTCACAGGAATTACCCTCGTACGATGGCGAGAACCTTTCGCGAAAAGGTGATGTGGTTATTGTATCGATCAACCATCGTCTTAATGTTCTTGGGTTCCTCAATCTTTCGGCATACGGTCAGAAATATAGTGCTTCGCCTAACGTGAGCATTATGGATATAGTCGCTGCACTCGAATGGGTAAAAGCGAATATAGCGAACTTCGGTGGCGATCCTTCCAACGTTACTATATTTGGACAGTCGGGTGGAGGCGGTAAAGTAAATACCTTACTGAATGCTCCTTCCGCCAAAGGACTTTTTCACAAGGCCATTATTCAAAGCGGAGGACTCGGACTAAATTTTCAGGACAAAGCTATAACTGCACGTGTAGCGGCTGCGGTGTTGACGGAATTGAAATTACAACCTGGGCAAGTTGATTCCCTTCAAAAAGTACCCTTCGCGGTTTTAGCCGCTGCCGGTAAGAAAGCGCTTGCAAAAGTAAATGAAGAGCTGAAAGCTGAAGGTAAAAGTGCAGGTGTGTTTGGCTTAACCTGGGGACCTTGTCTCGATGGTACTTTTCTTCCGTACCAGCCGACCGATGCACAGGCTAAAGCACTATCGGCAAATATACCCTTGATGATCGGCTCCACTAAAAATGAGTTTATGAATTCACTGCGCATGCCGGAGTTGAGACAAGGCACCGCGGAGGACATGAAGAGCTTTTTGCAAAAGCAGCTGGGTGATAAGACCGATGCGTATATACAGGCCGTTAAAAAGGCTTACCCGACTGATAGGAAGCCGAGTGACCTGATTGATGTAGACGATCTGTTTCGAAGAAGCGCGATCCGTATGGCAGATCTGAAAACGGCAGGCGGTTCAGCCCCGGTATATATGTACTTGTTCGCGTGGCAGTCTCCGGTACTGGATGGAAGTTATAAAGCTATACATTGCATTGAGATCCCTTTCGTATTCGATAATATAGCGCGTTGCGAAGAGATGACGGGAGGAGGGAAGGATGCCCATGCACTTGCGGATAAAGTGAGTCAGGCCTGGATCAATTTTGCGCGTAGCGGAAATCCGAATCACAAAGGATTACCCACCTGGCAAAAATATACTCCGCAGAATGGTGCGACTATGATTTTTGATAATACCTGTGTCGAAAAGTACCATCATGACAAAGAGCTGTTATCGCTGACGCCTGATCGTGTCCTTTGATCAGCCGGCTATCTATAGTATAAGTCCTGCATATAGTTGTATGCAGGACTTTTTTTATGGGGTGCTTCTTATCACACAGTAGCGCTGAATCAGAACGTCAACGGCCGTACACCGGCAGACCAATATAGAACCGACTTCTGCTTTTCATACTCCGCTATAGTCTTGATAAGTTTCGATTGTGCATTGAAAAGCTTTTCCTGCTGAACGTTGATCTTGAATAAATCGCTCTCGCCATTTTCGAGGTTGAGCAATTCCGCATTCATCAACCGGTTATAATTGTCAACCATGGAACGTTGCTGTTGAAGGATGACTCCGTTGTTGAGCAGTTGATTATAGGCTGCCTGGATATCATTCATGATCTGCCTTCGTGTTATATCGCGATCGTACGTTGTGTTTGTGATCTTTAATCTTGTCTGTGCAACCTTCGCTCTTTCTTTTCTCAGAAATATAGGTATAGAGAAGTCGATGCCGAGTTTATAGTTATCGTCCAGCACAAACGAGTTGCTGGTGCCCTCGGGAGTAAAAGGCTGATTCAGCATATAGTATGAAACATTGACGCGTGGTTTCATATACTCCGATGCCAGTCTTCTGTCAAGTTCCAGTTGCTGGATCTTCAGATCGAGCTTGCGTAACTCCGGGTGGTTTACTTTTGCTTCACCCATCAATTCTTCGAGTATATTCTGCGAAAGTACAATGGACGATGAAGGAACAACCGGTGCGTGTTGCAATGACAGGTCTACCGGGTTCATCGTACTGTCCCATAAGTAAGTTGATACTTTAATTGTGCTGTTTCTCAGCGTCAGCAGTGCTTCCTGCATATTTACCTGTCGCTCCAGCAACGTGATGTTGGCCTGCACCGTATCCATCGTAGCCAGCTCGCCACCTTCAAAGTTCATTTTTACTCTCCGGAATATTTCTTCCGCAATGGCCGTTGTGCGTATAGCGAGGCGATAGTTATAGTAACTGTAGTACCATTGCCAGTAATCTTTTGCTGCCTCCAGTAGCAATTTGTTGATAAGCTTTACCTGTTCGGCTTCCATCATCTCGCTGAACAACTGCGCTTGCTTGAGTGCTGTTCTGCGTTCGTCCGTCAGCAATCCTTGTCCTAACGGCAACGCTATACCGGCATAGAGTTGCTGGTAATTATACTCGCCGGATATATAGTGCTCCGGGTTCAGCCGGTCTCCGGTATTTCGCTCGATACCAACGGTGGGCGTTATCGGGCTGGCTGTCGGGAACTTTATACCTCCGTTGAACAGGCGATAGTATTCCGTATTGTTATAGTGCTTCAGCAGGAATTCGCTTTCAATCTTCGGATCAAAATTACCGCGCGCCAAACGTATTTCCTGTTTGGCAACATCGGAGAGTAAATTGGTTTGCTTCACCACCGGGTGGTATCGTGTTACCAATTGATAAAAGTTTTCAAGTGTAACGGGTTTGGCAGTGTCCGGCAATACAAAGATGGAATCATTTCCGTGTTGTGCCCGGAGGTTGCCATATATACCCAACAACAGGATCAGCAGTACTTTCTTCATAGCGTGTAGGTATACCGTTGTTAACTGTTCTTTCCGTCTGTATCTTTCTTCTCGCCTTTGGAAGGAAGCGCATCCTGCAGCGGTGCTTTATACAGGCTGGGAGGGAAGCCATTGAGCTGACGCCAGATCTCATACCACACCGGTACATTTTCAAGCATTACCCATCCGCGCGTTCCTGAGCCAACACGCAATTGCTGTGGCCACGGTTCTTCGCCTTTGTCAGGTATAACCAGTATTCTGAACTCGCCAGGCTGTGAGCTTACATAATCAATAACTTCTACCGTTCCGCCAAAACTTCCTACCGAAACACTTGGCCATCCTGAAAATTGCAGCGCAGGCCATCCGTCAAACTCAACACGTACTTTCCGTCCTTTACTGATCAGCGGCATGTCCATCGCCTTTACATACATTTCTACCGCGAGGTCTGTTACTTCAGGCATCACGGTGCAAACAGCATCGCCTTCTTTAATCGTTTCTCCTATACCGGCTTTCATAGCGCGCACAATGTAACCGTCCTGCGGAGCTGTGATCTGATACTGACTGCTTCGTATCTGTGTGTTGGTATATTCATTGGTAAGTTTTGATATATCACCTTGCGACTCGAATACTTCACCCTGTGTAGCACTCAGATCCGATTCGGACTTGCTGATCTTTTCCTGGTATTCGGCACGAAGGCGTGCGATCTCCAGAGTCGCATTCTGAAAATCGGCTTCGCTGCCCTGGTATTTATACTCAATCTCCTGAAATTTAGTGAGCGGTATATTTCCGGCTTCGTATAGTTTTTTGTTACGCTGATATTGGTTCTTTGCGTTTTGCAGTTTTACACGCTCAGCCTCCAGCTTGGCAGTGGCCTGTTCAATCTTGTTCTGCATACCGGTTTTCAGCGCGGTGATCTGTCGCTGCAATGCCTGCGCTTTTTCAGTTTTGGATGCAAGACTACTTTTCTTCGCGGCAAGCTGTTCCTGTAAGCGCGGCAGTAACTGCGGATCGAAATATTTCTCTTTTACTTCGCGTATCGTTACGATGGTATCGCCTTTTTTTACAAGCTCTCCTTCACGCACGTGCCATGTTTGTATTTGTCCTGCAATAACAGCCTGCACGGTCTGCGGACGATTCGCGGGATTCAACGCGGTAACTTTTCCGGTGCCCCGTATATTCTGTTGCCAGGGCAGAAAAAGGAAGACTATAAATATAGCACCCAGTGCCATCAGCCATTTAGCGATCAGTATACCGGCTGTCGGACGTTTCAGTGCACGCAGGGAGTATAGATTTTCTTCCTTTACCATTTTGTCAATTCGATGTGTTGATAGTCGCAGCATACTTTTAATCAATATAGTTATTGATAGTACCTTTTTTCAGAAGTTCATCAAAGTGACCTTCGTCAGAAATTTGTCCGTTGTTAAGCAGTATAACGCGGTCGCACGCAGCCATGATCAACGGATCATTGGACACAGCGATCAACGTATACCGGCTTTCATTGTTGATCACCGATTGCAGCAGATCCAGTTTCTCCTGTCGCTTAAGCCCCGAGAAGAAATCATTGAGAATGATGAGTGCCGGTTTTTTCGCGAGACATCGTGCCAGTATAAGTTTGTGAATGAACGAACTCGAGAATCCTTTGCCACCACTCACAATATGGGTATTCAATCCTTCCGGCAACCGGTTTATCTCATCCTCCAGTTTTACTTTGCGTATAGCATTGATTGCATCTTCCACGGTTCGCGTAGCACTGCCGAGTGTAATATTTTCGAGTATACTTCCGTCAAATATATCTTCAGGCGAAATGTTCTTGGCCATGCTGTCGCGCAGGTGGCGGATGTCCAGATCTCGCAGGGAGTAATTGTTTATCGTAATGATACCTTCGTAATCTGTATGTATACCTGCGATGAGGTTAGTGAGCGTTGTCTTGCCGGCATTGCCAGGTCCTGCTATACAAATCCGTTCCCCGGAGTTGACACGAAGATCTATACCGTTCAATACATGTTCGGGTTTCTCAGGATAGCGGTAGCGCAGTTGTTTCAGTTCAATTGTATAGCCTGCTACAGCATGTCGCTGAAAATCGAGTCCGCCTACTTTCTCCAGAGGTAAATCTGTTATCTGTGCAACCTTGTCAACAGCCGTTAACAGGTCATAGATAACATCCATATAGGTAATTGTTTTTTCAACGGCATTCAGAATGAGAATGATGATTACCTCCGAAGCAACAAATTGTCCTAAAGTAATTTCGCGGTTCACAACCAGTATAGTTCCAAGTATAAGTAAACTTGCGGTTACAGCCGTTTTAAAAATTACAATGAAAGAGTACTGTGTGATGAGTACCTGGAAGTGTGCTTTCCTGTATTTGAGATAATTGTTAACGGTGTTGTCAGTTCGGCGAATCGGCAGATCGGTATTACCCGCGAGCTTAAACGAATTGATGGAACGTGCAAGTTCTTCCAGCCATTGCACTACTTTGTATTTATACTTCGATTCATTGATGGATGACTTCAATCCATTCGATCCTGTAAACCAGAAGATCAGGACTAGAACAAACACCAGTATAAGACTGAAGAATACAAAGAAGGGGTGATATAGCGACAACAGGATAAGCCCGAACAGAATCTGTATAGCTGCTGACGAAAGATCGATCAGCATCTTGGGCAATCCTTTCTGTAAGGTAATAACATCGAAGAAACGATTGACGAGTTCCGGTGCATAGTTGTTCAGGATCGATTCCATACGAATGCGTGGAATACGGAATGCAAATTCTATAGCGGCCTTGGTAAATACACGTCTCTGCAGATGTTCAACCAGGCTTATCTGCACGATCTGTAGTATACCGGTAAATAATACACCGAGAATAACGGCTGCGATCAGCAGGTATACCGAACTGAAAAATACACCACCTGAAATAAGTTCTACGGTATTCTGAATACCAACCGGCAATACCAAACCAATGAGACCGATTACAATGGAATAAAATAGTATATATAGTATGTCTTTTCGTTCGGTGGAGAGCAGCCTGAAAAATCTTCTTACCGGACTCATGGGTTCCGGTACAACATCTCCCTCGTACGCGTAGTCGCTCACCAGGTTTTTGTACGGATATAGTATATAGCTGAGCACACCGTCCTGGTTGCCATAAAGAGAAGTAAGCTCTGAAACATTAGCGGGAACTGAAAGCTGTGTGCCGTCTTGCAGTGCGTGAATGGAAGTTTTTTTCCGGTCACCGGATATAAGAATCGGGATGAGTTCATGCTGTGTTTCGTGAAACACGAGTACGAGTACATTGTCGTCTTTTACAACATCGGGTAATGCAGCTGCCGGTATATTCTGCTCAAGAAAAAGCATACGCATCTTGCTGCCGGCTTC
Source organism: uncultured Chitinophaga sp. (assembly GCA_966211525.1). GTDB lineage: Bacteria > Bacteroidota > Bacteroidia > Cytophagales > Cyclobacteriaceae > Ohtaekwangia. The sequence continues at coordinate 59,246 of CBIHOZ010000008.1, read as the reverse complement.
GATCAGGTCATTCTTGAATTCGCCAAATTCGCTTTTGGTGTAGTGGCGGTTATTGATTTCTACAAAGCGCAGATCTGCCGGATTAAATTCATGCTTCAATAAAAGTGCAGCTTCGCGCAGGATCCGTATGATCGAGTGATTGGTCATTTGATCTTAGTGTTTATCGTATTCAGTACCATAGTTTCCAGAAATTCAACAAGCTTGTCGTGCTTTTGCCGGGATTCTGTTTTTATATCCGTGAGGGAGGGGAGATGCTGTGCATAGTATAGCTGGTGATTTGCGCTCAGCACAATGGTGCTCACGAGCGAATGCGGAAACGGATATTGCGGATTGATCTCCTTCAGTATACCGGCAATTTTTTTGCAGAGTGATTTATAGGGAAGGAAAAGTCCTTCCTTGTTATCAGTGTCCACCTGTCGCGTGAAGTAGGTCTTTTCAAATTCAGTGTTAACGATCCGCTGCAGTCTCTGCTCATCTACAAAAGGTACATCCGGATCTTTCTTTTTTTCTTCTACAAGTATACGGATGCAGGTTCGCAGCCGCTCCACAGGACTCGCTATATTTTGCGTGCTATAGTCTATTCTATACTCCAGCCAGGTCCAGTACCAATCGATGAGGTATAGCAGCAGCCGGTGCTTGTTTTCAAAGTACCGGTATATAGATGCTTCGGTAGACCCGATCTCCGAACCCAGCTTTTTAAATGTAAAATCATCCGCCCCGGTCTTGTCGATCATTTTGATACTCGATTGAATGATCTTTTGTCCCAACGTACTTGACTGGGGGTCGCGTAAGTATAAGTTTGGATTCAGATGAAACGATACGATAGCCATCAGCTTAAAATTGATAGTGTTACTATCATAAACGAATGTATTGCAATTTTGTTCAAAAGAAAGAATATTTTTTTATAATGTTGTAGAAAACGATTGTATGTTTTCTACATGTTTCCCAAATGCTATCAGAAGGTCACCAGCTCTAAAACCGCCTTCGATCGTACCAAGCGGATGGCTATAAGTTAGCAGTGATAACTTCGTTTACGGTAAATTTTACATTTCTGTAAAGATGCAAAGAGTCTTGCCGGCAAAGCTCGTGTTGCTTTAAATTAAGAAATTCTGTTGGGCAGGAATGATATTTTCAGAAGAGTCTCAAACTAAAAAAAGACTATTATGAGTACATTCAGCAAGCAGTCCTACCTGGAGTTATTGGATGAACTGGTGATCGGTAAAACAGAAGAGTTTACCTGGGTCATCGACCGTGAACCAGGACATGGTATTATTCGCACCATTGAGCAGCTTTCCGCTGAAGATGCATCGTTTCCCATTACAGAAGGTGGCACTACGATAGCATCCCACACGGAACATGTGCGGTGGAGTTTGCAGCTGGCACTTGCTTTTTTGAAAGGTGAAAAACCTGTGCCAAACTGGAATGAGAGCTGGCGTATAAAAACCGTGAACGATAGTCAATGGAAAAAACTTCAGAAAGATCTGAATGATGTTTATACTGCTATACGTGCTGCCATTGAAAAGTATGATAATTGGAGCGATCCACGTATGGAAAAAGGAACACTGGCGATGCTCCCGCACATGTCGTATCACCTTGGGGCTATACGGCAGATGGTACGCGTGCTAAGCAATAGTACCGAGAACAAGATCGGCCTGATGAGCGAGGCCTGAAGAGAAAATACTTTTCTCCGCAAGCACTGATATCGCCAGGTATCAGTGCTTTTTTATTTTGATACAGTCGAATCTATAGCCATCTATACTTTATCGTGATCTCAGTGAAGCATGGAGACAAGTGTCTTCATGCTTTTTAGTTTGTATATACCTGTATGTGTATTATAGATGTGTGGTTTTTATCCGTTGAATTAGGGTATATTTTTGAGTGGTAATTTTATATACATTTAGCCTCACGGAAATATACATTTACAGGGTTGCCGGTTTGTGTTAAGATAATTTATAGGTATATATAGCTTTATAAATTTGTATGCTGCGTTCTGGAAGATAATTTAACCGGTGACCTCTGTACGTGCTGAAGATCATCAAACAATCCGGAATATTGTTGTTGTACTTATGGTAATGGAAGATTCAAAAGTTTGGAAAGAGAATTTCAGAAAGCTAAAAGCCTATCATCAAAAATACGGTACTTTCAATGTGCCATCGGACGGTAAAGATAAACTGTTGTCCCGATGGATCGAGAATATTCGCAAACATCCTGAGCGGTTGCCTGCTAAACTGTATACCGCGTTGGAAAAACTGGGATTTCAGTTTCATGCTTCGGCTGACTGGAATACGATGTATAGCAAGCTCGAAAATTTTTACAGGAAGCATGGACATGCGTATGTTCCTTCAAATGATCCGGCACTTGAATCGCTGTTCGACTGGACTTCCAATCAGCGGCTGTCCAAATCCGTTCTTACAACTGCACAGATTCAAAAGTTGAACAACGTACAGTTTGATTGGGAGACACGAACGCCTAAAGATATACAGTGGAATGAAATGTATAGCGATCTCCTGGACTTCAAAAGGAAGTATGGTCACACCAAGGTGCCACAGGATTATCGCGAGAACAAAGCGCTGGGCAGTTGGGTCTCCCGCCAGCGGAGCTGTAAAACGCGAAATATACTTTCAGCCGATCGGGTAAAACTGTTGAACAAGGTTGGTTTTCTGTGGAAGGAAGATATACTAAAGCTGCGTGAAGACTCGTGGGAGGCGCGCTATAAGGAACTCGTTCAGTATAAAAAATCAAATGGTCACATCGACCGGATTCGGATTCGCAAAGAACACTTTCAGCTGGGGTTGTGGATGGAGACGCAGATGAAAAGTCAGGAAAGATTATCACCACAACGCCGTAAGAAACTGGATGCTGTCGGGTTTGCCTGGGACAAAGAAGACTTTGCTGAACAACGCTGGGAAGAAATGTATATGCGTTTAAAAGCCTATAAGGCGAAGCATGGACATTGCCAGGTAAAGCAGCGTGAAGATTTTAAACTGGCCGTATGGTTGCAGCGAAACAAGCGCGATAAAAATAAAATCAGCAATGAGAAGCGTAAGAAACTCGAACAGCTTGGCGTAAAATGGCCACATGAACTTTTCCATGAAACGTGGGAAAGTATGTATCGTGCACTGAAGAATTTTAAAGCGGAACATAAACACGTGATCGTACCGCGCACCGAATCGCGTCTCTACGAATGGATACAAACGCAGAAGCGCCTGAAGGCTGAGAATCGTATCAACAAAGTACGTGAACAAAAATTAACAGCGCTGGGCTTTATATGGAAAGGAGAGGCAGCAGCAGAGAAACTGAAAACGTGGGATGTGATGTATACCCGTTTTGCAGCCTTTAAGAAAAAGCATGGCGCACGCTATCATCTAAAGCTAAAGGAACACAACGAGCTCGATGAATGGGTGCGATTGCAACTGCATAGCAAGAGTAAATTGTCTTCCTATAAGAAAGAGAAACTGAATGCTATACATTTTCTGTGGGATCGTAGCGGACAATACTGGGATGAACGCTGGGAGCGAATGTATGAAGCGCTGGTCGTCTTCAAGAATAAATTTGGACATTGTGATGTACCGCAGAAGTATCAGCCGAATCAGTCACTTGCAAGTTGGGTAAATGGCCAGCGCATGAAGAAACTTTCTGCTGATAAAAAGAAAAAGCTCACCGCACTGGGCTTCTCGTGGAAAAATGAGATTGCTGAAAAACGATGGATGCAAAGAGTCGAAGAGTTTCTCAAGTATAAAAAATCAAAGAAGCCCGTCCCTCATCACACACCGCTCTACAGTTGGCTATACCAGCAAAAGAAGAATTTCAAAAAACTATCCCCCGAAAGGAAAGCAATCCTGCTCAAGGCGAAGGTGGTGAGGTGAGGATTAGAAAATTGAAAAATTGGAAGATTAGAAAATTGAAAGATTATAAAGATTAGTAAAATTGAAAGATTAACGGAGAACAAAGCTATACCCTAATTTTTCAATCTTGTAATCTTCCAATCTTATAATTTTCCAATCTTCTAGTCTATCCCTTCATCCCTTCAACCTCTTACCAACCTTAAATCGAAGTGTGTCTTTGAGCAGCTCCTGGTTGGCGGGGTTGAAATCTTTTAGTTCGGAGACTATAGATCGGTTTACAGGAATTTGCATCGCGATGATTTCATAGGCCATTTCCTGGATGTCGTTATGCAGCTTGTGTTTCTTTTTATACTCGTGTTTCAGCACCTGTAAAAAGAGCTCGCGATTATGCGAGGCTACTTCATTTTGATATAGCGCATTGATCTCTTTTCCCAACTGATCAATATCCGGAATATGTGTAAAGTAATTCTGCAGACAGTTGACAGCGTCTTTTTGCGCGCGCCATCCTTCCAATAAGACAGTCTGTGCAGTTGTATCATTTTTCATTTTATCGCGGTATACCTGCGAAGCTTTTACATACTGGCCGCGTGTTTGATAGTCAGTAGCTACTTTTTCATAGTATATATCGGCTTGCGGTTTATTGGCAAGTGATATATATAGGTCACCGACTTTTTCGTTTTCATTCAACTCTTTGTAAAGCACTATAGCGTCATGCGTCATGTTCCCTTTTTCGAAACACTCGGCTGCTTTGCGTTTATTGCCGGCATGCTTTAGAAATATAGTGGCAGCTTCCTGGTAATACTTTCCTTCCTCCAGCGTTCCGGCGGCTTTGTTATAGTCTTTCAACAGCTTCATATATATGAAAGCAGCTTTCTGATAATCTTTACGCTTGATCAATTCGTCTGCTGTTTCAAGGTATTGTCGTTGCAGATCATAGTAGTGATCGCCAAGATCTACGGACCCTGATGCACCACTTCGCCCGGGTTTCCCCATGAGTGAAAAATCGAACCAGCGTTTCTCAAAACCAAGTTGGCCAGATCTACCACCTCGTGCAACGCCACCTTCGTTAAGTGGTATAGCATATTGCAGGGCGAGGTCAGGATCTTTTTTCAACAAGTCCATCAGGCGATCTACGTCCTTCTTGTTTCGTTCTTCCAGGTTTTGAAAATCCTGCTGAACGCGATTCCACTGATCGTTGCTCTTGAATACTCTTTGAAAAAATGATTCCAGCTTCGATGCAAAAGTGCCGGAAGAATTATTGGCACCTTCCTGTGTGGAACCTGGTGTGTTTGAGAATACGGATTTGTAGAATCCGAGTCGCATCTTCTCCCATATATTTAGCGGTTTATCATCTCGCTCTTTGTGTTTGGGAAACGTCTGCTCTTCGAGGTTCCTCAATACTTCTTCCGGAGGGAGTGAATGAATCTGGAAACTCCGGATTGTGCGCGGAATATATACCGATGGAGAAGGTTTCGTTACCGGTTCAGACTTCGGGGGTGGCAGCGCAATTATATCCTGCAACTTTACTTCCTCTGTTAACTCCACCCATCCGAAATCCGGATGGACTATATATATACCGGACGAGAATAGCTTCTCAAGCTCGGCAGCCGATGGCATCGGATATATAACAGAGCGCTCCGGTATATACAAGTTATCTGTGACGTGCTGACACAGTTCATGACGGCCGATTTTGCCGGATGCTATCTTTTCTTTTGAAATGATCAGGCAACCCCAAATTGTATTGGGAACAACATCGGGTATAGGATATAGCTGTATACCCGATAACGACAACTGCATCAACTGGATCTCTTTGAACCATTGTACAGCCGAAGCACTTTTGATCAGCAGTCCCGTTAGTGGAAACGTGTTCTTATCGGTTGGTGTCAGCTTGAGCTCCATAGTTTAAGATTGTATTTATATACCGCGCGAGGTACTTCTTGTAAAATTCTACCAATGTTATTTTTCGCATTTCTGCCGAACCGTCTTTTACTTTCAACTCTACGTCATTACCAATTTCAACCATTGCCTTTTGAAACGCGCGGGCTTTTGTATCCAGGCAGTTGGCGAAAATCGTCACCGGGCTGTTATTGTCCACGATCGATTTTGCTTCGCTTAGTGAAAAATTGCCCAGTTCTTTCAGCTTCTTAACAGTGTCCAATTTGCTTTCGCCGATTCGTTTCAGAATTACTTCGTACACCGGTTCTTTATAATAATATGGATTACCGGCAAATTCATGATCAGTCGCCAGTCCCAGGGAACTGTCGAGGGTAGTAGGTATATATATCGCAGGAATTTGCCTGTCGCTGCTGTGCAATATCAGCAACCCGGAGCGGTTAACTTCCACCGAACTGCCATCGTCAAACATAAATATATTGGTACTGGTTTGCTGGGCAGTCACTTTTTGCGTTAAGTCGCGGCATTGCATGAATTTGATGTGCATGCTTTGTCCTACGAGTTTCAGGGTATGCATTTTGAATACCAGCTCTCCGCCTTCATTGATAAATACCCTGGTAACATTTTTTAACAGTGAATGTGCAGTGGTATATTTTGAAGCGATGGATTGCAACGCACTTTCACGGTGTTGGAATTTCTCATTACCAATCGTGTCCATGCGTCTAATGATACCATCGGGTGAAATACTCCAGGTAGCCGTAGCGTTGCTATGAAGAAATTTACCATTGTGAAAAATAAACGAAGGCCCCGCGGTAGACTTCCAATCGGAGAAGGCAATAATTTTTTTCTCTGCTGTCTGCAAGTTAATCAGGAGCAGTTCGCGCGTATTCGTGTTAAAGACCAACGCGATGTGGTGTCTGTTTTCCGTTATACCGATCTCGCAGTGTTCCGAGTGAAAAGGAAGTTCGCGACAGATCAGATCCCAGCCGCGTTCGTGTCGTTCCGTTGCTTTATCGAACAGGCGTAGTATGGTATGCTCTTTGGTGAATAGGAATATCTCGCCATCCGGAGCCGATCGCACTTTCGCTATTGCATCTTCCTTCAGCAGTATAGGATAGTTTACGCGATGTCCGTATTGTTGCGCAGGTTCTGGTTTGGCAGAAGCCGGTTTTTTCCAGAGTGTCTCCAGCGGAAGAAGGATGTTCTGGAGATGTCGTTTACTGCTGCCTTGTCGCTTGTATATATCTACCTTTCCGGTGATGTCAGTATATATATGGTAGTGGATGCGTTGCTGGTGTTCATTCAAAACTTTCTGCAACGCGGGCTGCTTCAGCGTAGAAGGTTCTGTTATAAAGAATACCTCTTTGTTTGCATCGGCTTTGTTATCTTTTAAAAACGCCTCGAGACTACGGGCCGGATGAAGTCCTTCTTCCACGATCTGCACAGCATCAATGACCGAATCGATGGTCTCGATAGACACCGCGTGATACGCTATATTTCCAAGCACCACCACCGAGCATCCTATATCTGTTTTCGGATGTCGTGCAATCGCGATTGCGATAGCAAAAGCGATAGCTTTCGGATTGCCCCAGTTCTTCAGCGTAGCATCGATCAGGATAAGTCGCTGCAGGTTGTGGTGAGCAGGAGGGACCTCGCGGTGAATATAGAGGGCTTCGCTATTGGCGAGTCGTGATAAAAACAATAGATCATCATACGCAAACTCGGAAATAAGAAGCTTATCGAAGTCTCCTTTGTTAGTGAGATCAGAAAAACCTCCCAACGGTTGTTGACTGGGTAAGGCACTGTGCACCGGTATATTTAGTCCGCTCCACAGCCACCGAATCAATGAACCGACTGTAAAAGTCTTATAGCTCTGCATGAGATCGTCTATAAAATCAGTTGCAGGCGCGGGCGTATCATTGCCCGGTGTCTCATCAAACTTGATCTCATACTGTTGCGTATCCGGCAGGGCAGCAATGCGATTAATGATATCCTGTGTATTCTGAAATTTGCCAGCGAGTATACTCAGAGGCCTGAAGTCTTTATCAAATACAATGTCCTGCAGGGGGACAGGGTTCAATCCATTTTCAAAAAGACGCTGGTTATATTGTGCGTGTACACCGGCCGAAGCCTTCAGCGACAAAATATAGTGGCATCGTTCAAACAACGCCTGTATAAGTAATAGTCTTCGCTTGCCTTCTTTATACGGCTTCGGCAGTTCTGTTAAAAGTTTCAGAAAGCCAATGGCCCCTGCCAGGGTAGCTTCACTGTTTTTTGGCAATGCGTCCGAGCGCTGAACAATACTATATATAGCATCGAGTGATGTTGAACCATTGGGATTGGTGGCGATCATCACCAGCAACAGCGAGCCAAAAGGAGGTAGGCCCTGCGGATATAGTTTATCAATAATGTCTCCGAGAAGCTGCCGGTAGGCGATCGTGGTCTCCTGTGGTATAGCGACCACTTCACCGGCATCTTCCCATTGCCAGAAATAGTTCTGATACGATTGAAAGTAATTTAATGCTGTCACGACTGATGTATCGGATTGGTGATCGTAACGCGAAATGAACTTCGTGACAAAGGCACCAGGCTCTCTTTTGAAATCAACTGGTATGTGTTGTCGGTGTCCCAAAGAATCCAGGCGTTTCTTCCCGGATTGATTTTTTCCTGAATAGCGTCCGTTAAAGAATATAATTCAAGATCGTACCCGGTAGGGAAAAGCAGATCCTTGCGCGACCATACGGTAGTGCCCGGAACCGGTAACAACGGGGTGCCTAACAGGAATGCGCGATCGGAGCCCATAATCGCCCAGCGCATTTTTTCAAGACGAACTGCGGGTGCGTGTTCTATATAGCGGCCGAGTATATCCAGCGATACGATCATAGCAACGGCATCAGTCTCGTGATCCGAGGGTACCAGTTTAATATCAAGCGTGTCGTGTATACCAAAATAATTATGATTCAATGAAGGAAGCTTTACCGGTAACGCCCGGTCGATCGGTGTCCACAACAAACCCGGAACATTACGCTCCGGTAATTTCCGATCGAGCAAATAGAGCTGATTACCTTTTTAATAATAGGCAATGGCAAACGGTATCGAACGTACCTCGGCAGAGTATATCTGCTGGTAATTCAGATCCCTGAGCCAAATGATATTTTCATCGAAGCCTGCTTTCAGATTCGTCCATTGCCGGATGCGCGCCAGATCGTTTTTATATGCCTGCGGAACCGAAAGGAAATATACTATACTGCTTCCAGCATCTTTTTCCATAACTGTTCTATTTCAGCCTGTATATGATCTTTGTGTTCATTCTTTTTGATCCAGTTGCAGCGCGTCTGCACATAGCGAAGTTTATCCTTGATAACGTTCTGTTCTTCGAACGAAAGGTTGCCAGACTCCCAGCGTGAAGCAAGCAACTGTACATCTTTGATCAGCTCTTCTGCCTGTGGAGTTTTGTTATAGTGTGCCTGCGGATGCGCGTGTGGTACCGTATCTTTTTCAATGATCGAATCAATTATACCAGCCAGTATTTCGATCTGCTCTTCCGTGTCCCATATATATTTCAACACCCAGAGGTCAGACAGAATCGCTTGTGTACGATTGCTGATCAGAGCACTTGCTGCCATCAGGTTTTGAATTTTGACAGCACGTCTGTCGGAAACTTTTATACCGGTGTTACGCAACGTATGGACTACCTCAACAAATTGTTTTCGCACAGGCGCGAGATCTACCTGGCGACAACGTTGCTGCAGCCCGATAATTTCCTGCGGTGTTATCACCGGGCGTTCAACCGAGCGCCCTTCCAGGTTCCATCCTGCGAGTAATACTTCTTCGAGTAAATCGGTATCAACATAATCACAGCGTACGCGGATCAGGAAGCGATCGAGCAATGCGTTCAGCGCTTCGTCTTCGGGAAGCACGTTACTCGCACCTACGAACATGAGTGCAGGAAGTTTACGCGTTTCTTTACCGCGTCTGAAAATGCGTTCGTTCAGTGCCATGAGCAAGCTGTTCAGAATAGCACTGTTGGCGTTGAAGATCTCATCGAGAAATACCATCGATGCTTCCGGCATCATACCTTCGGTGTTGGTGATCAGTTCGCCTTCCTTCAGTTTACGAATATCAAAAGGACCGAATATCTCGTTGGGTTCGGTAAAACGTGTGAGTAAATATTCAAAGTTCTTTCCGCCCTGAATACAATCTGAAAGCTGCCGGATGATAGCACTCTTCGCTGTGCCGGGAGGACCGAGTAAAAATGCATTCTCACGTGCCAGTAAACTTATACCCAGCAGATCTACAATTTCATTCTTTCCAACAAACGAGTTTTTTACAAATGTCAGAACCTTGTTCAGGTTTTCAATAGTATTCATGATTCAGAAGTAATAACGTCTTTCAATTCTTTCCACAGGGAATCGCTATATATACCCAGTGATGCACGTATCGTTTCAATAAAAGCCGGATGTCGGGCAAGTTCTGTTTTCCGATAGTATATAATCCGTTCGGTATAGAGTGTCATCAGTACGGGCGATGAGACAATAGGAGCGAAGTCAAGTTTCGAAATGTCCAAGGCGGCAGATATACCGGAGTAGTGCCACTGCAGCAGTAATTCATCGAGCAGTTCGAGTAGCGGATCTTCCGGATCAATCACGTGCAGGTGCTGTCGCATCACCGGTATAAATCGCAGGCACAGGTCAGCCGATAAAATTGCTGACGCATTCCGTTCACCTTCAAATACAGGAAACATTGCGCGGAGATCTTCAGGCTTGTTTTCCCGGTATAATATCAACTGTGCCGCCTTGTATACAATGTGTGCAGACCAGATTGCTGCTGCCGCATGAAACGGAGGAGCATCGGATGGATACTGCAGTGCTTCACGATGATATTCCTCTTCAAGGAAAGTCGTTACCACTTCAGTGTCCAATGGCGTAACCTGCAGGAGATTTCCATATAGCATCACTTCCTCGTGTTGCCGGAGCAGCCGGATCATGTTCAGAAAGTGGTTATCTATTGCCATATATAGAGTTGCAAGATGGCGCGATCCCTGCAGCATAGCAAATCCCAACCACAAGAACTACCCCCGGATTTTAAGCACTTTACGTGGAAAACTTACACCAGGAGATTTGAGGTAGACGGGGAGCAGGTGGTTTAAAAATATAAAATTGAAAGATTGTAAAATTGTAAAATTGAAAGATTAAGGTGGGCGCTATATTTCGATTTTGCGTTTCTTGTGTGTCTCAAATTTTAATGCAGTCAATTCCAATAGACACGATGCCCTTAATTCACTAATCTCTAATTGTCAATCTCCTAATCTTTCAATCTCCAATCTTTTAATCTTCCAATCTTTCAATGTTTCAATCTTCCAATCTTTTAATCTTAGAATCTTCTAATCTTCGAACGATTCGCGCATAGCCTACCCGTTGTATTCATGTTTGAACGTGCTTCATATAAAGTTAATCTATCCTTAAAGTAAAGCTGACTTTAGTCTAATCATTACATTCTAGTTTCGGCCCTTCCTTTAACCCTATAAAATATGCTGAAACGTTTACTGGCAGTGCTGCTTTGGTCGGCAGCGTGCTTACCCATTGTACAAACAAAAGCTCAAACGACACAAGCCGGCATCACCGGTGTTGTGCTGGATGAAGAGAAAAGTCCTCTGCCCGGTGCCACCGTAATGGTAAAGAACGAATCTACCGGATTTACCACAGGCACGGCAACCAATGCCAACGGTGAATTTACATTCAAGCAACTTCCGTTAGGAGGACCTTATTCCATCGATATATCTTCGCTCGGTTTTGCAACTGAAAAACGTACAGGCTATGCGCTCAACCAGGGCGACATTCTGCGTATAGATGTACAGTTGAAATCTTCTTCGGAAACGTTGGAAGCAGTGGAAGTCAGTGCTTCTTCCCTGCAAAACCAGGTAGGTAATTTTGGTGCGGCCACTTCTGTAACGGCACGTGATATAGCCAAGTTACCGGTGAACGGAAGAAATTTTACCACGCTCATTGATCTCTCTCCGCTAAGTCGAGGCGGAAATATAGCGGGACAGCTTGCTTCATCCGTTAACTTTACCATTGACGGTATGACGGCTAAAAATCCGACTTCGGGCGGTACTACCAATCGGAACGGTGGCCCGTACTCCATTTCGATGGAAGCGGTGCGCGAGTTCAACGTGGTTACTAACCAATATGATGTTACCTACGGGAGGAGTGGTGGCGGTACAGTAAGTACCGTTACGAAATCCGGAACGAATACATTTAGCGGAAGTATCTTTAACTATATGCGTACAAACTGGTTGTCCAGTCGCTATGATATTCGCGGTAATAAACGCGATGTTGAATTCTCCACATATCAATATGGATTTTCATTGGGAGGTCCGATTGTAAAAGACAAAGCGCACTTCTTCGTAGTGTGGGATCACCAGGCCGACTCGCGCCCGTTGCAGATAGCCGATATAAAATCTCCGGCAGATGAAGCGCGTCTTAACGTCACGCAGGCATCGCTTGATCAGTACCTGTCGATAGCACGCAGTAAATATGGTGTAGCAAACTCACCGCAGTTCGGTTCATTTGATAAGAAGCGCGGTACGGATGCTGTATTCGCCCGTGTCGACTGGCAGTTAAATGAAAACAATCTGTTGACGATCCGGGATAACTTCGTGTATGATATGAACAACCTGGGACTCGATGACAACAGCAGTATAAATCTGTATGAAGTATATGGCGATGTGAAGTCAATCGACAACAGTATCCTGGCTACGCTTCGTACTTCGGTAAATCCGCGTATTACCAATGAGTTGAAATTGCAGTACCTGTATACCTTGGAAGAGTCAACGCCCGGATCGCAATTGCCGTCACAAAATATACCGCGCGCGATTGTAGAACGTGTTGGTTCCGTTGTAAACGACAAGACCGTATATACTACGATTCAGCTGGGCGGCCAGCGGTATTCGCCTGAACACTTTTACAATAACGTAATCCAACTGGTGGATAACCTGTATTACAATACCGACAAGATCAATTTTACATTTGGTATAGACCTGATGTATAGCCATCTCAACTCTCTCTATGGAAGTGAGATGAACGGCCGTTACTATTTTACAGGACTTGATAATTTCAATAACCTGAAACCATATCGTTATGCACGCGAAATTGCCTTGTCGGATGATCATAGTGTAAAGCAAAATATTCTGAATACCGGTATATATGCACAAATGCAAACGGGGCTTGCTCCGGGGCTGGACATGTTACTGGGATTGCGTGCTGACTATTCCAACTACATCAACAAAGCAAACTTTAACGAGATTGTATATGAAGACTTGGGACTTCGTACCGACAATGGTTTGTCTACATTCCAGCTTCAGCCACGGGTACAGTTTACCTGGGATGTTCATGAACAGCAACGGGACTTCATTCGAATCGGTGCCGGTATATTTGGATCGGACATCAACAATTATGCGATGATCAACAACATGTTGTTTGATGGAACAAAAGTACTATCGGTTGATATACAAGGCGCAAATGTACCCGTACCCAATTTCATAGGCTATCGCGAGAATCCCTCAACAGCACCGGGCAGCGAGTTGTTTAACCTGGATGGTGTGCCACGCCTCGCTACGATCAACATGAATGCAGAAGACGTAAAGGTGCCGGTTATCTATAAAGCCAATGCATCGTATAACAGAATCTTCAACGATCGTTTCAAGATGGGCGTAAGCGTCTTTGCAAGTTTAGGACGTAATAACTATATGTATGTAGATCGTAACATGGCTGACAATCCATACTTCCGTTTGAGCAATGAAGGCGGTCGAGGTGTATATGTACCCGAAAGTGCAATTAATCCTGCGAATGGTTCAACAGACTGGATGCAGGGCCGCAAGACTACCCGTGTAGGGCGTGTACTGGAACTTACGAGCGAAGGCAAGGTAAATCACTTTGCTGCCGTGGCCGATGCTACGTTCCGTTATTTCAAGGATGGTGAAATTACAGTAAGCTATACCTGGAATGATGTGCGCGATAATACTTCGTATAACGGTAACGTTGCAAACTCGGCTACATTGTCGTTAATGGTGAAAGACGATCCGCGTGACCTGAGTCGTATGACGTACTCGGATAATCAGTTCAGAAATAAAGTTGTTTTCTATGGTACACTTCCAACGCTTTGGGGCGTTAGTATTGGTGTACGTTATTCCGGTATAGGAGGCACCCGTTATTCGCTGGCGGTATCCGGTAATCCGAATGGTGACTTTGTAAATTCCAATGATCTTGCCTATGTATTTGATCCGAACGACCCGGCTGTCGCAGAGAAGTATAAAACCGGTATCACGGCTATATTGGACAATCCCAACGCAGACGAAGGGCTCAAAGACTATATCCGCAGAAGCTTTGGAAATATAGCGGAACGCAATGGCGGTGAAAACGGATTTTTTGGTGTGTGGGATCTGCGCGTTGTCAAGCGATTCAAAACATTTCGTACACAAACACTTGAAATATCCGCAGATATATTTAATGTGGCCAACATGCTGAATAAAAAGTGGGGAACAACAGAGACGTTGGGCAAGCAGAATCTATATACGTTACGAAGCTTCGATACGGCAACCAAGAACTTCAACTATGACGTGAATCCAAATACCGGTGTTGTTACCCCATCGGGCAATCCGTTCCAGGTACAGATTGGTGTACGGTATGGATTTTAAGACAGATAGATTTACCTTATGTTCTTAATTAACAATTTATTTATGAGAAGGATACTTATGCTCGTGCTGGGGCTGATGACGCTGGTTAGCAGCTATTGCATGGCACAGCCCAACGGTCAGGCTACTGTTTACCTGACGGGCTATACATGGAGCAAGAATACGCAGACGATTGGTTATGTAAAACTTCGAAGTGGCGTGATAAAATCGGTTACCTGGTCTGGCGAGAACCAGGCTGCATTCAAAATCAGTAAAGACTACCAGTTGTCTGTTCGTCCGGAAAAACTGAAGGCGGGGACAACGTATGCAGACCTTCGCATTACTGTGAAGACGGCTTCCGGAGAAGAGACTGGTACATTCAGAATTATTAAGGATGATTTTATTCGAAACAAGGTGATCGCACATCGTGGTGCCTGGAAGAATACGGGGGCAACTGAAAATTCTATTGCTGCTTTGAATCACGCTATAGCACTGGGGTGTGAAGGAAGTGAATTTGATGTACACATGTCTGCCGACTCACTTCCGGTAATTAACCACGATGCATCCATACAAGGTATATCAATCGCCAAAACCAATTCACGTGACCTGCTGGCGTTGAAGCTTTCAAACGGTGAGTCACTGCCGACACTTGAAAATTATCTCAAAGCAGGTATGAATCAGAATAAAACGAAACTCATCCTCGAGATAAAACCATCCGAGCTGGGCAAAGAAGGCTCGCTTGCATTAACGCATAAAATTATAACACTGGTAGAGAAGCTTCAGGCACAGGCATGGGTAGACTATATCAGTTTCGATTACGATGTATGCAAGGAAGTAATGAAGCTCGCTCCGTATGCACGCGCTGCGTACCTGAAAGGAGACAAGACACCGGCTGAACTGGCTGCTGATAATTTGTATGGACTGGACTATCACTTCAGTGTATTGCAAAAAAATCCGGAGTGGTTGGCGGATGCTAAGAACAGAAAGCTAACGATCAACGTGTGGACTGTAAATGATAAACCGGTGCTGGAAGAGTTGCTTAAACAAGATGTAGACTTCATCACTACCAACGAACCGGAGCTGCTGCTCTCGATGGTGAAACAATAAGAATTACTTTATACTCTATAAAAAAAAGAAGAGACATCGCGCTCTTCTTTTTTTTATAAAACAAGAGACCGTCCTTGTGAGACGGCCCCTGTTGGTTAGGAAAAAGTAACTATCAAAATTATCGCTTGATCACACGTTGCTTGGCAACTTTACCGTCTGCATTTACAGTCAGTATATATATACCGGCAGGAAGTCTGGTAGTACCGAAGTCAAGGTTGATCTCAGATACATCATGTTGTACATCTTCCAGAACTGTATAACCATTCATATCCTGCAGGGCAATTGAAACATTCTCGCTTTGAGCAGTCAACGTCAGGTTCAGTCTGTCGGTGAAAGGATTCGGACTAGCCTGTACAGAAGCAACTGCAGTAGTTTCTTCGGTCGTCTCTTCTGTTGTCTCAAACTCGTCTTCTCCAGAAGCTGTACGTGCCGTTGTAGTAGTTTGTGTTGTTAATGCTACGATCTCGATACCGTTTACCTGTGGATTGCCTACTGAGCGAACGAAGTCCAGATCCAGTGTACCATCCGTTACGGTTATTTCAAATTGCTTCTTCAGTGCGTTCATACCTGCTTCAGCATATATATCGATGTTGCTTACTTTGCGTGTACCCTCTGCGTTGATATGGAACACACGTGCACCGGCTGTCTTTACACCACCTGAATAAGGTGTCTCAGCGAAGTATAAATTTACCTGGTAAGTTCCGCTTTGCACCGGGAAGTTCCATTCCATAGTAGTACCACCGTAAGTAGGAGAGTAGCGGTTAGGACCAAACAGGTTGTTAGGTGCGCCTGTTGTGTTAGTACCTGTCCAGCTTGAACCACCGGCAGTATAGTTTGCGCTCGCAGCATCCAGGTATTGAGACTTACCAGCTTGTGTATCGGCTGTCCAGTTGATAGGACTTGCGCTGATTGCTACACCACCAGTGTTAATTCGGAAGATCGGAGTTGCTGTTGTTACAGGAGGTTTCGCGGCACTGTTCACCGTTACAACTATATCGTCATACGCAGAGGCACCAGCATTGTCCGTAACAGTAAGTCTGAAGGTATATGTACCAGCAACCAGTGCAGAAGCAGTAAGCGTAGCAGTAGTAGCATTTGTTAGTGTAGCCGCGCCACCGCTTTGTTTTGTCCAGCTATAGGATGCTATAGATCCGTCAGAGTCGCTTGCAGTTCCGGTGAGTGATACAGTTGCTGTAGGAAGTGTTATCGTCTTGTCAGTGCCTGCGTTTACAGTAGGCAGTGCGTTGCCGGCAGCCTGTAGTTCAAATGCACCGATATCATATACACCACCGGCAGGTCTTGCTTTGCTGTCGAAGTCGAACGTTACACCGTATGTTGATGTTGCAGTACCTTTGTTCAGCGCTGGTGATGTTGTAAGCAAGTGATAGTCGTTTGAAGCAGCGTTTACAAATTTCGCATCAGCAATGTTTGCGCTATAGTAGTTGTTCACTTCTTCCATTTTCACTGTAGCAGGAGCTTTGTTTACATATACACCTGTACCTGGCTTGATAATGATGTTGTTGATGAAGTGGTTCATGGCTACGCGTTCTGCTGCGATCTTCAAACCATCACCACCCGGAGCGATGATTGTGTTGTTGATGAAAGAGAAACCTGAGCCGAGTGTACCGCTGGTTGTGGCGTCATCACAATATATACCGTTGCTGCCTGCACCGATGATAACGTTGTTGTAGATAATGTTATCACCTTTACCTTGTACAATTATACCATTGCCAGGACCATTTTTGATGATGTTGTTATACATTTTACCACCGGTACCAAGTCCGATCTGAACACCGTTGTTTTGGTAGTTAGCGAATGGATCCTGTCCGAAAAGTTCTATATCATTATTATATATCTCGCAACCAGATGATGCCGTACCAACCTGAATAGCTTCGCAGCCTGTACGTTTGATGATGTTCTTATATACTTTACAACCAATGATGTCGTGAGGATAAAGCGTTGTGCCCGTGCAGGAAGTGTTACCAGTCCATCCGTTATAGAAAGAGTTACCGATATACATACCTTCGCCAGTCACATCGTGCACGTAGTTTTCGTGTATAATAACATTATACATGGTAAATACACCGCGGTTTGCAGTCAGATCGCAGCGTGGATCTGTTTTCGCCATGATACCGGAGAAACCAGCACCGGCTACTTCTACGTGATCTACTTCAACATCAGAGCTCAGATCTGTTACTACAAATGCATTTGATCCTGATTTAGAAGTCTTCGCGCGTATACCATAGTTGCTTGCAGCATCTCCGGTTCCTGTTACGCGGAAGTAACGGCTTGCTGAAAACCACACAGCATAGCTCTTATCTGTATTCTCTATATTTGCTACTCCACCGCAGTTCTTTATTATAACGGGTTTCGCTGCAGTACCTACTATATTTGAGAATCTCAATACACTTCTGTTACCTGCTTGTATACAGATAACATCCCCGGGCTGGATCGATAAAGCCTTTCCATCCACATTCGTCTCCGTCAGTCCTACAGTGTATTTACAATTACAACCTTGCGCCCATGAAAGACGAGCAATAAGAGACACAACCACCACTAAGACAATTTTCAACATCGTTCTTGCTTTCATCACTTTATATAGTTTGTTACCACTTCGTTTCTTCACCAGCACCTTGCTGATTGAAAGTTTGATGATGCAAAGCTATACTGACGCGCAGAGGTAATTCCGTTTCATATCCACACCGGCTTACATGCGATAGAGTTATGTTTAGTTTTTTACCCAAAGCAAAATGATGAGACAAAGTATAGATGTATGAAGACTATATTTGGACAGCTCAGGGTTAATTATATACCGAAGTAAATAGAAGACGTGTCGATATGATCGATGAAAGGAGAAACATCTGTGAACGGTGTGTATTTTTACTTTTACTCCGGGATGTCACGCAAAAAGTGGTGGTACGTTTATCTTGAACACATGTAAATTTTTTTGTTGTAGTAAAGGTTCAGATTCGATATATACTGACGAGCCTGCCGAAAAAGTGTATCAACTGCATGTGAACGTGTTGTATAGGCTTGCCGATGACGGGTCACTGTCTCATTTTCTTTTCATCACCACACTATTTATTACATGTGTTCACCTTGGCGAATGCAGAGGCACGTGGTGAACATAAAATTCAAAAAAGTATATATATCGAAAAAACAGTACAAGCTTCCCGCGCGACTTGCCGTGAAGAATTATAGAGCAAAAAGATTTTTTTAATGAAAAGGAGCGTGTTTGTTGAAAAATGATGTGATTAAAAGAGCCCTCCTGATATATACTTTGCTATATATCCTGATATATATTTCAGGCTTCCTTACACAACTGCATCAGGGCATTCTAAGGGAATGCCTTACCTGATATCGAAGAAAATAGGGCCCCGTCAGGGCTTTCCTTACTTATTGTGTTTTACGCTGTTACAACGTTGGTCTTAAAGCTCTTTGCGCACCGTAATAAGGTTGGCGGAACAGTGTCCCCAACCCATAAAAGAGAGAATTCTATTTTCTGTGAATCTTTTTTTACACCATTTCGTTAAACTGACCGATCGGTCACTTATATTTGTGCCTGAATAAACGAAATGACAAAAGCCGAACGTACCCGGGAACTGATTATCACCAAGGCAGCGCCACTCTTTAATACAAAAGGAGTAGCGGGAACTTCCATGAGCGATATCCTGGAAGTTACGAACCTCGCGAAAGGGAGTTTATACGTTCATTTTAAAGACAAAGAAGATCTTGCACATGCCGTTGTAGATTATCACTTAGAGCGTTTGGGAAAGACTGTCGAGACAATGTTGCGTAAACAAGGGTCTGCGTGTGAGAAATTGCTTGCCTACATTGATCTGTTCATGGATCCGGTTAATCCGCCATTGACAGGAGGTTGTCCTATGCTGAATTTTGGAATGGAATCAGATGACACCGATCCGGTCATTCGGAAGAAGATATGTTCGTTCATGGATACGGGGCTTAAGATGATCTACTCTATATTAAAGAGTGGAAAGGACAGCGGAGAGTTTAATGCAGCGTGGGATGCCAAAGAGTTTTCCATTAAGATGTTTGCAACCATTGAGGGCGGCATCATGATGTCGCGCATTGCAGGCGACAATAAAACCATGAAAATAATTGCGCGTTCGCTTAAAAAAGAAATTGAGGACAACCTCGCATAATTTTTTTGACCATAAAATGACCGATCGGTCATTTTTAGTAAACAAATAAGAAGTCTCAACACAAATTAAAAACAATGAAAAAGCAAAAGGTTTGGTTTATCACCGGGGCATCAAGAGGCTTCGGTTTTGAAATTGCAAAAGCAGCGCTGCGTGCCGGCGATAAAGTAGTTGCTACAGTGCGAAAGAATGCAGAACAACTCGCAGCATCGTTAGGCGCAGGCAGTGACCTGTTGGTAGTTGTGCTTGATGTAACCAACAAACAACAGGTGGAAGATGGTATAGCGAAAGCGCTGGCAACCTTCGGCCGCGTAGATGTACTTGTGAATAATGCCGGGTACGGTTTCCTCGGAGCATTTGAAGAAGCAACCGATGAAGATATATTCAAACAGTATAATACAAATGTGTTTGGACTTCTGCATGTAACCCGCGCCTTGCTGCCGCACATGAGACAAGCGAAAACGGGCCACATCATTAACTTCTCTTCCCTGTTTGGTTATAAAGCTTCGGCACCCGGTTTCGGACTATACGCATCAACGAAGTTTGCAGTGGAAGGTATATCTGAAGGTCTGGCGCTGGAAGTTAAGCCGTTGGGCATCCACGTAACGTCTGTTGCACCGGGTATATTTGCAACCGATTTTCTCGCGAGCGACTCTTATATAGTATCGCACAATTCCATCGATGCATACGCTGCAACGGTTGGACAATTGAAAGATTTCGCGCACCAGCTGCACGGCAATCAGCCGGGCGATCCTGCGAAGTTTGCACAGGTAATTGTTGCATTGGCTAACAGTAATAATCCTCCGGTGCATTTGCCTATTGGTAAAGATGCTATCGCTTCCTTCCGCGAAAAGACAGTTGAGACAGAGGCAGAAATAAAAGCATGGGAAGAAATTTCGGCCAGTACAGATTTTCAGCGTGCAGCGGCATCCGCAAATGCATAGTATACCTCCCGTACATTCACACTTACCTTATACATATATATATGAACATCCAGAACAGAACAGTGTTGATCACCGGAGGCGGTTCCGGCATCGGCTATGAAGTTGCCAAATCATTGAGTGCACTCGGCAACCGTATAATTATTACAGGACGAAACGAAGACAAGTTATTGAAGGCTTCGCAGGCCTTGAAAAATGTTACCGCCATTCGTTGCGATATCACCAAGGAGAGTGATGTTATCAACCTTGTGAAGCGAATTAAGAACGAGTTCAGTGATCTCAGCATACTGATGAACAATGCCGGTGTTGCCCATGTACATAATCTCCATGAAGGCAGCGATACATTTGGTATAGCCCATGAAGAAATAGAGATCAACTACTTATCGCCCGTGCGGTTAACGGAGCATCTTCTCCCGGTGTTGAAAGCCCAGCCAACATCGGCTATTATCAATGTTACTTCCATTGTGGTGTTTGCTGCCGGAGCCGTTATTCCTACTTACTCCGCAAGTAAAGCTGCGTTGCATAGTTATACGCAAGTGTTACGCAATGCACTCGCCAATAGTTCTGTGAAAGTTTTCGAGCTGATGCCGCCACTGGTTAACACCGACATGGCGAAAGATATAGGAGGTGAGACACGTGGCATACCTTCATCGGAAGTATCAAGTCAATTGCTGACGGCAATCCAAAATGATGTATACGAAATTCACGTAGGCACGACAGCCGATCTCTACAAAGTTTTTCTTTCATCGCCCGAGCAGGCCTTTAAGGTATTGAACCAGGTAGCGTAGGAATTTTTATTTATGAAGTGACAGACAAGTTTGGCGCGGTAGCGAAACTATATATTCATTTGCCGTAACAAAATTGTCTTCACTCGTAAGTATATACTTACGAACGAGCATACTGGCTTACCCGTATAAAGCTTTCATCGATTGCGTTCAGCTGATCGACATACGCCCGCGGTGTTACACCGCTGATGTCTTTAAAATCCCGGATAAGATGGGAGGGATCATAATATCCCAGTTCCTGTGCTATAGCCTCAAGTGGTTTTCCTTTTTTGGTCTGGTGAAGTATATTCTTCGACCGGATAATCCGTATATATTCTTTCGGTGACATTCCGATAGTCTCCGTAAACACTCTCCTGAAATTGCGCGTGCTCATGCATACATGCGATGCCAACGCAGGCAGCACTATATTTCCTTTGGTGCGTTGGATGGTCTCCACGGCTGTGCCTATGTTTTTGGAATATATTGGATCTGGCTGACTGATAAAGAACTTCATAAAATAATTTTCGATGTGCTCCCGCAGGTATTCTGTATGCGATAAGTCGGGAAGTGCATCAGTGATCGCGGTGAGTGTATTGCCAAAAATCTGTTCAGCATCGGTAAGGGATGCACTATAGAGATCCATCCGGTCGTTCATGATCCTGTTTTGATATACCGGGTTGAAGACGATTCCAACCATGTGAATGCTGCCGCTATAGTGTAAGGTAAATTGCTTGCGAAATCCTCCGGCCAGCAATGCTGCGGGTCTTCGCGTAACGTCACGGGATGAATCGGCATGGTATACTGCATCACCGAAATTCAGGATAAGTTCAAATGTGCCATCGGGTATCAGCATGTGTGGCTTTTGAATAATCTCCGTGACGTGCGACCGCAGTATATAAATATACTTGATCTGCCGGTGCAGATATTTCGGTTTGATCTTTTGCAGTTCCACGTCAGTGCAAAAAAGGAATGGAGTTCGTTAAATATTGGCCGTTTTTTACAACTAATATTAGAAATAAAAATTCAATATTCGAGCTTCTATAGATGTAAACAACGTATGAAAAATTTTACACTTGCCAAATCACTCGAGATCCTTTCGCGTACACCGTATGTACTGGAGGCGTTGCTGCTAAAGCTCAGCGAAGATTGGACAACGATAAATGAAGGTCCCGATACATGGACACCAGTTGATGTTGTCGGGCATCTGGTACACCTGGAGAAAACAGATTGGCTTGTTCGTGTGGAGATTATTGTTTCCGATGGTAATGATAAACGATTTGCTCCTGTTAATCGCACGGTACAGATCGATGAGAATGCCGGTAAATCACTCGAACAACTGCTACATGAATTTAAAGAGCTGCGTTCACAAAATATAGCGCGGTTGAAATCGAAAAAACTTGAAGAAGCAGATATGAACAGGACGGGTATACATCCGGAGTTTGGCGAAGTTACACTCGCACAACTTCTCTCAACGTGGACAGTTCACGATCTAACCCATACAACGCAAATCATCCGGGTGATGGCGAAGCACTACCGCGAGGATGTCGGTCCGTGGATAAAATTTCTAAGCGTTCTCAAATCGTGATTCCGTTTTAATTTCAATCTTTATAGTTTCCACTATATGAAGAAAATACTTTTGATAACCGGTGGGAGTACCGGTATAGGTGCTGTCACCGCGCAGCTTGCTTCCCGTGCCGGCTATCGCGTATGTATAAACTATCTTCGCAGTCATGATGCTGCAAAGACTGTGGCTGCCTCCATTGAAAAAGACGGAGGAGAGGCCTATATATTTCAGGCAGATGTTTCGGATGAGACACAGGTGAAAACGATGTTTGAGACAATCGATCGTGAAGTAGGAACGATTAAAGCGCTTGTAAACAATGCCGGTATCATTGAGCCGCAACAAAAGTTATCGCAGATGTCGGCAGAGCGATTGCACAAAGTTTTCGCCACGAATGTAATCGGCAGTTTTCTCTGTGCACGCGAAGCGGTTAACAGAATGTCGGTGAAGAACGGTGGTGCAGGAGGCAGCATCGTGAATGTATCTTCGATGGCATCCAAGTATGGGGCACCGTTTGAATATATAGATTATGCTGCCACCAAAGGGGCTGTTGATACAATGACACTCGGTCTTGCCAAAGAAGTTGCTGAAGAAAATATTCGTGTGAATGCCGTGCGTCCGGGTATAATCTATACTGATATACATGCCAAGGCAGGCGAGCCCAACCGCATTGAACGTGTGAAAGCGTTTACACCCATGAGGCGTGGAGGACAGCCGGAAGAAGTGGCAAAGGCAATTTTGTGGTTGCTGTCCGATGAAGCCTCCTATATTACCGGAACGTTACTCGATGTTTCCGGCGGACGATAGTGAACCAGTATATCTGAAATAGTATCAGCTACTTACAACGTTGGTCCAATCTGTAACGGTTGGGCTATACTATAATAATGGCAATCCGTGTGCGATCTGCATGCGTGATTCATCGGTAGTAGTGTGGCGATGGTGATAAAAAAATCAGTTTCCGGCCTAAAAAACAGAACCTACTGCTGCATTTCTTTGTTCACATGCAGATATTGCCATTTATTGACCACCGATTCGAATGAAAATACTCTTTACATACCTTAGAAACTATAAAGGGCTCATTGCCCTTGCGTTGTTGCTAGCTGCGACCAGTCAGGTTTTTTCACTCCTTGACCCGCATATCACCGGGAAAATTGTAGATAACTTTATTGAGAGACGTGATGCTCAGACACGCGATGAATTCATAAAAGGTATTTTGTACCTGGTGGGATTAGCAGTCGGAGCTGCGATGGTATCACGTATCGCCAAGAACCTGCAGGATTACTTTACGAGCATCGTGGTGCAGAAGCTTGGTGCTAAAATGTATGCGGATGGTATCCGCCATTCACTGGAGTTACCGTATCAGACGTTTGAAGATCAGCGAAGCGGTGAGACACTCGGTATATTGCAGAAGGTGCGTACAGATTCTGAAAAGTTTATCACGTCCTTTATCAGCATTTTATTTTCAAGCCTCGTGGCGATGATCTTTGTTGTGGTATACTCCCTAACCGTGAGCTATAAAGTTACGCTGGTATATTTTGCATCGGTGCCTATCATTGCCGGTACCAGCTGGTTGTTGAGTCGCAAGATCAAGGCGGTTCAGAAAAATATAGTAAAGGAGACAACGTCACTCGCAGGTTCAACAACGGAGTCGTTACGAAATATAGAGTTGGTGAAAAGTTTAGGACTTGCCAAACAGGAGATCGATCGGCTTAATAACACTACGTATAAAATTCTCGGGCTCGAATTGAAGAAAGTAAAGTATGTGCGGGGTATGAGTTTTCTGCAGGGTACTACAGTTAACTTTATTCGCAGTGTCATGGTGGTTATCCTGCTCGTGCTGATCTTTGACAACGAAATATCGGCCGGTAAATATTTTACGTTCCTGTTCTACTCGTTCTTTTTATTTACGCCTCTGCAGGAACTTGGCAATGTGATCATCGCGTTCCGGGAAGCAGAAGTATCGCTCATCAACTTTAATCGTATCCTTAATTTACCGAAAGAAGCACGGCCCGAAAATCCGGTGCTGATGGGCAGAATCAACAGCCTGAGCTTTTCAGGCGTGAGCTTCCGTCACCAGACAGCTTCGAGGAATGCGCTGAATGATATATCATTTGAAGCAAGCAACGGTAAGACTATTGCTTTCGTAGGACCTTCCGGCTCGGGTAAAACTACGTTGGTAAAACTACTCGTGGGACTTTATCAACCGAAGGAAGGTGAGGTATTGTATAACGGTATATCCAGCAAGTCTATTAACATGGATGAGTTACGTGAAAAGATAGGCTTTGTAACTCAGGACACCCAATTATTTTCAGGAACCATTCGCGAGAATTTATTATTCGTAAGACCTGATGCTACTGATGAAGAATGTATGCAGGTATTGCAAAAGGCGGCATGTCAATCGTTACTCGATCGTGCTGATAAAGGTTTGGACACGGTGATTGGTGAAGGTGGTGTGAAAGTTTCAGGAGGGGAGAAGCAGCGGCTTTCCATTGCACGTGCGTTACTCCGTCAGCCGGATATACTGGTGTTTGATGAAGCTACATCTTCATTGGACTCTATTACTGAAGAAGAAATTACGGAGACTATTCGCGATATATCGGTCGTTAAAAATCATATCACAATTCTCATTGCGCACCGCTTGTCTACCATTATGCATGCGGATAAGATTTACGTACTCGAGAAAGGCAACGTAGTTGAATCCGGTAAGCATGAAGACCTGCTCCTTGAAAAAGGATTATACTACGCCATGTGGCGTCAGCAGATCGGCGAGTCGGTAGAGCAACGTGTTGCTTTGAAAGTATAGATCAGCGAATACATATGTATATACCCGGATGAAGTTGTCTTACGAGATAACTTCATCGAACGTACGCGGGTAATTTTCAGCATACAGGTTTTTATACTCTTTCGCGAAATGGTCGTACCACGTTTTAGCCAGTGAGTATTTTCCTTTCTTGTTCAGTACAGAACATTTGATCACCAGTGCTTCCTGGTTAATGGTGTCATAGATAAAGACCGCATCAGCAATCTCCAGCAGCAGTTTGTCATCTTTACGACTATCGAGCTTTTGTGCATGCTCGATCAGGGTATCAATGATCTGGTTCGATATATCCGATTTAAAATTGTCAAGCCATGTGGTTTGAATGTTCGGAAGCAGGCTTCCGCGTTTTACATTCCGGATGATCGTATTGATTGTGTGTTCCTTTTCTTCGGCAGTGTGATGGTCATGATTCAATAATTTATACACAACCTGGTAGTCGCAGTATACCGAGTCATCCATCGTGAGCTTCAGGTAAGCGTTGTTGTTCTCAACCGTAATACCACCAATCTCGTCCAGCAGCGTACGCAATTTTTTCATGTTCACGTTCCGGTTGTTTCGTGCGCTTACTTCGTCTTTATCCGGCCACATATATTCCTGGATCACCGCGGCAGATATACCATTTTCATATTTCACAGAATGCAGCAAGATCAATGCAAACAACTCTTTTAATGTCATGGTAAATTTAGCGGAGATGTCGTTGCCCGCTTTATCGAACACCTGGAATCCTCCGAATAATACTATCGCGGAAGTTAGTTTGTGCTCCTCCGGTATAGTTGCAGGTATAGGAGTAACAGTGGCATCACTTTCATGTCTTGTTTCTGTTACCGCTGCATCGCTGGGTACAGGTATTGTTTCCTGTTTTATAGCGATGGCTCTTTTTCGCTTGGCGTAGTAATAGAGCGTAATGGCACCGGCTATACCGAGTATAATTAGTATCGTAGAGATATTTGCGATGGCACGACTTTCCTTATGTTCCGGCTGAAGAACATCTTCGGCGCGCAGCGGTGGGTAACTGATGGTATGTATATCTACCTGGTATTGTTTCCCTTCTTTGTGTGCCGTTATAGCGACCAGTTCCTGCGTAGCAGCAGCATAAAACAGATCACAGAAAGAATCTTCATCATGAAAGTGAAAAGGAATCGAGTCCGCCAGAATTTTTGAATCATCGCTGTCAAGCGAATACTGTCGCAGCTTTACTTGTCCTTCGTATTTGTTTTTAGGAAAGCTCAGTACATAGAAGCAATGTTCATCTTCGTTGATCACCAGTGAATTCGAGAAGGCTATATCTTCTGATTTCTGAGGGGCTGCATACTGACGCACTTTTTCTACGCGATGTGTTTTCAGATCGAAGGTATACAGATCATAAAAACTCTGCGGTGACAATTCCTGTTTGCCACTCATGCTTCCATAACCTCCGAAGATTAATACCTGATGCGTGGCTGCACGAAGTCCTGATGCTGCCAGGTAGCGCGGAGGCACAGCACCGTTCGTTTCAACGGCAGTCCACTTTTGTTGTGTCTCATCGTATTTGTAAAATGTATTCTGATAAGTGAAGTGTCCATATCCTCCGAAGGTATATAGTGCATCTTCTGTTGCGTTATAAAATTTGTTATTGTGCCAGTAGTTTGGTTCGTAATAGGTTGTGTCGTTATTCGGCCAGGTCATGTTAGCGAAATCGAAAGACAACATCTTATTGGTAAGAACATCATAGTTAAGCAACATGCCTTTCTCCGGTACAAACAAAAGCTGGTTGGCATCGCTGTGTACGGGAGTTCCCTTCACGTTTTGCTGCACGAATTTTTCGCGACTCAGATCATAGCGATATAAGGTGCGTTCATCCGTCATATATAGTATAGCTGAATCGCTGTGAAAAGCTGCCGATGGAAATCGACCGGTAGTAAAACTTTTACGATGCGTCCACCGGGTGTGCCGGTCGATCAGCCATATCGGATTTTTTACCGCAGCTACTTCATTCTCTATACTATCATATACGATGGTGCGATTATGATTTTTCAACAGCCATTTCCGAATAGGTGTATTATTTTCTGTCAACACTATATTTCGGATCACCACAGGAGGCGCATCGGTTGTGCTGAATTTTCCGAAATCATTCACACCAAAGTAGAATCTGAACTGATCCAGATCCGTCATTATAAACGAATGCCGTTTCGTTTTGCCATTCCACGAAAGTGTAATCTCATTTCGCTTGAAAGAGAACGTGAGACTGATGGTTGTGTTTTGAAAAGGCTTCAAGGCAAGCTCGGTGAAATCGAATTGCAAGTCAGTAGGCATGTTGTTGATGACGAGCGTAAGGTCACGAAAGTCTTCATGCTCTGGCGTTGACATTAAATCAATATTGAGCGAGTCGTTGGCGATTACCCGCAATATATAGCCATACGCGTTGGTGAGTCGTTGCAACGAGAGGTCGAACGAAACCGTGAAGTCTTTATGAAAGGAATAAGGAGTTTCCGGATTGAGATCAAGGCCTGTACGATGATCTTTACTGACTTCGTGCGATGCAAACGCGAGCCCGTAGTTCTGATGATTAGCCTGCGATTGTGCGCAAACCGTTAATGTCGTTATGAGAACAATGACTATCGAATACAGAACCCTTCGCATATATCTGAAAATCGCAACGCTCCGTGCCTCTTATTTTTTATCCAAATTATTTAAAAAATTGAAAATTGGAATTAATAAAACGTTTGAAATTACTCTTTAAGCAGATATTAATTCAATTTTAATACCTCGCCTCTAGGTTTGCGCACACAAATAAAACACATCACGCATGCGCAAGTCAGTTGTAATGTTGGTCCTGCTGTTGACAGGACATGTTTTTTGCAAGGCACAAGGAAACAAACTCGAACTCGTCAATCCTTTTATTGGTACCGGTGGACATGGTCATACTTTTCCCGGAGCAACTGTTCCGTATGGTATGGTTCAGGTAAGTCCGGATACGCGTCTTCATGGTTGGGATGCGTGCTCCGGGTATCACGCTTCCGATCAGGCCATTCTTGGTTTCTCGCACACACATCTCAGCGGCACCGGCATTGGCGATTATGGAGATATATTGTTGATGCCCATTACAGGAAAGCCGTTGCTCACGCAAGGCACTGCAGAAAATCCCGAGCTCGGCTATGCATCACCAAAGCAGGTCGGAAGTGAACATGCTACACCCGGTTATTATACCGTGTCACTAACAGATTACAAAGTTAAAGTTGAATTGACCGCCACACAGCACGCTGGTTTTCATAAGTATACATTCGATACAGGTAAAGATGCCGGAGTAATCGTTGATGTTGGTCATACGCTGCAAGGTCATTTCAATGTTGTAAATGAAATAGAGATTGTGAACGATCGCGAGATCCGTGGCTATAAATTAACCAAAGGCTGGGCACGTGAGCAGCATGTATACTTTCATGCTATATTTTCTCAACCCTTTACAGCACAACTGGCCAGTGGTGAGCAACTTGTACCTTCCGATCATAAAAAAATCAACAAGACCGGAGCGAAGGCATTATTAAAATTTAAAAATATACCCAATCGGGAGGTTTATGTAAAAGTCGGCATATCAGCGGTGGACTATAACGGTGCAAAGAATAATGTGTTGAAGGAGATTCCGGATTGGAATTTTGAGAAGGTAAAGGATGCTGCAGCATCGGCCTGGAGCAAGTGGTTAAACCGGATCGATATAAAAGGAGGGACCCGCGATCAGCAGAAGATATTTTACTCTGCGCTATACCATACGGCAATCAGTCCGTCTTTATATACAGATGTGGATGGACGCTATCGGGGCATGGACAAACAGATTCATACAGCGGCAAGTGGTTCTGCAAACTATACTATATTTTCGTTGTGGGATACATTTCGGGCGTTTCACCCGCTGATGACCATTATCAATCCGCAAATGAACGAGACGTGGATACGTGCCATGCTTACTAAATATAGCGAGAGTGGTGCTTTGCCGATGTGGGAACTTGCCTCGAACGAAACGGGCACGATGATCGGCTATCATGCCGTGCCGGTCATTGCCGATGCATACAACAAAGGCTATCGCAATTTTGATGTGGAGAAAGCATACGCGGCTATGGTACACGCTGCACAGTATGATTCAACCTTGACATTTGCCGATGGTGAAGTACGCGATGGTATTATGCCGCGCGCTAAATATTATAATGAGACACTTGGATTTATACCGGCTGATAAAGAAAACGAATCGGTGTCCAAAGCACTCGAGTATGCCTATAACGATTGGTGTATCGCCACGTTGGCAAAGGCACTGAACAAAACGCAGGACTACACTATATTTTCCGGCAGGGCGAAACGCTATGCGCGATACTTTGATACCAAAACAGGTTTTATGCGCGGTGTTAATACGAATGGAAGCTGGAAGGTGCCCTTTAACCCGCGTTACTCCAATCACCGTAAAGATGAATATGTAGAAGGGAACGCGTGGCAATGGTCGTGGTTCGTGCCGCATGATGTTGCCGGACTCATGGCATTGCACGGAGGCAAAGATGCATTTGTTAAAAAACTGGACAGTTTATTCGTAACGAGTTCGCAGGTGGAGGGACAAAATTCATCAGCTGATATATCCGGGTTGATAGGACAATATGCGCATGGCAACGAACCCAGTCATCATATTATATACCTCTATAATTATGTGGGACAGCCGTGGAAAACACAGGCGCTGGCAGATTCCATTCTCACAACGCTATATTTTAATGATGCCAATGGATTATCCGGCAATGAAGATTGCGGTCAGATGTCCGCATGGTATATATTGAGTAGTCTTGGGTTATACCAGGTGAGTCCCGGAGAGCCCACGTTTACCCTCGGAAGACCGCTGTTCGATGAAGCAACACTACATCTTGAAAATGGGAAGGATTTTCGTATTAAAGCAGTCAACAACTCAGCAAAGAATAAATATGTACAACGCGTTACGCTAAATGGTACACTTCTGCGCGAACCATTCATACCCTATAGCGCCATTATGCAGGGAGGTGTACTGGAATTTTCAATGACGGATAAACCCGTGGTGAAGTAAGGCAATGTGAGCCGAGTTGCGGTTCGTTTAAAGTTTCGCAACCCTCAGCCATACCGTTGTGCTGCATCAGCAATCCCGCGAAAGCGCATATACTTCAGGCTGGTTTCAGATATTGGTTAATTTGGTTTGGTGACTCAGAAAGGTGTTCGTACAAAATTTGTGCGGCACCTTTCGCCTTTTCAGATGTATACTATACCATCCCGTAAGAACTCCACCAGCATGTTTGCCCATCGTTCATCACAACTCCTACGGGCGGCATTTCTTAATTTTTTTAAGCGTTCACGCGAAAAAACTCCGAATCCACAGCGCATTAATAGGTTTTTAAGAGATTATTAATAGGCAGAACCTAGTTTGGTGTCATCGTAAACGATTGTATCGGCACTCACAAACGATACTTTTTAAAATCAAAGTTTAACCCAAAACAACTAACCCATGCGTAAAATCTACATGTTTTTACTGCTCTTCCTGTGGTCGGGGTCTTTGTTGCTGGCACAACAGGCAAGCCTCAAAACGATTCCCGCAGAAAGAGAGAAACGCTTCACCGAACCTCCGGGCCATGCAACGCTGCCGGAAATAACAGTAACCGGTTCAGTGCTCGATGAGAATGGACAGTCTATGCCGGGCGTTAACGTTATTGAAAAAGGAACCAGCAACGGAACGGTAACAGACTCGGACGGTAAATTTTCACTCGTTGTGTCCAATGGTAATGCTGTGTTGATATTTTCATTCATCGGTTATGTCTCACAGGAAGTTGCCGTGAACAATCAGAACTTCGTCACAGTCTCGATGGCAAGCGATGTCGCTACGTTAAGTGAAGTCGTAGTCGTTGGCTATGGCGAGCAGAAACGTGAGAGTCTCACCGGTGCGATCAGTAATATATCTTCCAAAGATATACAGACGAATACGCACTCCAGTCTGGCGCAGAAAGTACAAGGTAAGATTGCGGGCCTTCAGATCCGGCAGAACAGCGGACAACCCGGAGAGTTCAACACGATGATCAATGTGCGAGGCTTCGGTACTCCATTGTTTGTGATCGATGGTATAGCACGTGATGGCGGCAGCGAGTTTCAACGGCTTAACCCGGAAGACATCGAAAGTATATCCGTGTTGAAAGACGCCTCGGCTGCTATATATGGTATACGTGCAGCAAACGGTGTTATTATCGTAACGACAAAAAAAGGACAAAGCGGTAAAACTGTATTCAATTACAACGGAGTGGTTGGATGGCAAACGCCAACCGATGTACCGGAAATGGCAACGGCTGCTCAGTGGGCAGTAATGCGTAACAATGCCGAGATCAATAAGAATCATGCATCCGGTACTCCTTTTTATAGTCAGGATGAATTGCAGAAATATATAGATCTAGCGCCCGGTTATGAAGGCACCGATTGGTACGATGTTACGATGAAGAACTCGGCCATGCAATATCAGCATAACCTCTCGGCATCCGGAGGTACGGATAAAGTGAAATACTATATCGGGTTTGGTTATCTGAATGAAGAAGGTTTACTGCGCAGCAACGACATGGGCTATAAGAAATATACCCTGCGTTCGAACATCACGGCCGACCTCGCCAACAACCTGCGCGGAGAACTTTTCATAGCCGGACGCTACGATAAAAATGAACAACCCGGTGAAAACTTCTTCAATATATTCAAAGGAACCCGTGTGACATTGCCTACGGAATCTCCCTATGCCAATAACAACACACTATATCCCGCTATTGTAAGTTCCGGACAAAATCCGTTAGCGTTGTCTGATCGCGATCTCACCGGCTATAATGAAAATGTAGACCGACAAATTCAATCATCATTTGCATTAACCTATACCGTGCCGTTTGTGAAAGGACTTTCGCTGCGTGGACTCGCTTCGTATGATGCGAACTCGTATCTCAATAAAAACCTTTCGAAGAGTTATAAACTATATACCTATACGAGTGCAACCGAAACATACGATGCAACGATTCAGCGCAACGGTACAGCGAATATCTCTAACCGTTTTGTAGACTATAATCGTATTACGTTACAGGGACAGGTAAACTATAACACAACCATTCTCGATAAACATGCGCTGGGTGCTGTGTTTGTTTTTGAGAGACAAGAGCAATCCAGTCGTAATTCATATCTACGCAGACTATATTCTTTCTATACAACTGATCAGATTGACTTTGCCGGTATAGCCGATCAAAATACGAGTGGTATAGAAGAGCAACGCGCGAACCTGTCCTATATAGGCCGTTTGAATTACGCATACGCGGATAAGTACCTGCTGGAATTTGCTTTCCGCCAGGATGGATCATACCGCTATAATCCCGATAACCGCTGGGATTTTTTCCCGGTGGTATCAGCCGGCTGGCGAATATCGGAAGAGAGCTTTATGAAGAATACGTTACCGTTTGTATCCGAGTTAAAGTTGCGTGGTTCCTATGGTATAGTGGGTGCTGATGCCGGTGCTCCGTTTCAATATGTACAGGGCTTTTCCGTTTCAGGAGGAGCGGGGTATGAATTCGTGAATGGCACCTATACCACGGGTGCTTCATCACCATCCATCGTAAACCCGAACCTTACGTGGACACGCTCGAAAGTATCCGATATAGGTATAAATATAGGTTTGTGGGACAACCGGTTTACATTCGAGTTCGATGTGTACCAGCGCGACACGGAAGGTATACCGGCCCTGCGAAACCTGACGCTGCCGAATACATTTGGCGGAGCACTACCCGAGGAGAACCTGAACTCACAACGGGTACGCGGTCTTGATTTTACCATCGGTTATCGTGGCGCTATGAATGATTTCCGCTATGGCATAACGGCTAACTTCAACTACGGCCGTACGATGAACCTGTATGTAGAACGCGGCCCGTTTACCAGCAGCTACGATCGCTGGCGCAACGGACAGGCTAACCGCTGGAACGACATTGTATGGTCGCAAACTTATGAAGGACAGTTTCAGAACCAGGACGAAATCAACAACGCGCCTATTCAGAACGGAGACTTCGGAAATTCCCGCGAGTTACCGGGTGACTTCCGCTATAAAGATATAAATGGTGATGGTATTATCGATGATGGTGACCTGTTGCCATTATATACCGGAACCAGCGCCATTAACCGTAATGATAACTCCGGTGATCCGAAATCAAACCCACGCATGCAATATGGTATGACGCTGACGGGCGGCTGGAAGAACTTCGATGTAAATATACTCTTCCAGGGATCGGCCGGATATACCGTTCGCTTTTATGAAGTATATGCTGAAGTATTTGCTTTTCGCGGCAACACACCTGCGTACTTTGCCGATGCCTGGCATAAAGCCGATCCTTACGATGCCGACAGTGAATGGGTGCCGGGCAAATGGCCTGCTACACGTTTTAACAATGACGTAGGAGCGATGTATGCCGAGAGTTCGGTGTGGCGGAAGAATGCTTCGTATGTACG
The DNA here is from genome assembly GCA_966211525.1 of uncultured Chitinophaga sp. Lineage (GTDB taxonomy): Bacteria > Bacteroidota > Bacteroidia > Cytophagales > Cyclobacteriaceae > Ohtaekwangia. The sequence continues at coordinate 25,008 of CBIHOZ010000008.1, read as the reverse complement.
ATTAAAAAGCGTAGAGCTGGGCTATACCGTGAATCCTGCGTTGATACAGAAGATCGGTCTTAACAGGCTTCGTATCTATGCCAACGCATACAACCTGTTTACGATAGCCGATGACTTCGTAAAACCGTTTGATCCTGAAAAGCTAGAAGGTATATATAGTGCAGGTTTTACGTATCCGCTTACCCGCAGCTACAACTTTGGTGTTAACCTCACATTCTAAAGGTAAATTTCTATGAAGACTATAAAAGCATTCTTGCTCGTAATCATGGCATGCACATTCAGCAACTGCGATGATATACTCGATAAGCAGCCGCTGGATAAATTAAGTGCAGACCAATTGTTTGGTGACCCTGCCGGTGTGAAAGTATATATGGCAAACCTGTATGGTCAATTGCCGATTGAAGACTTTGGTTACTTCAGAACCGGTCCGTTGTCCAATGACGATAACAGCGGTCGGGGTATTCCTAACAATGGCGGCTTTGCTCCGGCATTGTTAACGGATGAAGCCGTTCACTCGGAGTTCGGTGACTTTATGCGCAACGAAGATTTTCGCTGGTGGAGTGAAAGCTATAAACTGATCCGCGATGTAAATATACTCATTGACGCCATTCCTACTCTAAGTGTGTTGCAAGAAGAGAAAGATCGCATTCGCGGAGAAGCAGCGTTTCTGCGAGCGTATACTTACTTTGAATTGGCCAAACTATACGGGGGCGTGTGTCTCATTTTACAAACGCAGGAATATAGTGGCGATGCAGATGCACTGAAAGTACCGCGTAGCACCGAAGAGCAAACGTGGAATTTTATACTGTCCGAATGTGATGTAGCGATTGCAAGTTTACCATCAGCCTGGAGTGGTGGCGAACGCAGGGCTACCAAGTGGGCAGCCTATGCGTTAAAGTCACGGGCAGCCTTGCATGCAGCATCCATCGCGAAGTTTGGAAACAAAGCACCGTTGTCAGGTACAGCGGTTGATCAGAAACTGGTAGGACTCGATGCAAGTCTTGCGAATGGTTACTATCAGCAATGTATCGATGCCAGCGCGGCTGTTATGAATTCAGGTATATATTCACTCTATAAACCGGCACCGGCATCACCGCAGGAAGCGGCCGAAAATTATCGCCAGTTATTTGAAGATCCGAACGTTGCTGCAACCGAAGCTATATTTATCAAAGGCTATACCATGCCGGGTAATAAACTCGGTCATAATTATGCGATCTGGTTTAGTCCGGCACAAACCGCAAACGGATGGCCGCATCCCGGTCGTATGAATCCGACACTCGATCTTGTAGACCTGTATGAAAGCTACGATAGCCCGGGTGAAAGTGCACCGATCGTGACAACAGAAGATGGTATCATTACCAACTACAATGGTTTTGATCCGGCAGAAGACTACCTTCACTTCGATACGCCAACCGAAATATTCAACGGTAAAGATGCACGCTTGTGGGGCACGGCAGTGTTGCCATCAACTACGTGGAAGGAAAAGAATATCATTATACAGGCTGGTTATGTAAAGCCGAATGGTGAGGCGGTGATTCGCAGTAAAGATCAGATCAGTGTGAACGGTACTACATATTACTCGTATGGTGCCGAGAATGCAACACAGTATTCCGGCTTTGATCCCGCGGGTGGAAATAATACACGCACCGGTTTCAGCTTCAAAAAATTTCTTGATCAGCGCGTTGCTACGCCTAATGGCTGGAACCTCGCTACCAATGATTTTGTAGACATGCGCTATGCGGAAGTATTGCTCAACTATGCCGAAGCCGTTGTTGAAAGCGACCTCGGCGATGAGACAATTGCAGCCAAAGCTATAAATGATATTCGGAAACGCGCTGGACATACACAAGACATTCCGCTTACGGTGGACAATGTTTTGCGTGAACGCAGAATTGAACTGGCCTTTGAGAATAAACGCTATTGGGACCTGGTCCGCAGAAGAGATTACCATTTGGTCTTCAACAATACGCGACTGCATTCGCTGCTGCCGCTGCTTGATCTTCGCGTAAGTCCTCCAAAGTATATATTCGTTCGGGCCTTTGTTCCGAATCTTGATCCGCGCACATTCGAGTATAAATTCTATTATCGTCCTATACCGGATGTTGGCTCCAATGGTGTTGTTCAGAACCCTCAATACTAAACTGATTTTTATATGAAGACTATAAAGATATGGATGCTGGTAACGGCTATAGCCGGTATACTCAGCGCTTGTGAAGTAGACAATTACCCGGGCCCGAATGCGGCCTTGTCCGGAAATTTTTATGATGTAGATACCGATGAGCTTGTTGCACAGGATATCATTCGCGGAACAACAATCGATATGCTGGAACATGGTTACGATCAGGCCACACCGCAGTATCACCTGCGGGTGAAGAATGATGGTACGTATGCACACACGCAGTTGTTTTCCAATACCTATACCGTACAACCCGTGCGGGGAAACTTTGTGGCGGTCGCGCCGCAGGATATAGAAATAAAAGGTAACACCACACTCGACTTTCGGGTGCTGCCCTATATCCGCGTACTTGATGCAAATGTAGTTCGCAATGGCGACAAGATCGTTGCAACGTTCAGGCTACAGCAAAACGTGGTGAACAACGTACGCAAAATTGGTCTCTACGCGCACTATGACCCCACGGTGGGAGAACCGTTCCGGTTACTGGCTGCGGAGAACAACATCAATGCTGTGGCAGATCCCAACCAGGTATATACATTGGAAATAGATATACCTTCCAACAGCACGTTGCTGATATCGGGTCGCGATTATTTCTTTCGCATTGGTGCACTCATCGATATTGGTGAAGCCAAAGCCAATTATGCGGCTGTGGTAAAGATTCCGCTTTGATATAGCGCTTCTGAAATTAATAAGTACATCTCTCTTCTTCTATAGGAGAGGAGGATGTACTCTTTTGTTCAATTCAAAAACAATAGCATTATGAAAATAAAGATCTTGTTCGTGGTAAGTATATTTTTCTCGATGTGTTTCTCGTGTGATGACAAGGCCCGGGAAGATACAGACCAGGAGAAAGAAACTGTAGAAGAGAAAGTCTACGATGAAACCGGTTGTCTCTATACATCCTATACCAACCTGGTAATGGCAGGCTACCAGGGATGGTTTGCAGCAGAAGGTGACGATTCAGGAAGAGGATGGTATCACTACCGTCACAACTGCGGATTCCAGCCGGGATGTACAGCTGTAGATTTCTGGCCCGATATAACCGAGTATACGAAGAAGTATGAATCACCTTTCAACTATAGTGATGGTACATCTGCATATCTGTACAGTCCATATGATGAAGAATCGGTTGACCTTCATTTTAAATGGATGAAAGACTATAACATTGACGGTGTTTTTATGCAGCGCTTTGTAATGGAAGTAAAGAACACCAACCCGCAGGGCAAACGTCATTTTAATAAAGTATTGGAGAACGCCCTCCGGGCGGCTAAAAAATATGGGCGGGCTATATCCATCATGTACGACCTGAGTGGTTGCTCCAGTGAAGATGTTGCCTACGTGGAGCAGGACTGGAATGAATTACAAACACTCTTTTCGTTGTTCGACAATACAAAGCATCCAACGTATGTTCGTCATAATGGAAAACCGTTGCTCGCAATCTGGGGCGTTGGTTTTAACGATAACCGTAAATATACCATTGCTGATGCACAACAGCTTATCAATAAACTGAAAGGGCCGGAGAAGAAGATTTCTGTATTGCTGGGGGTGCCGTATTACTGGCGCACACTCAATAATGATACAGAGAATTCATCGTTGCTGCATACGGTCATCAAGTCGTGTGATATTATCATGCCGTGGGCGGTAGGCCGCTACAACACCGACAGCTATGCCGGTATAGCAGGACCATCGCTGGCGGGAGATATAGCGTGGTGCAAGCAGAACAACGTGGACTATGTTCCCGGAGTTTTCCCGGGTTTTAGCTGGGGCAACCTGAAGAAAGATTATAGTCTGTATAATTCAATTCCGCGCGACAAAGGAAATTTTCTCTGGAAGCAGATAGCCGGTGCAAAGCTGGCCGGAGCGCAATCGCTTTATGTATGCATGTTTGATGAGATTGATGAAGGTACCGCTATATTTAAATGTGCCCGCGAAGGCAATCTTCCGTTGAATGGCGAAGGTAAATTTGTAGGCATTGAATCTGACCTGGACTCGGATTATTATCTGTGGCTTACCGGGCAAGGTACGCGCTGGTTTCACGGAGAAAGTGGCTTTGGTGCTGCCAAACCTGTGCGGTGAGATGTATACTATATCCCTGATAGCCAATCAGGGATATAGTTTCTATAGAAATCTCATTTGTCCGATTAACAATACATTCACTAAATTTACCTTGTGAATTTACATGAAGTAAGTTTACTTGGTACCATGCCGGATAATACTCCCTTTGAAACGTATCCCAGTCTTTACGAGACCTATAAAAATTTAGGACTTCCTGTTGACTCCATTGATCAGTCGTTTGATTTTACGATTAACAATCTCGCAGAGATCCACCGTCAGGCGCCTTTCAAATCATCTGTATATCGGCCGAGCTATTTTTCATTTGTCTTTGTGAAAGATGCTAACGGGAAGTATATAACAGACGACCTTACGTTTGAGACAGTCCCCGGCACGATTTACTTTACAAACCCCGGGAACCTGAAAGCTTTCGAGTGGTTCCGCGTACAGGAGCTATACCTGATCACGTTCAGTGAATCATTTTTAAAAGAGAATGTCCATCCGGAGATCTTTGAAGAATTTCCTTTTCTGCTGGCAGAAACAGTTCGGCCGCGTACACTTGATGCTGAAGCATTTGCTGAATTTGAGAAATTATACCTGCAGATACTCCATGAATATAAGGGAACATCACCGTTTAAAAAACGTATCATCGGTAACTTATTTGTGGTGTTGTTGCTGAAGATCAAAGAGTACTTCTGGTCCGACTACAATCCTATATATGAAGGGAACCGAAGTTCGCAGATTGTAAAAGCATTCAAGGAAAATCTTGAAAAACATTATCGTGATCTGTCAGAGGGAAAAGTACAAAACGTTTTCCAGGTGCAAGACTATGCAAGGCTGCAAAACCTCCATCCGAACTACCTCAGCAATGTTATCAAAACAAAAACAGGTAAAACGATCAGCGCGTGGATTGCCGACAAGACTATAGCAGAGGCGAAGTCATTATTAAAGAACTCGTCTATATCCATAAAACAGGTAGCCTTCCAGTTGGGCTTTAGTGAAGCGAATCATTTCAGCAATTACTTCAAGAAGTATACAAGCGTTACACCGAACGCTTTCCGTAAAACACTCTGATGCAGTATAGGCTTTCAATTTTATAGGAAGTCCTGTAATATCTGTACTTTTTGAGGTGGGTGGTTGTATGACCTTTGTTTCGTCAAACAAAACAAAAGCCATCAACATGAATGCATTAAAAAACAAAACCGCCATCATCACCGGCTCAGCCCGTGGTTTAGGAAAAGCAATAGCCGAACGTTATGCAGCACTGGGTGCTAACATTGTTATCAACTACTCACGCGATCATGCATCCGCAGAAGAAGTGGTGAAGAATATTACAGCCATGAAATCTCATGTTATCGCTGTAAAGGCTGACGTTACCAAAGCAGAAGAAGTAAAGTATCTTTTCGAAGAGACGAAAAAAGCTTTCGGTAAAATTGATATTGTAGTAGCCAATGCCGGTATAGAGCTGATCCAGGTGCCGGTAACGGAGTTTACCGAAGAGCAGTTCGATCGTGTCTTCAGCATCAATGTAAAGGGCGCATACCTTACCTTGCAACAAGCAGCACGCGATATTGCCGATGGCGGCCGAATCATCTATATATCTTCAAGTACCACTACATCACCGGTACCTGGCATGGCTGTTTACGGAGGTAGTAAAACAACACCGAAATACCTGGTGGAAATACTCGCGAAAGAAATAGGACATCGTAAGGTAACGGTCAACTCAATCATACCCGGACCGGTGGAAAATACCGGGGTGTTTGTAGAGATGCCGAAAGAAGATCCGTTTTATAAGGAGCTGCTCAACGGTTCCCCTATGGGCCGCCTTACTTCCGTGCAAGACGTTGCCGATGTTGCTGAATTCTTTGCCAGTGATTTATCAGGATTTGTTTCCGGACAACACCTGTTGGTAAACGGTGGATCAATTTATTAAGACTTCGGGTGATCTGTGATTTATATAGGTAATGCTGTAAATTCTGTACCTGACAGATCGCGCAAATCCCTGACCTTTGACTCAACAATACGTTTATATGCTAACTAAAAACAACAAAGAACATGAGTACGTTAAAGAATAAGATCGCCATTGTAACCGGAGCTTCCAAAGGTATAGGAGCTTCCGTAGCGAAAACGCTGGCCGGAGCCGGTGCTACTGTTGTCGTGAATTATGCCGGCAGTAAAGATGCTGCCGAGCAGGTAGTACAGGATATAACTTCCGGTGGTGGCACTGCTATAGCTATACAAGGCGATGTAAGTAAAGCCAGTGATGTAAAGAATCTCTTTACACGAACTATAGCACAATTTGGTCGCGTAGATATACTGGTAAACAATGCTGGTGTGATGATCACCAAACCGATTGTTGATACAACCGATGAGGAATTTGACAAGCAATTTAATACCAACGTGAAAGGTGTATTCAACGCCTTGCGCGAAGCCGCCACACACCTTGCTGATAAAGGAAGCATCGTTAATTTTTCAACATCGGTTAATCGCATCATGTTACCCGGATACGCAACGTATGTAGCCACCAAAGCAGCGGTTGAGCAACTCACGCGCGTATTTGCCAAAGAGGTAGGTAAACGTGGTATCAATGTAAACTCTATATCTCCAGGTCCAACCAACACCGAGTTGTTCACCAACGGAAAATCAGAAGAGACCATCAGCAGACTTGCATCACTCTCTGCATTCAATCGCATCGGCGATCCACAAGACATTGCCAATGTTGTACTCTTCCTCGTAAGCGATGAAGCGAAGTGGATCAGCGCGCAGAACGTGGGCGTGAATGGAGCGATGGCGTAGGAATGTAAGGCTGCAAGCTGCTGGCTCCTGGCTACTGGAAAATGCAGGGAGCTGTGAGCTGTGATTTGCGAGCTGCGAGGGAAATGCCAGCGCTGCTAAATATAGCGACTACGTGTAAGCGTTGGAGCTACCGGAATCAACAACTCGCAGCTAGTAGCCAGCAACTCTAAAGCAAATTTGCTATATTACTGCATTCATAAAAACCACACGCCATGTCCAGCCAGTTTATTGATCGTAGAAAATTTATACAGCAGTCGGGTGCTTTGATTGGAGCGGCTTCGCTTCTTTCGTTTGGTCTTGATGCCAGTCCGCGTTCGTCATCTTTAAAAATGGGATTGCAACTTTTTACAGTTCGCGATGCTATGGCCAAAGATGTACGCGGCACTTTGAAGAAGATTGCATCGCTCGGCTACCAGGATCTTGAGACGTATGGATTCGACCCGGTAAAGACAGAATACTACGGTATGCAAGCTGCGACCTATAAGCAATTGCTGGATGAGCATTCATTAACAACTTCCAGTGGTCATTATGATTTATACAAGTATCTGAGTAAGCCGCAGGGTGAACTCGATCGCTATGTAGACGCATGTATAGTTGGCGCGCATGCATTAGGACAACGCTATATTACGTGGCCATGGCTTGATCCAGATTCAAGGTCGATCGAGAATTTCAAACTATTGGCGCAAAAACTGAATATAGTAGGGGAGCGTGTAACCAAAGCAGGACTCGGCTTTGCCTATCATAATCATGATTTTGAATTTGTTGATCACAACGGTGAGAATGGATATGATATCATTATGCGCGATACGGATGCATCGTTGGTAAAGCTTCAGATCGATCTATACTGGGCGGTACATTCCTCGAAACTTACACCGGCACAGTTGTTCAGTAAACAACCCGGACGCTTTGTAATGTGGCACATCAAAGATATGGACAAGAAGACACGCGATTACACCGAACTTGGCAATGGCTCAATCGACTATAGTGTTATACTTCCTGAAGCAAAACGTGCTGGTCTTCAATTCTACTTCCTCGAGCAGGGCGGTAATTTTGCAAAGGACTCCATGCAAAGTATAGCGGACAGCGCTATATTCTTTAAGAAAAATCTCCAGAAGTATTTATCCTAAGACAGGGGACTGCTATACACTCCGTAGTTAGTCTTGTTTATGCGAAACTGTACCCAACGGTATGGATGGTATCTATTTGTCGGAAGGATAACATGTCCTGTAGGTGGATAAACAAATTTCGAATCAGCGTAGTTCGCCTGTTGGCGTTTAATAATTGATTTATAATTTTTTCATATAGAAACGAAATTGAAGATCTGTAGCGTTAGTGCATGTGAAAAGGAGAATGAAAGATGAGACAGAACATAACGGGAATTGCAACCTTCTGCCTCTTTTTGATAGGACTGGCAGGTTGCGCAGTAACAGATGTAGATAAAACGGTGGATTTCAATCGCCTTCAGACTTATAGCTGGGGCGAATCAGAAATCAAAGTAGAGAACCCGCTATACCGCGGTGATCTGATTAACAAACGAATCAAACACGCGGTAGAAGATGAGTTCAATAGAATAGGACTTCGCAGAGATGATAAACATCCTGACTTTCCTGGTAAGCTATAAGACTTACACCGAGAAGAAAGAGCAGCAGTATTCAAACAACGGATATTATCTGTACGCACCGTTCTTTCCGTACCGGTTTGGTTTTTATCCGTTCGCCTATGGATGGCCTTATGGAAATACGAGATCATATACCTATACACAAGGTACATTGATCCTTGATATTACCGATAAGGCAACAAACGAAGTGGTGTGGCGTGGTTCCGTAAAAGGCAACATCGAACAAACCAGCAACATTGAAAAGCTGATCAGGAAGGGTATAAAGGCAATAATCAAGAAGTATCCGGTGAGGGAGGATAAGGATGATAAGGAGCAAGGATACTCCTCGATTAGTTAAGTGGGAAAGCCTGTAGCAATACAGGCTTTTTTTATTGCTTTCCGGACAGTGAGTGCTGGCGTGTTGTGAATAACAAATGCATGGTATATATTGGAACCGATATTCTAACCTATGTCGTCTGCCAGTGTGTATTCATTTTGCCTTGTGTTGGCAATTCTTTCTTTTTCCAATAATTCCTTTGCTCAAGTCGGTAAATCGCGGATCATCAAGTATGATACAACGGCCAGACCAGGTAAAGTTGTTCTGATCGATGGATCGGAGATAACGGGTAACATTGTGTTCAACGACAATGATGGTATTGTTATCGTACATGTGAATGATAATGATACGAAATCCTTCAACGCCAAACGTCTTTTAGGTTTTCAGTTTTATGCCAGTGATTTAGGCAGGCTTAGGCGTTTCTATTGCATTGAGTCTGCTGATGAAGAGACGGGAATGAAAAATGTCGAAATATTTGAAGTCCTGAAAGAGCTTCAGTCTTTTGCAGTACTGTCAAAGATCGGGCGCTTAAAGTCTGTAACTCCGGCTAATATAATAAGGAAGCGCCAGGCGAAGACATTAACTGATCGAAAGAATTTGAAGATGGTGCAAACAGAGACGGTATATTTTGTAAACAGTGATGGCTTGTTCGAGGCATACCTTGAATTCAAAACGAAAGAAAAAGAAGGCGACCTGTTAGACACTCATGGTAAAAGCAGTCAATTTATCGAGGTCGATCTATTTGGAAAATATACTGCTGAATATTACCCTGCCTTAGGTAAATATGCTGATGAAAATAAATTGAGCTTTAAGAACAAAGAAGATCTGATTAAAATCCTTGACGAATATGAAAAGCTGCTCGCAGCACGATAGTTAGCAACATCACACGTTCTCTTCGTTATGGATAGAACGAAGTATCTTCCAATCTATGTAGAATGTTCCGAATGGTATAAAGCAGGCTATGATGATCTTCCAGGTTATCTCGCTGAACTTCCATTTTTGTTCTACACCGGTACGCAACGCGTTGAAGATAAATAGCAGGAACAAAGCTCCGTGTATAGGCCCGATGGTTTTTACCCACGCGGGGTTGTGAAGTATATATTTGAACGGCACTGCAATGAATACCAGTACCAGCAATGAAACGCCTTCCAGAAATGCATATAGTCTCAGGCGGCCGATGGGAGTTGTAAAGAATTTTTTCATACGTTTAAGATTCGGATATAGGGTCTGCTGATCCATGGCAAGAACTTCCATGGTATAGCAATCAAAATGATCAGGAGTGTAATGCTGAACCAGACCAGCATCGTTTTGAATTTTTGTTGATCGGTTACTCGGCGCTTTGCCAATGCTGAACCGATCGTTATCAACACTACCGCTACACTCATCAGTATAAAATGATAGAGTGCAAAGAATGTTGGCTCCGTATACTGAACGGCCTCACGGGTATCATTCCAGAAATATTGAACGATCGGACTTTTGATATAGAGTATAACGCCAAGCATCAACTGGACATGTGCAATCGTAGCTGTCCAATGCCGCAAAGCGTTATCCGTTTTTGAAAATGATTTATTCGTGGTATAGCCGGTATAGGCTTTGTAAATGGAAAGCAGCAGTGACAGCAATACCATCCACCGGAAAAAAGAATGAAATGTGAGTAAAGTAGAATACATGTTAAGCAGCACTTGAACCGATCGCAAATTTCAGTGTTGCGCGATGCAGGGTGTAGGATATACCGTGCAACCGTCAGGACTTTTCAATCATTCTGCGATACTGCACGGGTGTAACGCCTTCGTATTTTTTAAACAATCTGCTGAAGTATGAAGGATCGTGAATACCCAGTTCGGAAGCTATCTCGCTGATGTTATCGCTCGTTTGAAAGAGCAGTACTTTCGCTTCGGTTATCAGCGTTTCATCAATCCACTTTGAACAGGATTTCTGTGTTACCTCGCGTACGGTTTTATTGAGATGATTAGGACTAACGTGTAATAACGATGCATAATCAGTTACACGGTGTTTGCTGCGAATATATTTATAGACAAGTTTCTTAAAACGGTTTGTGAGGGTAACGGCTGTTTTGTTAGCGTGCGCAGACAATGGTGTGTAACATACGTTGAGTTCACACAGTGCTGCCAGAAAATGAGACTGGATGATCATTTGATTCGCGAGCCCGTGCTCGGTATACTCCTGGAGAATCCGATTCAACGTCTGTGGTATATATATAGCGCGTGGTGCATCCGTCCTTACAACCTGATTTCCCCAGAGCTGCAGGAATTCAAACTCTTTTAACAGATCAGCGCTCCCAAGCTTTCCAACTAGAAAGTCGTTGTCAAAAACAACAATATAGCCTTCGTTTACTTCGTATTGATCATAGCTGAAAACCTGTCCGGCCGGGACGATGAGACATTCACCTTTCTTTATTTGAACCGGATGAAGTCCAATGCGCATGGTAGCCACACCACTGGTAAGGTATATAATAATGTGCGTTGTCGATCGGGTTGGTGGCACCGGCAGCTTTGAAATTTTGATCAGGTCCTGCACAGGACAAATGAAGAAACGCCCGAAGTCAGGTTTGATCATTTGCTTCAGGCTGGGGTGCGGGTTCATGAACGCATGCATGAACTCGCTTGTATCGAACGTTTTTATAGGCTTGCTCAACTGACTTTTTGTTTACGGATACAGCTTGTCCAACGGTCAGGATTTGCAAAGGTTATTCCCCGCTGAGACTCACAACCGTACGGCTACACTACAAAGACGGATCGAAGCAACAGACTATTGTAACCGATAGATGGTTTTGGCACGACCGATCGTGTCTCCGTTGTTATTGCGTTTTTCGCCTGAAATCAGTGTCTGAAAGTTTTATGCAGATTTTCCTGAAGAAGCTTTGGGGGTAAGCGCTCCGTTTTGTGCTTAAGTTGTAAACACGCGTTAATGGCTTTATCGAACATCAAAACAATTGCATTTTTATTTCTGCTGATGACCATGGCGGGCAAAATTCAGGCAGCAGCGGGTCCCGAAAATTTCAATCCTGCGGCCGGACTTGACAGTTTGAATTTGCCACCGCTCAACAAGTTTGTCGGAAAGGAAGTAGAGGCGTTGTTGGGACTGATCGATTCCCAGAACTACGAAAAGTCATACATCGTTACATCACAGGGAATTTTAAATGGCGTCATCGTGCGATTCAAGATCAGCGATATAGCCCTGCACATTTACCTGGCAGATCCAAAGCCCTACAACGCACAGGCTACACCCGATCCCGAGGTAGTAAACAAAGACCGGATCAGCCGCATCGAAGTATATAATGAGAATAAATTCGTCACCGTATTTAAGCAGGAATGCCTGACGAAGCGGTGATGATGTTTACGTGTTTAGGTGTGTACGTGTTTAGGTGTTTACGTGTGTAAGTGTGTACGTGTTTAGGTGTGTAGGTATTTATGTGAGTGGATTGGTCAAACCAGTATAGCTAACTGTATTAAGACAGTAGCGAAAGTTCTAGATGTTGACCCGCGCGAACTACTAAAACCACCAAATAATAAGTATAGCTTTGAACACCGTCATTACATCCTCATTTCACAAACTCAAAGCACAACCCCACGTACACACGTAAACACCTACACACGTAAACACTTTCCCGTACCCCCCGATAGCTCCAGCATTTTCTCCGGGAAAAAGAAATCACCCAACTCTTCGCGTAATTCCGTAAGTTTACTGAAAGACCCTTACCCCGTTTTTTATGAGCTTCGATATGCGTGATTTAATAGACCATAAAAACTGGGCAGAGACTCCACTTGGACCGAGGGAGCAGTGGTCTCCAACGCTATCAACGCTTCTCAATGTCATGCATAATTCCAGGTTTCCCATGTTTTTGTTCTGGGGACCTGAACTGATCTCATTTTACAATGATGCTTTCAGACCGAGTCTGGGTATAGATGGCAAGCATCCCTATATACTGGGAAAGCCCGCTAAGGAAGCGTGGGCAGAGATATGGCATATCATCAAACCCTTGCTTGACCAGGCTTTAAGCGGAGAGGCTGTGTGGCGTGAAGATCTCCTGGTGCCGTTCTATCGCAACGGGAGAATTGAAGATATATACTGGACGTTCAGTTATAGTGCTGTTCCGGATGAGACCGGTAAAACTGCTGGTGTGCTGGTGATCTGTAATGAAACAACCGAGAAAATTGTCAACACGCAAAAGCTGACTGACAGTAATAACCGGTTCAGAAATATAGTATACGAAGTTCCTATCGGTATAACTATATTTCGCGGTCGCGAACTCGTTGTTGAAATGGCTAACCGGACTTACCTGGAGATTGTTGACAAGAACGAAGAAGATATAGTAGGCAAACCTTTCTTTGAGACATTCCCGGAGCTGCGCGATGCCGTACAACACCTGTTACTGGGCGTGCTGGAAACAGGCGTGCCGTATTATGGTACCGAGTTTAAAGTTTCGCTCAAGCGCCACGGAGTCGAGGAAGATTCATACTTCAACTTTGTATATCATCCCTTACGTGAAGATGCTGCGATATCGGGCGTGATTGTAGTTGCTACTGAAGTTACCGAACAGGTTCGTTCGCGTTATAAACTTGCCGAGAGTGAAAGTAAATTTCGTGAGATGATCATGAAGTCGCCTATACCGATGACGATCTTTCGCGGTACAGACTATATAATTGAGCTCGCCAACTCCGTGATGTTCGAAAAGATATGGCGTAAGCAGGAACACGAAGTCATCGGTAAAAAATTGCTGGATGTATTTCCCGAACTCAAAGAACAAAAGTACCCGCTGCTGCTGCGCAAAGTTTATGAATCAGGTCAGGTTCACAGTGAAAAAGAAGCCGTGGCCTATGTACAGGGAAATGATGGTCTGAAGAAATTTATACTGGATTATGAATATGCTCCGTTGTTTGACGAAAACAATAACGTATGGGGTATGTTTGTTACAGTAAATGATGTTTCCGAAAAAGTAGAAGCACGCAGAATTATACAGGAGAGCGGAGAAAAGCTGAACGTTGTTATTGAGGCCAGTGAGCTCGGTACGTGGGAACTGGATCTGAGAACACGCGAAGGTGTATATTCAGATCGCTACCTGCAGATACTGGGCTATAACGAACGTGTTACATTACAGCATCAGCAACTGCTCGATCATATTCATCCGGGAGATCTTCCGACACGACATGCTGCGCTGGCACAGGCTCTTAAAACCGGTAAGCTGCATTACGAAGCACGACTCATCTGGAACGACAAGAGTATACATTGGATGGAAGCGCGCGGCAAAGTATTTTATGATCGCGATGGTAACCCCGAAAAAATGCTTGGGACAATCCGCGATATCACCGAAGAAAAAAATCAAAAAGCTATACTCGAGAGTTTTGCTTCAGAACTGCAGAAGAAAGTTACCGAGCGCACCGTTGAATTGAAAGAGAAGAACAATGCGCTGGAACGCATGAACGATGAGCTTCAATCTTTCGCGTATGTGTCCAGTCACGATCTGCAGGAACCGCTCCGAAAAATCCAGACCTTTGCATCGCGCATCAAGCAGAAAGAAAATTTATCCGAGCGCGGCATTGATTACTTTACCAGGATAGAGAAGGCAGCCAACCAGATGCAAGTACTCATTCAGGATTTGCTTGCATACTCGCGTACAGGAGGCGCTACGGATCGCAGATTTGAAACGGTAGACCTGCGGCATCTTATAGAAGAATTGAAGAATGATTTCGAAGAGGCACTGCGCGAAAAATCAGGAACGATCGAAACAGCTAATCTTCGTGAAGTAAAAATCATCCCACTACAGTTCAGACAGGTAATGTTTAACCTCATCAGCAACTCGTTGAAGTTTGCTTCACCGGAGCGACCACCGGTTATCCGAATAGAAACAACGAATGGTATAAACGCTGATGACCTTCGGACTAAATTTATACCGCGTGACGAAAGTTACTACCGCGTAACAGTAGTGGATAACGGAATTGGTTTCGATCCGCTTTACAAGGAAAAAATATTTGAAGTATTCCAGCGCCTGCATGCTAAAGATGAGTATTCCGGTACAGGAGTAGGGCTGGCCATAGTAAAGAAGATCGTTGAAAATCATCGTGGCTATATAGAGGCCGTAGCCGTACCTGACAAGGGCGCCCGGTTTGATATATACTTGCCAGCGCACTAGGTGTTTCGGTTAAAAGTTATCCGTTAAAAGTTAATCGTTATAAGTTATCCGTTATCCGTTCTGTAATTTTCGTAAGGGCACCTGTATATATTTCTCTTACACCCAATATATCGCCTCCAGTTAACGATTAACTTATAACGATTAATGGATAACTTATAACGGACACTGCCCACCCGTGGACAATGCGATTTCTATGAATGGTCAGTGTATAGCCAAGTCTTGCACGTTTGCTGGAAATTTAAAGCGTAATGGCACTTCTTAAAAATGGCATTGGTATAGCTTGGGTGGTAATGGATCCTTAATTTCCATGCTATGTTTCGACACAACTTCATTCTGATCTTCCGGAACTTTAAAAAGTTCAAGGGTACATTTCTGATCAACCTGATCGGCCTCTCTACCGGTCTGGCCAGTACGCTGCTGATCTTTTTGTGGATACATCACGAGATGAGTGTCGACAGGTTTGGTGTGCATGATGACAGACGCTACCAGGTCTTGCAGAACTCTTCAGAGAATGGTGTGTTCGGTACATGTGAATGTACTCCCGGTATACTGGCCAGTACACTCGCACAGGAAATTCCGGAAGTAGAGTATGCGGCATCGGTGGTACCGGCATCGTGGTTCTCGAACAAAGGTATAATCAAGACAGACCAGGCAAGCATGCGTGCCACGGGACAGTTCGTGAGTAAAGATTATTTTCAGGTCTTTCCAGTTACCATTCTTCAAGGCAATAAAGCAGATTTACTCCCGGACAAACTTAGCGTGGTGATTTCGGAAGAGCTCGCATTAAAACTGTTTCATACGACTGAAAATATAGTCGGTCGCACCTTCGGCTGGAGCCTGGAACAATTTATAGCCACCGTTCACATCACAGGTATATTTCAAAAACCAAATACGCCAGTAAGCACAGACTACGATTTACTTCTTAACTACGAATACTTTTTTACCGAGCGTCCTTCCTTGCAATACTGGGGCAACAGCGATCCCCACACGTTCGTGCTCCTCAGAGACGGAACAGATCCGGACGTGTTTAATCAAAAGATAAAACACCTCATGCAGCAGAAAGACAAGGAAACGAAGAGCACGTTATTCGCACAACGTTACGCTGATAAATACCTGCATGGTCGCTATGCGAATGGACTACCCAACGGAGGAAGAATTGAATATATAGTGTTGTTTGCTATTATCTCTGTGTTTATCCTGGTGATAGCGTGCATCAATTCCATGAATCTCTCTACCGCGAAGGCTGCGCGCAGACTCAAGGAGGTGGGTATAAAAAAAGCAGTAGGAGCAGCGCGTAGAAACCTGGTGTCTCAATACCTGTTCGAGTCAATACTGATGAGCGTGATCGCGATGCTTATCGCAGTATTGCTGGCCGATTTGCTGCTGCCCGCTTTCAACCTGCTTACGTCCAAACATCTTGAATTAAAATTTGACGGTGTTATGATTGCGTCCCTGGTTAGTATAACACTCTTTGCCGGTATACTCGCGGGAAGCTATCCTGCACTATATCTTTCCGGGTTCAGTGCTATTACCATGTTGCGTGGCAAGTTTACAGCTTCATTTGGTGAGCTGTGGGCGCGTAGGGGTCTCGTTGTATTTCAATTTACAATATCGGTTATTCTCATTGTATCGGTGCTGGTGGTATACCGGCAGATAAAGTATATACAGGAAAAGAACCTCGGATACGCACGCGATAACATTGTACTCTTTGAAATGGAAATGAAGACCGGTGTTGACGACAGCTATTTAAAACGCGGAGGCCCGTATGAACAATACGTCAAAACATTTATGGACAAAGTAAGTGCTATACCAGGTGTTGTAAAGGCTGCCAACTTTTACCACGACCTTACCGGCAAGCATGGCGGATTGAGTGGTATAGATTGGGAAGATGGTGAAGCTGATGAATCCGTTGGCTTCTGTAACCTCGAAGCGGGCTATAACTTTCTGGAGACCTTGGGAGTAAAGATGATTGCCGGCCGCTCGTTCTCGCCAGACCATAGTGATGATCGTACATCTGTAGTCTTTAACAAAGCAGCCATTGAACGCATGGGTATAAAAGATCCGATTGGTAAAACCATAACGCTATGGGGAGACAAGAAGACAATTATAGGTGTTACGGATAATTTTCATTTTGAATCACTATACGAAGACGTAAAGCCTTGTGTGATGCAGTTCGAACCGCGCAGTAATAACATCATGGTAAAGATACATACAGGGCAGGAGCAGCAGGTGATTGCCAAATTACAGGCACTGCATACACAATATAGTCCGGGACTTCCATTTGAGTATCATTTTCTTGATGATGATTACTATGCACTATATATATCCGAACAAAATGTCTCGGTGTTGTCGCGTTACTTTGCCGGTATTGCCATTGTGATTTCGTGTCTCGGCTTGTTTGCACTGGTGGCTTTCACGGCCGAACGCAGAGTAAAGGAGATAGGTATTCGTAAGGTGCTGGGTGCAACGGAACTGGGCATCGTTCTTTTACTCTCGGCAGACTTTACCAAAATTGTTCTCGCTGCGATTATTATAGCCATGCCCATCAGTTATTTTGTCGCGCAGGCGTGGCTCGATCATTTTGCATTTCACATCACATTGCGCGGGTGGTATTTTATAGCGGCTGGTATAATTGCACTTACGATAGCGTGGACCACCGTAGGATTGCAGGCACTGCGTGCCGCGCGTATAAATCCGGTAAAGTGCCTGAAAGATGAATGACCATACGGAATTGATGGCAATTGAAAAAACGGGAAATAACGTGTAACTTTTAGTAAAGTCGGGAGTATTCGATTAGTTGAAGGTGTAGTTGGTGCAACCGTATCGTCTTTTTTATCATCCTTCCTTGAAACAACCCAATGAATACTATGTATACCAGTTATTTCAAAGTCGCCTGGAGAAACCTCTGGAAGAACAAGACCTATTCATTCATCAACATTGGTGGATTGGCTGTCGGCATGGGCGTTGCCATACTCATCGGTCTTTGGATATACGATGAACTGCAATACAATAAATACCATGCGAATTATGAACGCATCGCGCAGGTTATGCAGCATCAAACGTTCAACGGTGAAGTTGGAACACAAGAAGCAAACCCGGCTGTAATGGCGGAAGAAATCCGGTCGGTATATGGCAGTGATTTCAAATATGTAGTGCAGGCTTCGTGGAACTTTGATCATACTCTAACAGTGGGCGATAAGATGCTGCTCATACCCGGAAGTTATTTCGAACCGGAAGTGCCCCACATGCTCACACTTGAAATGATAAGCGGTACACGCGATGGACTAAAGGATATGAATTCCATTCTGCTTTCTGAGTCGGTAGCTAAAACTTACTTTGATAACGTTGATCCCGTTGGTAAAACAATGCGGTTAGATAACCGGGCGGATGTTACGGTTACCGGAGTATATAAAGATATACCCTATAGTTCATCGTTCTACGAACTGAAATTTATACTGCCATGGTCGCTATACCTCAGTCAGAACGATTGGGTGCGCAATATGACGAATCCGTGGGGCAGTAATTTTTCAAGGACCTTCGCGATGATTGGCGATCAGGCTGACATGGAAAAGCTGTCTGCGAAGATACACGATGTCAAGTTGAATAAAGTTGGTGATGATGAAAGACGGTATAACCCGATCGTATTTCTGCACCCCATGTACAAGTGGCGTTTATACTCTGATTTCAAAGCCGGTGTTAATACCGGTGGACGCATTACCAATGTGTGGCTGTTCGGTATCATCGGTGCATTTGTACTGGTGCTGGCGTGTATAAATTTTATGAACCTGAGCACAGCTCGTTCCGAAAAACGCGCGAAGGAAGTCGGTATACGCAAGGCTATCGGTTCCATGCGCAAGCAGCTGGTGGTACAGTTCTTCAGCGAGTCGGTGCTCATTGCTTCACTGTCTTTTCTGTGTTCCATTCTGCTGGTGTTACTTATCCTGCCATCATTCAACACGGTAGCTGACAAACGAATTGAGTTGCCGTGGTTGAATCCAACGTTCTGGCTACTGGGCGTTGTCTTTACTCTGTTCACCGGACTTGTTGCCGGTTGTTACCCGGCTTTGTTCCTCTCATCGTTTCAATCTGTTAAAACATTGAAAGGTACATTTCGCGTGGGCCGCTATGCGTCATTGCCGAGAAAGGCTTTGGTTGTATTGCAATTCACTATTTCGACAACACTGGTAATTGGTACCATCGTGGTATATAAACAGATTCATCATGGGCAGAGCCGGCCGATCGGATATAGTAAAGATGGTCTTGTGAGTGTTGGTGTAACGCAGGAAGTTCACAAACATTTTGATGCGGTGCGTAACGAACTGGTGACTGCCGGTGCTATTGTAGAGATGGCGGAATCGGGAAGTCCGACAACATCGGTGTGGAACAGCAACGGTGGTTTTGACTGGGAAGGTAAAGATCCAAGCCTGGCTGTTGACTTTCCGAATAACGCAGTGTCTCATGACTATGGTAAAACGGTTCGCTGGACCATTAAAGAAGGAAGAGATTTCTCGCGGGAGTTTGCTTCGGATTCGAACGCATTTATACTCAATGAATCGGCTGTAAAATTTATAGGACTGAAAGATCCGGTAGGAAAAATTATTCGGTGGGAGGGTGTTGCCTTTACCGTTATTGGTGTAGTGGAGGATCTGCTGGTAGAATCTCCTTATGCACCCGTGCGACCTTCCATGTTTCATCTTTCAACAGAGGCAGAGAATATATTTCTGCTAAAACTTAATCCGTCAGCAAATGCTCAGGAAGCGGTAAGCAAGATCGAGGCTGTATTCAAGCGGATAAACCCTGCGTTACCGGTGGCGCCTACATTTGTAGACCAGGAGTATGCGCGCAAGTTTGGTGTTGAAAAACGCTTGGGTACACTATCTACCTTCTTTGCTGTTCTCGCTATTTTTATTTCATGCCTCGGACTATTCGCGCTGGCGTCCTTTGTTGCCGAGCAACGGACCAAAGAGATCGGTATACGAAAAGTACTCGGAGCATCGGTGTCGGGCTTGTGGAGGATGTTGTCGCAGGATTTTGTTGTACTCGTATTTATATCGAGTTTACTCGCTGTGCCTATTGCGTATTACTTTATCTCCAATTGGCTCGCACAATACGAGTATCATACGGAAGCATCGTGGTGGATTTTTGCAGTGTCTGTTTTAGGTGCGCTTCTTATTACAGTACTCACCGTAAGCTACCAGGCTATTCGTGCTTCGTTGATGAATCCGGTGAAGAGTTTACGCACCGAGTAAGCGGCCGAAGCTTTAAAAACAAGCGGGCTATAGATATGATATACCTATAGCCCGTTATCTTTTTTTAAAACTTCTGTATTAGTCCTCGAGTACTTTGAGTGCTGCTTTCTTTTCCAATCGCGCCTTTACAAAATATATAATAATACCAAGTCCGATAATCGCAGTTCCGGCTGCTGCCATTTTTATACCGGTAGAAATCAGAATGCAGATCCACATGCCGATAGCGATATATACCGGCCACGGAAAGAAAGGCATTTTATAGGGAAAGTTTTTTCGCTTGGTGTTCGTAAGCGAAAGCAGACCAACCGCCTGTCCTATAAATTGTACCAGGATGCGCATCGCCAATATAGCGCTGATCACATCACTAAGTCTGAACAGCAAACTGAATATAAACGCCACAGCACCCAGGAAAAGGATCGATACATACGGGAAGTTTCCTTTCGGGTGAACCCGTGCAAATACCTTGAAGAACGCTCCATCCATGGCAGCAGCATATGGAATGCGGCTATACCCAAGTGTTGCAGAAAAAACAGACGCAAATGCTACCAGCAGTATAAGTCCCGTAACGATCTTGCCGGCCATCGGCCCTGCGAGGCGGTGCATAAAAAGACTGATCACATACTCGCTGTCTTTTGCTTCATGCCACGGTATAACGCTTACAATGCTGATGTTCATGAGCAGGTATAGCATAAATATACCGGCAATAGAAAGATACATGCTGCGGGGTATATTTCTGGCTGGATTAATAATATCACCACCCAGGTGACAAACATTATAGTATCCCAGGTAACTATATACGCTTTTTACCGAAGCAAAACCTATAGCTGCAGCAAAGGCATGGTTGATGGTGAGCCCGTCATTGATAGTCTGAAGCGGCATCAGGAAATTTCCATAGGAGAGTCCTTGTGTGATGATCCACAGTATAGTGCCGATCACAACAATCCACAACAACACACTGATCTTACCGATGTCTTCAATCTTGCGGAAGAGAAGAACAACGATCAGTATAACTACACCACCGCTGATACATTTACTTTGCCAGTACGTTAAGGGCACGAGGTAAGCGAAGTATGATGCAAAACCAATCGCGGCCGATGCAATAACAAGCGGAGCCTGAATCAGCGTTTGCCATACAAACAGGAAGCTCATCAGTTTGCCTGTTTCTTTTTTCGCGTACGCTTCTTTCAGAAAATTATAGGATCCTCCGGCCAGCGGAAATGCTGCTCCGAGTTCACTCCAGATCATCGCATCGATAATAGACAACACTGCCCCGGCTATCCAGGCGTATAAAAAATACGGACCGTTCATGATGCTGATCACCATAGGCAAGGTGATAAACGGACCAATGCCGACCATGTCGGTCATGTTGATAGCGGTTGCCTGTAAAAGTCCCAACCGTCTTTCCTTCAACGGTTGCGCCATACGCGTAGAGTAAAATTCATAGTTTCAAATCGGGCGTGATCTTTGGCTAACTCGGAAAGGCCGGTAAAGGTTCAAAATTCCGGATACCAGCATGAATATATTTTATGGACGCAAGGATATAGAAACGAATCTTCGTGGAAACATATAATGAACTGTATGCAACACTGGATAGTTGAAAACCGGCCTGCTATACTTGAAAGTATTGTAAATGCTGGTTTATAGAGATCAGGATGCCGCCAGGCGTAGAATCTTCTTTTCTTATTTACCTGCAGATTTCGCTATTGTATAGCCATACCATGAACCTGCAATTAATATCGGAAGGCAACTCAGGCAGATCATCCAGACAAGCGGTTTGGCGATATATAGCATAAACCAGTCTGCCGGCAAACCTGTCGTGATAAAGGTTGTACCGAAGGCGAGGAGTGACGCTGTTAACGTGGAGTATATAGTAACGAGTAAACCTGTTTTATAGCCAAGATAAAAACGATTGCGTGTGTTTTGATCAATCGCTATACCCGTCTTTCGTCCAAGCACGTAAGCAAAGAATATACTTACTATAACAAAACATGCAATGTTGCTATAGCCGATAACCTGAAGCGCTTTCAACAGGTACTCAACAACACCCGAAGATGCAGCAAACGAAAACACGAGGAACACGATGACAAGCTCGGAGCCGATGGTTGCCTGAACGGCATATCGTGAGCCGGTGGAAAACTGCATTGTATTATTCTGTGACATGACAACTGAATTAGGTAAGGTAAGATCCTGAAATAAACCGTCAGTTGCAAGTGGATACCACTTTCTTTCACGATTGGTTTTTCTTTCCTTGTTTGAATCTCGCAAGCATTGGTTTGATTTACATAGGCGTGGTGGCCGTATTCGATAATAGTTTTGTAGCATAGCTTTATGGCGAGTACAGATCGCATTTGTTATCTTTAGTCTCAAGAACCTGTATGCAAAGTATCTTTATCGAATACATCTACCTGATATTTATTATTGTGGCCTTGATCATGGTGGCCGGTAAACTAAAGACTGCTTATCCTATTGTGTTGGTAATAGGCGGATTGGCGCTTAGTTTCACGAACATCTTCCCGCACATTACCATTGATCCGGAACTCATCTTCTTCATTTTTCTTCCGCCCTTACTATATGAAGCTGCCTGGCAAACTTCATGGAAAGAATTCTGGAAGTGGAGGCGTGTAATTACGAGCTTCGCATTTCCCATTGTAATCATTACTTCAAGTGTAGTAGCGTTTGCTTCGTATGCACTTATACCGGGCTTTACACTTGCACTTGGTTTTTTACTGGGTGGCATTGTATCGCCTCCGGATGCTATATCGGCAACAACCATTATGCGACAGGTAAAAGCTCCGAAGGTGTTGATGAGTATAGTAGAAGGTGAAAGTCTTTTGAACGATGCCTCATCCCTCATCGTATTCCGATTTGCGCTGGCCGCCATTGTTACCGGTCAATTTCATATGTCTGATGCCGTAGGAAGTTTCTTCCTCGTCATTATTATGGGTACGGTGATTGGTATAGGTATAGGACTTGTCTTTTATGCTATATATCGTTGGTTGCCTACTACACCCAGTATTGAAATTATACTCAGCTTTCTGGCACCTTATTGCATGTACTACTTTGCCGAGCGTTTCCATTTCTCGGGTGTACTCGCGGTAGTTGCCGGCGGCCTGCTGTTATCAAGTAAACGTCATATCGTACTCACGTACCAGGGACGCGTGCAGGGTACCAATGTGTGGTCTACGATTGGCTTCATTCTGAACGGTGTTGTATTTTTACTCATTGGTCTTCAGCTTCCCTATATAGTACATGAAGTAGAAGAAGTTAGTCTCACGCAGGCCATTCTATATGGTTTGGTGATTTCAGTCGTGCTGGTCGTAACACGAATTTGTTGTACGTTGGGAGCTTCCGCGTTTACGCGCTTTATGAAAAACTTCATTACGGTGGCTGATCCTAATCCCGGCTGGAGAATGCCATTTGTATTTGGTTGGGCGGGTATGCGTGGCGTTGTGTCGCTGGCAGCTGCGCTATCTATACCGGTGCTTATTCAACCCGGACAAGCCTTTCCCTATAGAAACCTGATATTGGTTGTTACGTTTGTTGTGATTCTTGTGACATTAGTTTTTCAGGGGTTGACGCTTCCGTGGGTTATGCGGAAGTTGGGAGTAACGGGTAATGGAGCAGAAGAACACGAGCAGGAGCAGGAGTTGAGCATTCGAAAGACCATTACGGAAACATCTCTTCAGTTTCTCGAGCAGTCCGTTGGCAGCGAGAAGCAATTGAATGAACATCTCAGGATACTGTCAGCGAAACTGCACAACGACCTGACTATATTTCAGCAAGACGTTGTAGCGTTTAATGCCGTGAGCAGAGATTTACTGGTGCAATATCATACAGTATATTTAGCGTTACTTGACGAGCAGCGAAAAGCCCTTCACCAGCTAAACCGAAAACAGGAATACGATGAAGAGCTCATCCGTAAATATCTTTCCCTGGTAGACCTCGAAGAAACCAAACTCAGGGAAGTCTCATTCCGATAGCGTTCTGGTTCCCGCAGAGGCCGCAGACTTTCGCAGAAAAGATTTAATAACGCTATATATGTTTCAGAACCATTCTGCGTATATCTGTGTAAATCTGCGGGAAAACGCATGCAGTTTATTTCAGCTAAGGTGAATTATATTCAGCACAAACCCGTTCTACTGTTAAGACTAAAATACTATTGCCTTATGGACACCTCATACACTCCGGTATCGTATGATTTTCGGGAAGTAATAACGGAACAGATCGCCAAGCAAGCTTCAGGAAAAGTGTTTTTCTGGAATGCAGAGCAGGTTGTGGATGAAGTTATAGGTCGCGTTATCAAGCTTGAAGAGATTCCCGGAAAAGGTATGTTCATAGTACTTGATTCAGGCGCTCAGGTTCGAATCGATCGCATCATCACACTCTTTGGCAAACCGGGTGCTGCCTTCGATGAGTACGACTCCTTTGCCAATCAATGCCTGGCGTGCACGGCTGGTGTACCGCTTTAGTGTACCCCCACCAATCCATTTATACTCTATAGTAACTCGTTTGAAAGCTATATTTCAAAACGATGCTCGTCTGCCAGCGCTATAGGTGCAAGGTCAGTTTCGTTGATATTCAGAAATTTTGTGTGGTGTAGTTACATTGTTCAGCACGAACCGAATGAATTTTTTCAGCTCCTCAAAACGA
>CBIHOZ010000007.1:0-86180 GCA_966211525.1 uncultured Chitinophaga sp. | reverse complement strand
CTTCAAATACTGATACACGGTTGGCCGGAAATATATCTTTTACCATACGACTTAGTACAGCCGATACATGAGGTGTTAACTCCGATGGCTTGAGTATAACACTATTGCCTGCAGCAATAGCCGATACCAGCGGACCGATGGCCAGACTGAATGGGTAATTCCACGGAGATATAATGAGACATATACCACGCGGCTCGGGCTGTATATAGGAGCGCGTACCCAGCATGGTAATGGGAGCATCTACTTTGCGCGGTTGTGCCCATGTTTCCAAAGAGGAAACAGCGAGCTTGATTTCACTGAGTACATGGAAGATTTCGGTACCATCTACTTCAACAGCGGGTTTTTTGAAGTCGTTATAGGCAGCTTCATGAATGACGGTACGATTGGTATGAATCCAGTCGCGTAGTTTTTTGAGATATACCTTACGCTGTCGCACAGGCTCCACTCGAAGCACATGCAGGTTCTCGCGCTGAAGTTTGAACGCTTCCAGGATCTCATTTTTAACGTCTGTTGCTGCGACTGCCTGCATATACTAAATGTAGGGCAAAAATCCCGGCAGTCAAAATCACGCAATCAGCGGCCAGACATTACTCAAACGTTAACGAATACTTGCTTACTGTTACTTTTATATTAAATTTGATAACAGTAAATTAACATTGGCGTAACATGAAGGGACTGGTGTTGATATTTTTTCTGCCAATACTTGCGCTAGCACAAGATGTCACATTTACGTCTCTGCCAACCCCTTCGCTCCACCATTACCTTGAACTTTACAGCACGACTGATTCGCAAATCGCGACTGCTGATGAACTGTTTGCTTTCGTTGATAAACTTTCTGTAAAAAAGGATGGCTTTAAAACCGACAAGGCCTTTCTGAATTACCTCTTCGCAAAAACACACCAGCGTTTTCTGCGCAACTATAAAGAGTATTCGTCTTTCAATGAATTGCTGGACAAAGGTTATTATAACTGTCTCACCGGTACAGCGCTATATGCTATACTGCTCAATCATTTCGAGTTTCCCTATCGAATTATCGAAACGAATTATCACATTTTCCTGATGGTGGAGACATCTGCCGGAGATGTATTATTGGAAACAACAGACCCGGCCACCGGCTTTACCGACAGTAAATCAGAGATAGAGAAGCGTATACATGTATACCGGCGGAATGAAATTCAGAAAGCGAATGCTGATAAACGTTACTATCATTTTTCTTTTGATTTGTATAACGATGTGAACCTCGATGAAATGCTGGGCCTGCTATATTATAATCAGGCTATAAAAGCTTATAACAATCACCAGTGGGTTAACTCGATAGCATACCTGGAAAAAGCATCCGCGCAGTATAGATCACCGCGACTCGAAGAGTTCTCTCGCATCATTTTGCTTTCGCTGGCAGAAAGTAAACTGGACCCTTCACTCAAGGAAAACTATATTCGTAAAGTACAGACCGTACGCAAGTATAAATTGGACACACAGGCAAACGCCAGTGCCGGCAGCTTTTAGCTGATCTTCTCTTCTCTTTAAAAATTAGCTTATTAATTCTGCAGAATGCGAAGTTCTACCCGGCGGTTGAGTCGGTGCGCTTCGGGTGTATCATCGCGTGACAGCGGCTGGGTTCCGCCAAATGCTTTTGTCTTTACACGACTCTTGTTGATATTCTTCGATACTATATAATCTTTCACAGCTTCTACGCGTGCCTTGGAGAGTTTCATGTTTTCCTTTGCATCGCCGAGATAATCGGTGTGTCCTTCGAGCTGAATTACCATCGTGGCATTTTCCTTCATCATCTTTACCACTACATCCAGTTCTGAATACGAGTCTTCACTGATTTTGGACCGGCCCACCTGGAAGATCACGTTATCAAGACGCATAACATGGCCAACAGAATGTTTGCTGGCATTGGCAGGCGCACCTGTGGTAAGTTCTATATCCTTTAATACTTTATTACCATTTGCTTCAGCCGGGTCGATTAAATACTTGGCGGTAGTATACCCCGGTGCTTCCACAATGATGGAGTATTTTTCATTGTCGAAAAGAGGAAATGAATAACGGTTGTTATTCAACGTTCCCATTTTGTTTCCGTACGGAAGGCTCTGATAGGTGATGCGAGCCGTTACGGGTTCTTTGGTAGCTGCGTTAATGATATTACCCTCTGCATATATAAGCGAATCGGCAGATTGACCAAATGCCAGACTGATGCTGAGTATACATGCAACGGAGAATGTAAAAAACGTATGAACCATTGGTTATGAAATTACAATTTCAAAATCCTGAATTCTACCCTGCGATTCTTCTGTCTTCCTTCCTTCGTATCGTTGGTATCGGTTGGTTTACTTTCACCGAAGTACTCCGTTGTGATGCGGTCATTGGATATACCTTTTTCAACGAGGTATTTCACAACCGCTTTTGCTCTGCGCTCTGACAAACCGAGGTTATACTGTTCAGGGCCGGTGGCATCGGTGTGACCCGAGATCGTGATCTGCATGCCACTCTTTTCCTTCATCAACTCGCTTATACGATTCAACTCCGGAAATGATTCAGGTTTTAATATAGCTTTATCGAAATCGAAGAATACGTTGTTCAATACAATGGTTACGTTCTCTTTAACCGTTGCCACTTCGATAGGCGACAGGTTGAAGTCTTCACCGTCAATAACTTTGTCGGAAGTTATATTCCGCAGGTCCAGGTTTTGACTTTCGGAAAGTTTACCGTCAGACTCTGCGCGTATACCATACTGGTGGCCGGCCGGCAAACGAATTTCGTACTCACCGGTTTCAGGGTTAGACTGTGCTATACCTATATCTTTACCTTCCGGCAGTCGCTCGTAAATGATCTTGGCTCCGAGCGGATCGCCTGTAGTTTTATCAACAACTTTTCCTTTCACAGTAACCCATGGCTCCGGATTTTTCACGATCGGAAGTTTCACACGGAATATGTCGGTGTTGGTTTCGGTAACACCGCGCGAGTAGTATGCGAAGTCGCTGTTAGCAGGAATGTTGAAGAAGAGATCTTCAAGTGGTGAGTTGATTTCCGGTCCGAGGTTTTCCGGTTCAGACCAGTTTGTCCAGGTGTCATCAAGTCTGCGCGATACATATATATCTGTACCACCATAACCGCTAAAGCCGTTGGATGAGAAATATAGTGTCTTGTCATCCGAAGCCAGGAACGGAGCAGACTCTTCACCCGCTGTGTTAATCACATCGCCGAGGTTGAGTGGTTGAGACCAGGAACTGTCGTTGTTCATGAAACTGACATAGAGATCGCGATCACCCTGTGAGTCTTCGCGCTCTACTGACATCAACAATGTTTTACGATTATTGGTAAGGAAGTAATTAGCCTTTTCGTTAAAGTTATAGTCGTTCGCGATGTTGAGTGCTACGGGTTTGCTCCACGAGCCCCCTACATTCGAGCTGATGGAAACACCTGCACGCATCTTGCCGTTGTCGAGGTATTTATTACCGAGCACCATAATAGCAGACCTGCCATCGGGCGTAACAGATTGTATCGTGTTTACAAAGTTAGGTCCTTCGTTGTTGAATGGAGCCCCCATGTTTTTGGCAAGCTGCCAGCGGCCGGCCGAGTCCAGTTCAGAGTACCATATATCTTCCTTGTCGCTTGTGCCTCCTATATTTTCGGGGTGGTTTCTGCGGCTGAAATATAGTGTCTTGCCATCGGGCGAGAGCAGCGGATTAAGTTCGCTGTATTCACTGTTAACATTTTTATCAAGCGCTTCGATAAGTATACCGGACGCGAGTAACTGCATCTTCGGTATATCGGCAATAATAGGATAGTTTGAGTCAGAGATCGCCACAGCGTCTATACCGAAGTATCCGGGTACGGCAGCACCATCAAACTCTATCTTTACGGCAGCAACTTTATAAGACGTGGCGTCCATAAATACGTTCAGCATTCTTCCCTTCAGTGGCACCGTCATCGGGTTCAATGTATTTACCACATATTCTTTACCGGCTTCATCGTAAACCAGCACACGGAAGATAGCACTCGGATTATGTGATTCGGCAATAGCGATCTGGCGGATGCTGATCGGATTGGCAAATCCTAACTTTAAAAATTCTTTACGACCGGGTTTATCCGGAGCCCATGCGTTAGGACTTTGTCCACCGGCCGGGAGTACATTTGGTTTACCCAGTGCCTGCTGCGCAGAGTACTGGACAGGAGTAAGCTCAGATGAAAACTCTACAATCTTAGATGCCCACTGCACAACCTGTGCACTGGAGATAAGAGTAAATGAGATGAGTACTGCGAGGGTAAGTAAAATTCGCTTCATGCCAGAGCGCCTGTTAAATTGAACTTTAAACATAGCTAAAAATTTTATAATGAAGTCCAATCGACAAGTAAAAAGACGAATGAGAGATAACGAAAGGTAAATGGACAGCTAAACTTTTACTCCAGCGAGTGCCGGTTGTACAACAAAAACCCCACATGCAAGAGCACGCCTAACTGGTTCTCATCATCATCGTAATAGTTAATGCTCAGGCTCACCGGTCCTATAGGAGCATGGTATACAAAGCCGGCAGACCCGGTAAAGAATAACGATTTTATATCGCGACTAATATAGGCCTCCTGGTTGCTGCCTTCTTTTATATAATCAAAAGGTTTAAACAAGTATCCTTCCAGACGAAAATCAACACGTGTGCGCAAAGTAAAGATGTTGCGTATACCTCCTGCTACATAATTAAACGATCTGAAGTTTTCGAGAATCAAGGTCCGGCTGTCCTGTAAAGGAAGGAAAGCCGGGGTATTGATAATGGTACCAAAGTAATTACGGAAGAAGGGTTGATTGGAGAAGACAGCCTCTGCTACATATCCCGTGTGAAACCAGCCAGCATTGAAGTATTGTTCGGCACTGGCGCGTACCCGAAACCACTTATGGTAGAACTTCATCTTGCCATCGTGTATAGAAGTATTGCCGGGCGTATAGGACTCCGACAGGTTGAAGTAGTCGCCTGCCAATGAATACGCTTTACCACTGGAGGCATATTGTTTCCGGTTCAATGTGTTGGCCGAGAAAGTAAAGCCGGCTTTAAAACCTTTGATGCGCTCAAGGTCCAACGTGTCGGTGCTGATAAATATATCTCCGTTAACATAACGATCGGTATTGTTAAAGCCTTCGATGCCAACAGTACATTTGAAGAATTCTTTGATAGGCATACCTATATGTATACCAAACTTTCGATTGATCCGCGAGAGCACGGTCGGTGTAGTTGTGGAGGACACATCTTTCAGCAGATCGCCATTCTCGAAGTAGTTCCAGTTGTTATACTCAACAAACGGTTCTATATATAGCTGGTTCGGATAATCGATACGTACTTCGGCAATACCCGATTTATAAAAACTTCCGGTTTGAAAAGCGGTATAGTAGTGTTTGAGCGTTCGCCCGAAGTGATAATAGTTGAGTCCGAGAAATATATTGCTGATGTCGCGTGAAGCGATAACACCCCCAAAGTCAACCTGAAAATTTTGCTGGGGCCTGCGCGAAAGCTGAAAGTTGAATTTCTTTGTACTGCTGTCGTATAGTATACCGGGATATACATTCGAGAAGTAATCTTCTGCTACCAGCTTAAAGTATCCTTTCTTTATATCGCTATAGTATAGGGGCTTGTTCGAGCCCGGATGTACCTTAAAGAGCTTGCGGATATAGGCACGCTGTGATGAATTAAAACCTTTAAATGCGAGACCGCTAAACTCCATCGGTACACTTCTGCTGTTAAATGCATTTCGTTTTTCCGCTACAGCTTCGCAGGTATTTCGCTTGGCAATTTTAGCTTTCATCTCTTCGACCTGTCGCAAGGTTTGTGCGTATCCGCTATCGATCAGGCTTTTAGCTTTCGCAAAATCGAAGGAAGTAAATCCTTTCAGATTGGGTTGTATAAAAATACCGCTGTCTCCGATCATTGATGGATCCGATTTATCCATCAACATAAAGAGAAGCGATCGCGATATCAGCTTGTCATCATTATCATACGGATATTCATCAAAGATTTTGGTAGATACATTTACTCCTATAATTACATCGGGTTTGAAATCGCGTTGTGCTATATCTACCGGGAAGTTATTATATACACCTCCATCAAAGAGATACTTTCCATCAACCCGAATGGGGTTATAAAAGAAAGGAACAGTTTGCGTAGCACGAAGGGCATCGCTTAACGAACCTTTGGAGAGTACAACTTCATTTTGAGTAAAGATATCAGCTGCAATAACGCGCAGCGGTACAAAGAGACTATCGAAGTTATTCCTGGATATAGCGGAGGCCTGTGCCATGCGATCGGCCAACGCAAAGTTCAGCGATACATCTTTTGCGAGACTGGTATTGAATTGAAAATTAAGAGTAGAATCAAGATCAAGCGTAAGCTTTAAGAATGTTGGGGTCACATCATTCTTATAGTAGAAATAGTTAAAGCCTTGTTCGGGCGAACCGTTTACCCAACCGAGAAACTCCGGTGAGAGTATCATGTGTTCAATCTGCTCAGGACTCATACCGGCAGAATAGCAACCACCGATGATCCCGCCCATGGAAGTGCCCACAATGTAGTCGATGGGAATCTCGTTTTCTTCCAGCGCTTTTAAAACACCAACATGTGCTATGCCTTTGGCGCCACCTCCGCTCAATACAAGGCCAACCTTCTGCGCAAAGGTGAGGCAGGAGGGTAGGAGTAAAAAGAATATAAAAAAACAACGCTTCATTGAAGATGAGGGATCGCTCCGCTTCTCTGACAAAAAAAGTCAGAGAAAACTACATCTTCAACGAAAGCGTTGAATAAGATTTTTAAGTTAAAGTTAAATCGAAGCGATAGGCTCCTCGCGCTGCTGCGGAAACGCGATGCTGTCAAGCTTCTTGGTCAGGTCGGCCTTTACATTTTCGAAAGACGGCATGTGGCTTTTCTGAATAGGCTCTGACGGAGGGAGGTCTGCTTTCAAAGCATCTACCTGAACGCCA
Organism: uncultured Chitinophaga sp.; assembly: GCA_966211525.1. GTDB lineage: Bacteria > Bacteroidota > Bacteroidia > Cytophagales > Cyclobacteriaceae > Ohtaekwangia. The sequence continues at coordinate 79,216 of CBIHOZ010000007.1, read as the reverse complement.
TTCTTCCAGAAGCGGTAGCACAGGTGCGGACCGGTAGCCAGTCCGGTACTTCCTACATAACCAATGGTTTGACCTTGACGAACACGTGTGCCGGCACGAACGCCATCAGCAATACGCGACATGTGAAGATACTGTGTAGTATAGGTACCGTTGTGACGGATCTTTACGTAGTTACCGTTGTTTGATTTATACTGTGCTTCTTCAACCGTACCATCGCCAACCGAGCGTATAGGGGTACCGGTAGGTGCCGCGAAGTCTGTGCCCAGGTGAGCTTTCCATCTCTTTTGAACAGGGTGGAAACGGCTCATGGTATAGCGTGAGCTGATGCGGGTAAATTCGATCGGATATTTGAGAAGTGCTTTGCGTAAGCTTTTGCCTTCAGCATCGTAGTAGTTCATGCCTTCACCCTGATCGAACGGGAATGCATAGTATGGGCTGCCGAAATGTTCGAAGTATATAGCTTTGATCTGGTTGATGCTAACGGTAACACCTTCCACCTGGCTCTCTTCATAGATCAGTTTGAACTTGTCGCCTTTCTGCAGACGCTGAAAGTCAACCTGCCAGCCGAAGATATCAACAAACTTGTTGGTAAGCTCGTGTGATATACCAAGCTCTTCTATGGTTTCAGAAAGGTTGGAACGGATCTCACCGGCAATGCTTTTCTCAACGGTGATAACATCACGCTTGCAAACATCTACGGTAAGAGAATCTTCGAAACGGAAAATGATATAATCGATCGGGTTCGGTTCGTATACCAGTGCTTTCGCTGTCTTCAGGGAATCCTGATCGCAGATCAACGTATACTTTTTATTGGCAGCGATTTTACGCGCATCAAATACATTACGGGAAAGTTGTGATACCTGGTTGATGAGTTTAGCAGGCACGTTGTATGCTTCCAGGATATCGCCCAAGCGCTCGTTACGTTTTACTTTGTCTTCAATCACCAGGAAGTCATCTACCACCATGCCATACAGCACGCTCGGTTCTTTGATTTTGATATCGAAGCTTACTGAATCAGAGGAAGCTTCTTGTTCCGTGAGAGAGGGGAGATAGTAGCGGTTCACGAATACTACTGCTACGATCATCATGGCGATGCCAAAAAAACTTAACCAGCGTCTTTGCATGTTTTAATCATTTTTTGCCCAGAGGGCGTGGGTTAAAAAATATGAGCGGCAAAGATAATCAGTCAAAAAAATTTTGGTCTACAAGACCCTTCCGAACCGCGTTAAGGTGTAAATATAAGACGTCAGATTTAAAAACAAAACCTATCAATTGCTGAATAGAGACGTTGAAGCGCTTAATATACGTTACTACTCACCTGTAGAAATGAATACTATCTGGCCGATAGGGTATGTTTTGCGTGACCGTAAAGAAGGAATGTCGAAAAAGTAAACATTTCTTACTTCGACATTCCCGACTATGAAATAGACGATTTTTTACTTCAGTAAATTCTGCTGCAGGAACATTACAACGCTCCATTGCATGTAGTCAACGTTGGGTTTCTTGCGAAAGCCGTGGCCTTCATCCTTGGCAAGCATATACCATACGTTGCGACCTTTATTTCGCATGTTCTGTTTCATCTGTTCAGACTCGGAAGCCGGAACACGCGGATCATTCAGACCTTGTATAATGAACAGAGGCTTTGTGATCTTGTCGACATTATTCGCTGGTGAGATCTTGAGGAGGTACTCTTTCATCTTCGGATCGCGCTCGTCACCATACTCTACCCTGCGCAAATCTTTCCGGTAATCTTCCGTGTTTTGCAGAAATGTTACAAAGTTACTGATGCCTACCACATCAATACCACATTTGATACGATCATTAAAGTTAGTCATGGATGCGAGCACCATATATCCGCCATACGATCCGCCCCATACAGCTACGCGTGATGCATCGAGCTCAGGTTGCTTCGCGATCCAGTCGAGTAACGCACCAATGTCTTTAACCGATTCTTCTCGCTTGAAACCATTGTCGAGTTTCAGAAATGTTTTACCATAACCGGATGAACCTCGCACGTTTGGTGAGAGCACAGCTATACCGAGCTCGTTGGTGAGGTACGCTATGAAGGGACTGAACACAGGCACTGACTGTCCTTCAGGACCACCATGTATATTAATGATCACCGGAATTTTTCCTGAAGCGTTCAGAGGCTTATAATAGAATGCCGGTATCTTTCTCGCCTTGTTATCAACTTTATCGAATGTTTCGTACTCCACCAGGGAAGGCACAACGAATGTACTGGTGTTTAATCCGCCCACTTCACTGAAAGTCCACTGCGTAAGTTTATTCGTGGTGAGGTCTATTGAAAACACATCGCTTGGTGTTTGGGGTGTATTGATTACCAAACCGATTTGTTTGCCGTCCGGATGAAATTCTATACCGCCTACAACGCCCGTAGGTATACCCGGTATAGCAGTATATTTTAACGTAGATGTATTAAGCTGGTATAGTTTGGCAACGCCATTCTCATTGGTATCAAATACCAGTGTGCTGCGGTTCTTGTTTACCGCGATACTATTTACATCCCATAGGATAGAAGCCGTTATGGGTGTAAATTTCTTTGAAGCTACATCATAGTATTTCAGTACACTGAACTCGCCACCCTGGTCGTTGACAACAAATATACCTTTACCATCGGCTGACCACACTGCACTGCCGTAAGCGATTTCTTCCTGCGAAGGATTGATCTGTTCAAGCTTGCCGCTCGCCAGATCGAGAATATGAAGGAATGATTTGTTGGCCGATATATAGTTAGAGACAAGAACTTTCTTATCGTCAGGCGACCAATCCAACGCACTCCATGATCCTTCGCGCTGCAATACTAATTTTGCTTCCTTCGGATTTTTCATGCTGCTCAGGTATAGATCGTAATCTTTACCATTTCTGCGTGTACTCACTACGATAAACTGATCGCCTTTATTCGACCACGAACTCAATGAATTTTGCGAGCGTCCGCCATCGGAAATCATTTCATATTTACCGGTAGCGATATCAAACCAAAACAGCTGCGAAAATTCGTTACCCCCTATATCTTTCGAAAACATGAAGCCTTTGTATGAAGCATCCGGACAATAACTTGCTCCGCCAACGGGTTCCTTGAAGAATGTTACCTGCTTGCGTGCACCACCGGGATGATCGACAACATGTAGCTGTGCTGTTTCTGCAAAGCGTGTACTGATCAGTATATTTTTACCATCCGGACTCCAGCTGCTAAAGCTTGCTCCACGCGTGTTCTGGTATTGATTCATCCGTTCGATTACAGAAGCAGGTATTTCAGGTATACCTTCCATTACCAGGTTGCCAACTTCTTTTTTCTCCACCTGTGCCTGCAATTGCCAGGTAACAAGTAGCAAGGGTATAGTATATTTTAATCTCATTTGGGCGGGTATATATAAAAATGAATTTCCCGCAATCTATACCGGACAACTGTATTTCAAGTGACCGGATATATACTGCGGGAAAGATTGATCTTATTTATTCTTTTTGAATTGGTCGAATTTTGATTCTGCAACTTTCTTCGGAAACACGTTGTTGCTCTCGTCTACATCGGCAAGGGCAGCATTCGGATCGAACGTTACGTTGGTGACCTCTTTATCTTTAATAAATACTTTGCTTGCTTCATTCTCATTGGTGCGCCAGATCTCTGCCGGTATATATTCGGTTTCTTTGGTGCCGTCTTTATAGGTCCACTCAATGATAAGCGGAGTAACAAGGCCTCCGTTGTTTTTGAACTTCACCTCATATATATTCTTGCCTTCCAGTTTCTGCCGGACAGCGTTATCATCAATGCGGCTTCTGAATTCACCGTATGCTTTATCCGGTGTGTTCAACATGGTAAATGGCTTTGGTCCCTTGCTGAAGTCGGCTACAGCTTTGCCGGATGCGCTTGCATTGAGATCGCCTGCTTTTACATTCTTCGTTTTATTCTCGATGTTGGGCTGCTGCGCGGTAAGTTTATACCATTGAACATCCTCTACCGATACATCTACATTATCGGTAGTAAAGAACCAGCCTCTCCAGAACCAGTCGAGATCTACAGCCGTTGCTTCTTCCATCATTCTGAAGAAGTCTGCCGGACGCGGATGCTTATACATCCAGCGGTTTGCATATTCTTTGAAGGCTTTATCAAAAAGATCTTTACCGATAATGGTTTCGCGAAGCAACGTTAGGGCTACTGTCGGTTTTTCATAGTAGTTAGCACCGAATGCGTTGAGTCTTTCATTGTCAGATGTATTCATCACAGGGCGCATCACGCTCTTGTCGCCTTTCATATAGGGCACTATATCTTGCGGAACGGTGTGGTGGTAATTAGGATAGCGCTCCATCTCGGTGCGTGTCTGTAAAAATGTATTCAGTCCTTCATCCATCCACATCCACTGGCGTTCGTCTGAGCTTACAATCATCGGGAAGTAATTGTGTCCTACTTCGTGAACAATTACACCGATCATACTGGCTTTTCCGTTTTCACTCATCTGCCCATTGCGCGGACGACCACCGTTGAAGCTGATCATCGGGAACTCCATACCAAGGTTAGCCGTGTTTACAGATATAGCTACGGGATACGGATAGTCAAAGGTATATTTCGAGTATACTTCAAGCGCGTTCTTTACTGCTTTGGTAGATTCCTCCGACCACACCGGCAACCCTTCTTTCGGGAAATAGGACATGGCCAATACCGTATTGGTTGGAAGCTTTACGGCCTGTGCATCCCATATAAATTTACGTGACGAAGCGAACGCTACATCGCGAACATTATCAGCCTGATAGCGCCATGTTTTTTTAGCAGTTGACCGCATCTTCTCTTTTGCTCGCGCTTCCTCTTCGGTAACAATTACAAAAGGTTTATCGAATGATGCTTTAGCTTTTTCAAACCGCTCGAGTTCTTTTGCTGATAGTACCTCTTTCGCATTGAGTAATGTTCCGGAGGAGGCAACAATGTGATCAGCAGGAACGGTAATGTTTATTTTATAGTTACCGAACTCCAGTGCGAACTCGCCGAGTCGCTGAAACTGTTTGTTCTGCCAGCCTTCATAATCATCAAACTGGCACATGCGTGGGAACCAGTGGGCGATCAGGTATATACTGTTTTTATCTTCCGGAAAATACTCATAGCCTTCGCGTGAAAGCAGGAACTTGCTCCGGTCGGTTATTGGATACGACCATGCAACATTAAAGGTATAGCTCTCACCGGTTTTTATAGCCACCGGTAAATCAATACGCATCATGGTATTGTTGATGGTGATCGGAAGATTTTTACCGGTCTTGTCGGTAACCGATTGTATAGTATATCCACCTTCAAACTCGAGTGTCCGTGTCAGGTACTGCATGTGCAGTGTCGGTATAGAATCGCGCACCGGACCAAAGTAACTTCCGAAATCTTCATTACCCTTCTTGTTGATGTTCTGATCGAGCTGCAGCCAGAGATACTTTAGCGTTTCTGGCGAGTTGTTGTAGTAGGTAATGGTTTCCTTACCTTTCAATGTATTGGTAGGTTCATCGATTTCTGCATCGATGGTATAGTCGGCTCGCTGCTGCCAGTATTTGGCGCCAGGCTCACCGGAGCCTGTACGATATTCGTTTGGTGTGGGCAACAATTCATCAAGCTGCTCAAATTTTCCTTTCCATTGCTTGGCATCCTGTGCGTGCGCGAATGCCGCCAGTAAAAGCATTGGTAAAATGATACGAAGGGATTTCATATAGTCGATTAATGAGTTTATCTGAAAGATCAGTTTAATTAAATAAAAAAGCCATCCTTTTTTACAAGGATGGCTTAATTCTTTTCGTCAAGCGTATACTGCAGATGCCCGGCAGTTTTTTACAAGACTATATTTCTATACCTGCAGAGCAAATGTTGCTGCACTAATTATTTTTCTTGAACTGATCGAAGCGTGATTCTGTAGTCTTTTTCGGGAACACGTTGTTGTTCATTTCAACATCAGCCAACTCGAAATTAGGATCGAGCACGATGTTTACAGCTTCCTTCTCCTTCACAAAAACCTTCACGACTTCGTTTTCATTTATACGCCAGATCTCGGCTGGTATACGCTCTATTTCTTTAGAGCCGTCTTTATACGTCCACTCAATAACCAGTGGCGTTACAAGACCTCCTACATTCTTAAACTTGATCTGGTATATATTTTTGCCTTCCAGTTTTTTACGGATGTCAGCATCGTTAATGCGACTTCTGAATTCACCATACATCTGGTCAGATGTATTCAACATGGTAAACGGTTCTGGTCCGCTGCTGAAGTCGTTGGCATTTTTGCCGGTGTTCTTTTCTGCAGTAAGGTCGCCTTTCTTCGTTTTGATATTTTTCTTTTCCGGATCGATCTGCTCGTTCTTTAACTGGAACCACTTCACTTCATCAACCGCTACATCTACATTGTCGGTGCTATAGAACCAGCCTCTCCAGAACCAATCGAGATCAACACCCGATGCATCTTCCATGGTACGGAAAAAGTCTGCAGGCTTCGGATGTTTAAAGGCCCAGCGCTCTGAATACTCTTTGAAAGCTTTATCGAATAACTCCGGACCCATTACGGTTTCGCGAAGCAATGTGAGCGCTGCAGAAGGCTTGGTGTAGCCGTTAGCACCAAACTCGTTGTAGCGCATATCGTCACCGTTGCTCATGATCGGACGCATCTGGCTCTTGTCACCTTTCATGAAAGGTATAATTCCTTTCGGTGTACCATGTGTACTATATAATTCCGGATAACGAACACGAACCGTTTCTTTTTCAAGAAATGTATTCAACCCTTCATCCATCCAGGTCCATTGACGTTCGTCTGAGTTCACGATCATCGGGAAGAAGTTGTGACCAACTTCATGTACGACAACCTGTACAAGACCAACGAGCTTCTGTTGTGAATATGTACCGTCTTTGTTAGGGCGTGAACCGTTGAAGCAGATCATCGGGTACTCCATACCCTGATTAGCCGTGTGAATAGAATATGCTACCGGATAAGGATAGTTGAATGTACGCTCAGAGTATATTTCCAATGCATTCTTGATAGCCTTGGTAGATTCTTTCTCCCACAGCGGGTTGCCTTCTTTCGGATAGAGTGACATGGCAAGCGGTGTTTTGTCCCCCACCTTCACAGCCTGTGCATCCCATATAAATTTACGTGAAGAAGCAAATGCGAAGTCGCGTACGTTCTCAGCATAAAATTCCCACGTAGCTTTCTTCGTTGACTTTGTTTTTTCTTTTTGAACAGCTTCGTCTTGCGTAACGATGAATACAGGTTTATCAAAAGCCTTCTTTGCTTTTTCGAAACGCTCAATCTGTTCTTTGCTCAATACATCTTTCGGATTTTGTATAGTACCGGTAGCGCCTACAATATGATCAGCAGGTACCGTGATGCGCACGCGATAGTTACCGAACACGAGCGCAAACTCGCTTTGTCCGAGAAACTGTTTGTTCTGCCAGCCTTCGTAGTCATCGAATACGCACATGCGTGGGAACCACTGCGCGAAAGTATATACATAGTTGCCGTCTTCCGGGAAATACTCGTAGCCACCCCGTTGGTTAAAGATCTGGCGGTTATACTCGGTATAGCTCCAGTCAATCGCGAAAGTAAATTTCTCCCCTGTCTTAAGCGGAGCCGGAAGATCTACACGCATCATCGTATTGTTGATGGTATAGGGAAGTGCTTTACCCGTTGCATCTTTTACCGACTTAATGTTGTAGCCTCCTTTATAGTCGGAAGTTTTTACACCGGTCATCATGTTGAAAAAACCTGCCGGCACAGAGTCTCTCACAACACCTGTTTTGGTTTGTGATGTCATGTTGTTATCAGCGAGTATATTTTGATCAAGCTGAAGCCAGAGGAATGTTAATGTTTCCGGTGAGTTGTTATGATAGGTAATGGTTTCAGAGCCCGTCAGTAATTGTGTTTTGTCGTCAACCTCTACGTTGATCACATAGTCAGCACGTTGCTGCCAGTAATTCTGACCCGGTGCACCGGCACCTGTGCGATATGAATTTGGTGTTGGCAGTAACTGATCGAGCTGCTCGAATTTTCCTTTCCACGCCTGTTGCTGCGGAGTTTGTGCTGAAGCATGAAGCAACACACAAGTAAATATAATAGCAAGTAATACTCTCATGATTTGAATTTGCCGTTGTCAGTTATTCGTTATCCATTAATCGTATTTACTAATAACGATTAACGGATAACTTATAACGATTCTCTAGTTTGTTCTCTTTTTGAATTCGTCAAATTTGGAAGCGGACTGTGATTTAGGGAACACGTTGTCCTGCGCATTGATGTCGGTGACCTCTTGTTGTGGATCCAGTACGATGCCTGTTACTTCCTTGTCCTTAACAAACACTTTGGTCACTTTGTTTTCGTTGATGCGCCAGATCTCAGCTGGTATACGTTCGATCTCTTTTGATCCATCTTTATAGGTCCATTGGATAATTACCGGCATCACCAGTCCGCCTTTGTTGCTCAACGTAACCTCATATATATTCTTGTTCTCGAGTTTCTGCATGATCGCTTTGTCATCGATCTGACTTCTGAACTCGCCATACATACGCGGATCGGTATTCGTTAAACTAAATGGCTCCGGACCATTGTTGAAGTTGTCGAATTTATTCTCGCCTTTCGCGTTGAGATCGCCTTGTTTTACCTTCGGAGTTTTCGTTTCAGGATCGTTCGTTTCCTTACGCATCTTGAACCACTTCACCTGGTCTATAGATTGATCACAAACATCTGTAGTATAGAACCAGCCTTTCCAGAACCAGTCAAGGTCTACAGCCGATGCATCTTCCATGGTACGGAAAAAGTCTGCAGGCTTTGGATGTTTAAAGGCCCAGCGGTTTGCATATTCTTTAAAGGCTTTATCAAATAACTCACGACCCATTATAGTTTCGCGCAGCATGAATAAACCTGTTCCTGCTTTTGCATATTGCTCGTTACCGAATTGTATTACCTGCTCGGAGTTCACCATCAATGGACGCATCGAGCTGCGATCGCCTTTCATATAGGGAACCAGTGCAGCAGGTTTACCTCTGTCGAAATCTATATCCGGGTAGCGTTCTATCTCTGTTACTAACTGTACAAATGTATTTATACCTTCATCCATCCAGGTAGTCTGGCGCTCATCGTTGTTGATGATCATCGGGAAGAAGTTGTGTCCTACTTCGTGCACAATAACGCCAATCATACCCTTGCGTACAGCCGGAGTATAGGAACCATCTTTCGCCGGACGACCATAGTTAAAACAGATCATCGGGTACTCCATGCCCTGGTGTGCAGCGTGAACAGATATAGCGACCGGGTATGGATAATCGATCGTCATGCGAGAGTATACTTCCAATGCATTCTTCACGGCTTTGGTAGATTCTTTCTCCCATAGCGGATTACCTTCTTTCGGGTAATACGACATGGCCAGTGGTGTCTTGCTGCCAATCTTTACAGCCTGTGCATCCCATATAAATTTACGGGATGTAGCGAAAGCAAAGTCACGCACATTATCCGCGTGAAACTCCCATGTCTTCTTCTCTTTCGATTTTGTTTTCTCACGTTGTACGGCTTCATCCTGTGTTGCTATAATTACCGGCTTGTCGAAAGAAGTCTTAGCTTTTGCGAGTCGCTCGAGTTGTGTTTTGTTAAGAACTGTTTCAGCATTTTTAAGCTGACCGGTTGCACCTACGATGTGATCGGCCGGTACCGTGATCTTTACTTTGTAATCACCGAAAGGTAAAGCAAACTCTCCTTGTCCCAGGAATTGTTTATTCTGCCATCCTTCATAATCATCATACACGCACATGCGTGGGAACCACTGTGCAATTACGTAAGAGTAATTGCCGTCTTCCGGAAAGTATTCATACTGCGTGCGCTCACGAACACGAACACCATCGTTGATATTATAAGACCAGTCGATAGAGAAAGTATATTTCTGTCCGGGGTTGAGAGGCTGTGGAAGATCGATACGCATCATGGTATAGTTGATGAGGTGCGTGAGATCTTTACCGGCAGCATCTTTCACCGATTTGATTTTAAATCCACCATCAAAATCAAAAAGATTATAGGCAGAACCTGCAGACTTGGCATCGATGGAATCGCGCAAAGTATTGGTTCTTGTTTTTTGCGTCATGTTATCTTCAGCAAGTTTATTCTGATCAAGCTGAAGCCACAGGTAACGCAATACATCAGGCGAATTATTGTGATAGGTTATCGTTTCAGATCCGGTTATACTTTGATTGTCGTCATTCAGTTCTACACTGATAACATAGTCGGCTTTCTGTTGCCAGTATTTAGGACCTGGTGCCCCGGAGCCTGAGCGATACTCATTCGGAGTTGGCAGCTGTTGATCGAGCTGCTCGAACTTGCCCTGCCACCGTGGAGTTTCCTGTGCCCATGCCGTCTGCATTATGACAAGAAGGAGGGAAATTTTAAAAACACGCTTCATATAGGTTATAAGAGTTATTCAATCCAAAATGCTTTTTCTTTCATTAACATCAAAGCGATGCCGGCTACTGCAGATGAAATAACCATCTTCCAGTCTCTGCGGTTCACGCCAAACAAATCCACCAAAAGAAAGCTGGCCGTTAAAAAGATGGCAACAATAATTATCTGGCCTACCTCCAGCCCGAGATTAAAGGCCAATAGCTGTGATATAATTCGTTCATCTTTACCCAAAATACTTTTCAGATAATTTGAAAAGCCCAGGCCGTGTATCAATCCGAAAAATGCAGCAAAGAAATAGTTGAGCTGAACAGGTCTGCCCGATAAATTTTCTTCATTCTTGAACAGGTTAGACCCTGCCGTTATAAAAATAGTAAGAGGTATAAGAAATTCGATAAGCTCGGCCTTGATCGTAACAATTTCGAGTGTTGATAATGCCAGCGTGATGGAGTGCCCTATTGTAAAAGCTGTAACCAGGATCAGCACCTGCCGCCAGTCGCGCATGAGGTATAGTGCACACAGTGCCACTACAAATAAAATGTGATCATAGCCATTAGCATAGTCCAGTATGTGATCCTTCCCTAACCCAAAATAGAGTTGAAACTCGCTCATAATTAATGAAATGAAAAAATTAAAAAGGCCACAAGTATAGGAGATAATTTCGAAAAACAGATTAGGTATTTTATGGGGGGTGGGGTTCTCCCGATCGACCGTGTTTATCTGGGCAATCTGTACATGACCGGTATCCGATTTCTTTTTTTCGGTATTATTTTTGGACCTTTCGATTCCACGATTCAGTTAACATTTTCATGATCACATCATTTTCCATTCTGTCATTTGTTCACAGCATTGCCTTTGCGCTGATGTTGCACCCGCTTCACGTTTCAGTAACTGAAATAGAGTACGATGAAAAGGACAAAGCGCTGGAGATTATGATGCGTGTGTTTATTGACGACCTCGAATTAACCATGCGCAACAGACTGAATCAACCCGAGCTTGATATCACGGAGCCAAAAGGCGTTACCCTGGATCAGATCATGACGCCTTACCTGGAAGAACATTTGAAAATAGCGCTCGATAAAAAAGCACAGAAGATAAAATACCTCGGTCACGAGAAAGAAGGAGAAGCCTTTATTTTTTTCATTGAAGTGAGCAACGTTAAAAAATGGAAGGCGATCCAGGTGATGAACAACATCATTATGGAAACGCATGAAGATCAATCGAACCTGGTGCACGTAACGGTGCGCGGTAAGGTAAAGAGCCTTCGTCTTACCAAAAATACTCCTGCCGATGTATTAACGTTTGATGCGAAATAAAGCGAAAGCTTACCCGTTGTTCTTCATGTTGTAAAAAATTCGATCTTCGCAGCAAATTAAGAACGTAAACACATGAACAGATCATTGCTCGCTGCTGTATTGCTTATACTCGTGGCAGCCGGTTGTACAAAGGATGAGCAGGACGAATGTGTCTTTAAACCGGAAACATCCGGCAGTAAAGTAACGGTAACACTCGAGCAGCTTCAGGACTCCATCGTGAATATAAAAAGTAAAGATGCCCTGGTAGCATTCTTTACAAAGCAACCGCTGATCCGCGACTATATGTTCAGAAGAACCGAATACCCGGGCGACTCTGTTTTTCTTGATGAGCTATACGGCCGATTTAACAACCCCCACTTCGATACATTATTGTCTGAAACAAAACGTGTATTTGGTGAGGGCTCCGGATTGAAAGCTGAGTTTGAAGCAGCGTTCTCCAATGTAAAATATTATTATCCTGACTTTACGCCCCCGCGTATCCAAACTATAATTACTGGCCTTGATACGGATATGCTCGTAACAGACTCGCTCATTATTGTAAGTCTTGATTTTTATTTGGGCCGAGGCGCCAAGTATCGCCCGAAGAATGTATATAACTATATATTGCGGAAGTACGATCCCGATGATATCCTTCCATCGGCTATGCTTATCTATGGTATAGATGGCAAGTTCAACAGAACCGATATGAAGGATAAAACGGTGCTGGCTGATATGGTGGCGTATGGCAAGGCATTTTACTTTGCCAAACACATGCTGCCCTGTACACCCGACAGTACATTGATATGGTATACTCCTGAGGAAATAAGAGGCTCGCGCGCGAATGAAGATCTGATCTGGGCGCGCTTCATAGAGAGTAACGTGTTGTTTGCAACAAGTCACGTTGTAAAAAAAGATTACCTGGGCGAGCGCCCCGTTACGATCCAGGTTGGTGAAAAGTGTCCGGGACGAATAGGACAATGGGTAGGCTGGCGCATCGTGAACAAATATATGGAGTCACATCCGGATGTAACACTGCCTCAGCTTATGAACACGGCCAATGCACAGCAACTCTTTAAAGAGTCGCACTATAAACCGGAGAGAAGATAGAAACGGAAGCTTTATACTTCTGCTTTTAACTTTAAGCTTTCTAATCCTATCTTTGGAGCCTTTAGAAAAAATTCAACCTTAATATCAAAACACTATGCGCCAGAAAATTGTAGCCGGTAACTGGAAGATGAACAAGACACTCGAAGAAGCAAATATACTTGCGTCTGAAATAACAGGTATGGTTGCCGATGAAGTAAAGGGTGATGTAAAAGTAATTTTTTGTGTTCCGTTTCCCTACCTGTTACCCATCAAAAACCAATTAGGTAACAACAACCGTATAGCTATAGGTGCGCAGAACTGCAGCGAGCATGAGTCTGGTGCATATACCGGTGAAGTATCGGCTCCTATGCTGAAATCACTCGGTGTACCGTATGTTATTCTGGGTCACAGTGAGCGCAGACAGTACTTTGGTGAAGATGGAAAATTACTGGCGAAGAAAGTTGATGTAGCGCTGAAGCATGGTTTGATTCCTATCTACTGCTGCGGTGAGCCGCTTGAAGTACGCGAGAGCAACGGACATGAAGCGCTCGTAAAAAAACAAGTTGAAGAAAGTTTATTCCACCTGAGTGGTGATGTTATAAAAACAATTGTGATTGCTTACGAACCGGTGTGGGCCATTGGTACTGGTAAAACAGCTTCGGCACAACAGGCGCAGGATATGCACGAAGTGATCCGTAAACACATTGCTTCGAAGTATGGCCAGTCCGTTGCAGATGCAGTTGCCATTTTATACGGAGGTAGTGTTAACGCTGCCAACGCAAAAGAGCTTTTCGCTTGCCCCGATGTAGATGGTGGCCTTGTAGGTGGAGCATCACTGAAGTCAAGAGAATTTACAGAAGTTATTAAAGGCGCGTAATTCGATTTTTCAACTATGTACTATACCCGCCTCCAAGTAATTTGCAATTCTGATTTTGCTGAAATCCTGATGGCCGAGATCGCGGAGGCGGGCTTCGATACTTTTATGGAAACAGATAAAGGATTCGAAGCGTATGTTGAACTGGAGAAGTTTGATAAGGAACAACTGCAGTATATAAAAGACCGGTATAGCGATCAGACTCCACTCATTTTTTACCAGGATCGTATCGAGAAACAAAACTGGAATGAAGAGTGGGAGAAAAGTTATCAACCCATTATTGTTGATGACAGATGTTTGATCCGTGCCGAGTTCCACAAGATCGACAAAGAATATCCCTATGTAATTACCATCACTCCGAAGATGTCGTTCGGAACAGGTCATCACCAAACCACATACCTGATGGTGAAGGCGCAGATGGATATTGATCATCAGGACAAACGAGTAATGGATGCTGGTTGTGGAACCGCTATACTTTCCATCATGGCATCGAAGCGTGGTGCAAAAGAAGTTGTAGCATTTGATATTGATGAATGGAGCGTTGTTAACGGCCAGGAGAATATTGAAGTAAATAACTGTAACAACATCTCTCTGCAGCAAGGTAAACTCAGCGAAGTAAATATCAGCGGTACGTTCGACATCGTTCTGGCAAACATCAACAAGAACGTTTTGCTGGAAGAGATAAAGCTATACCAGGAGTATCTCGTTCCGGGAGGTTTACTTTTATTAAGCGGATTTTATACCCATGATATAGCGGACCTGTTAAAAGAAGGCTCAACCTATAATTTGAAAGAAGTCAGTCGCGATGAGCGCGAAACATGGGCTTCTTTACTCCTGAAGAAAGACTAATCACAAAGTTTTGAAATAAAAGTAACGATTGCGTTGCATTAAGCATCGCTAAGTTTTTGTTCCGTTGTCTGGCGTTTCTATCTTTAAGATGAAAAGAAGACTTCACACGAAAACTTAAACCAGAACGTCATGCGCATTGCTGTACATGGAAAGGAATTCAATCGCCAGACAGCACCCTTTATTGCCCGTATTTTTGAAGTCTTGCAGCAGTACAATTCCGAGATCCTGGTTTCAGAAAAATTCAGCAAGTACCTCCGTACTCCGGGTTTTAAAAATATCAAGTTTGATACTTTCAACACGGGCGACCCGCTTACCGGTGTCACCGCCATGGTGAGTGTTGGTGGTGATGGCACGTTGCTGGATTCAGTAACGCATATAGGTAAAGAAGAAATTCCGGTGCTGGGTATAAATACGGGGCGCCTGGGCTTTCTGGCAACCAACAGCAAAGAAGAAGTAGAGCAGGCTGTAACGAAAGTATGCGAAGGCAATTACAAAATTGATTTGCGTTCTGTGTTGAAGCTTGAAACCAATCAGGATGTATTCGGCAATCTCAACTTCGCGTTGAACGATGTTACCATTGTAAAGAAAGACAGTTCTTCGATGATCACCATCCATACCTATATTGACGGTGAGTTTTTAAATTCGTATTGGGCAGACGGAATTATAGTAGCAACACCAACCGGCTCAACCGGTTACTCATTAAGTTGTGGTGGTCCATTGATATTTCCACGTTCCGGTAATTTTGTAATAACACCTGTTAGTCCGCATAATCTTACGGTTCGTCCCATCGTAGTGGCCGATGAATCTGAAATTACTTTCGGTGTTGAAGGAAGAAGCAAAAAATTTTTAGTATCACTCGATTCACGTGTGGCTTCTGTTGATGCAACCATTAAATTAAGGGTATCGAAAGCCGATTTTAAGGTAAAACTGATACAATTAGAGGGTCAACATTACTTCAAAACGCTTCGTCAAAAACTAAACTGGGGGTTAGACATTCGGAATTAATATTTACTTTTGTAATTCACTGATCTATAGACTTATTCATGAGAAAGCTATTCTTGGTCTTAATCACATTCGTATTCGCGCTCGGAGCGGAGGACGCCATTGCCCAAATGAACCGCCGGTCAATCAAGAGAAACAATAAGCGAATGATGACTTACCGCGGTCGTAAATCCTGGTTCGGTAAAGAAAAAGTGTATAGCATGGTTGGTGTTTCCATCAACGCTTTGAATTACTACGGAGACCTATCGCCAAAACCAAATCGTTTCAGTACTGACATTTCATTTACACGACCTGCTATAGGTCTTTCCTTTGCACATCGCTTTGGACCACGTTATACACTGACAGCTTCCTTCATGTATGGAACGTTAAAAGGTGCTGATATTGAGTCTGCAGATCCGGGTGATCTTGATAATGGTATCTATCGATTCAAGAGAAATCTTTCTTTCCGTAATCGCATAAAAGAACTTTCGGTTGTTGCCAGCATGGACTTGTTTGAAAACCAGGCGACCTACATCAGTCGCGTTGCTTGGACTCCATATGCATGTGCAGGTATTGCTGTGTTCCATCATAACCCACAGGCTCAGGCGCCAGACACCGATCTGCAGGGTAATCCATTGCCTGAAGCGGGTAAGTGGATAGATCTTCAGCCGCTCGGCACCGAGGGTCAACACTCTACACTTCAGGAGGGTGACGCCAACTACGGAATAAAACCTTATAAAAGAATTCAGATCTCTATACCATTTGGTATTGGCGCGCGTTTTAGACTCAACGAAGTGCTTGACCTTTCTGCAGAGATCGGGTTCAGGTACTTGTTCACAGACTACATCGATGATGTAAGCAAGAGCTATGTAGATCTGGGCGTATTTGGTAACAACGAACTCGCGAAAGCGATGTCTTATAGAACCGGTGAAATATTACCGGGCGATCATACGTATGTTGGTAGAGACGGACAATCTTATAATGTAGTGTCTGGCTACGGTGAAGAATATACCGATGCCAAAGGCAATACAAACATGAGAGGTAGCAAGAATGACAAAGATATATTTATGGTGACATCGATAAAGCTTACATATATACTAGGTAAATCTTTCCATAGAGCTAAATTCAGATGATGATTTTTGCCAGCCGGTTGTCTATAGTAGTTGGAATAATTTTGCTAAGTGCAGTAACAGCCTTGGCTCAACGCTCCGAAGTAGGATTTGGAATAGGAACATTCAACTATACCGGAGATCTGGTAAGAACGTACAACTTTAAATATTCAAGGCCGGCAGTAACAGCCTTCTATCGCTCCAACCTCAGCAATGTTGTCAGCTTCCGTGCAGCGCTCACGGGGGGCCAGTTGAGTGCTTCCGAAAAACCGATCGATGCCTTCGCGTCAAAGCGCGATGCTTCATTCGACCTGTTCGTCATGGAGGCTTCTACGGTGATGGAGTATCATTTTTTAAACTGGCGTGATACCAAACGTTTTGTTCGTTTTACTCCATATCTTTTTGGTGGTCTTGGGTTGTTCAGTTTTTCGGGCAATGCCGAGAAAACAGCTGAGTACAGTAACGTGCAGGCGGTGATTCCGTTTGGCGTGGGCATTAAGTATGTATATACACCCAAGTGGTATTTCGGTTTGGAGTTTGGTGTTCGGAAAACATTTTTTGATTACCTCGACAACGTTTCGGCCGGTGATCAACGCTACAAAAACTTTAAGTATGGCAATCCGAACGATAATGATGTCTACTATTTTCTAGGTATCAGCATCACAAGAACGTTTTACGACATCCCTTGTCCTAAAAATCCATACAAATAGTAGTACAACGCTTTCAGCGCTTTTAACCCAATACCCTTTTTACTACTTTTGGCCTCCTGTGGCTTCTCTAAAAGAACATATCGACTTAAATAATTTGCCGAAACACATTGCCGTTATCATGGATGGTAACGGACGCTGGGCGAAAAAGAAAGGCGCGCTGCGAATTTTCGGTCATCGCAATGCGGTTCAAGCTGTAAGAGACGTGACGGAGGGCTGCGGAGAGCTTGGCATAAAGTATCTCACCTTATACGCTTTTTCAACAGAAAACTGGAACAGACCCAAAGCTGAAGTGGATGGGCTGATGGAACTGCTTGTGAGTACACTGAAGGCTGAGGTTGGTACACTACAGGAAAATCAGGTAAAACTTTCAACGATAGGAGAGATCTCCAATCTACCGGGAGACTGTCAGAAAAATCTCGCATGGGCGATGGATCAAACCAAGAATAACAAAGGTATGATTCTGAACCTGGCGCTAAGCTATAGTGGTCGCTGGGAGATTCTAAAGGCGATCAACAAGATGGCTGAGGACGTGAAGGCAGGAAAAGTGAACCCCGGAGAAATTAATGAGAAGGTTTTTGAAAACTATTTGGAGACTTCAGGCATCCCAGATCCAGAGCTGTTGATACGCACCAGCGGAGAGCTGCGTGTCAGCAATTTTTTGTTATGGCAGATCGCTTATACAGAGCTCTACATCACACCCACACTTTGGCCAGACTTCAGAAAAGAACATTTGTATGAAGCCATCTGGTCGTACCAGCAACGCGAACGAAGATTTGGAAAGACAAGCGAACAATTGAATCCTGTAAGTTGATGAAGAAAGTTTTATTTCTGATTATCCTGATTGGTATTACAGCTAACACCTGGGCTCAATTCAGAAAGCGTGGTAATACAACCGGTGCAACAGAAAATAATTTGAACTATGCCAACCCGGCAGAATATACCATCGCGGGTATTGAGGTTACCGGCTTGAACGTGCTGGACAAAAATGCAATGGTGTCGCTCACAGGTTTGAAGATCGGTGATAAAATAAAAATTCCCGGCGATGCTATAACGAACGCTATCCGCAGTCTTTGGAAACACGGTCTCGTAGGCGATGTTACCATACAGGTAGCCCGCGTTGAAGGTACAGATGTATACCTCAACATTGTGTTGGCTGAACGTCCCCGCCTAACAGGTTTCTATTTTACCGGTATAAATAAATCGCAGGAAAGTGGATTGAAGGAAGATCTCACGCTGATCCGTGGGAAGATTGTAAATGATGCCATGATCCGTAACACGGAACTGGCCGTTAAAAAATATTTTGTTAAGAAAGGATTTCTCAACACCGAAGTAAGAGTTGTACAGGAGAAAGATACACTTAACCGCGATGGTATACGGTTGAAGATAGCTGTTAATCCGAAATCAAAAGTTAAGATCAACCGCATTTCTTTTGTTGGCAATAACAGTATAACTGACGCCAAGCTGAAAAAGAAAATGAAGGGTACACACGAGCGTCCTCGTTTCTCATTACACCGTACCATCATTCGCGAAGCAATCGATCTGAATCCAAAAGAGTTTGCAGACTCAAGCTATAAAGTAAGCTGGAAAGAAGTAAAGGAGTTTATCAACGACAATGTTAAGCTCAACCTGTTCACCAGTTCGAAATTCATTCAGACTGATTACGAAGACGATAAGAAAAAAGTCATCGAGTATTTCAACTCGAAAGGATACCGTGATGCCGACATCGTGGAGGATACAGTATATGCAAATGATGGTCGCACGATTAATATAGACCTGAAAGTATACGAAGGTCCTAAGTACTATTTCCGTAACATCATCTGGACCGGAAACTATATATACTCCGACAAGCAGTTGAATGCTGTGTTGGGTATCAGCAAAGGCGATGTATATAACAAAGAGCTTATTGATAAGAAACTTCAGTTCAACCCGAAAGGACTTGACATCAGTGGTCTGTACATGGATGATGGTTATCTCTTCTTCCGTATTAATCCGGTGGAGGTCGCTGTTGCCGGAGACTCTATTGATGTTGAGATGCGCATTTTCGAAGGTGAGCAAGCCACAATTAACGAAGTTACTATAGCAGGTAATGATCGTACGAGCGATCACGTTATCCGAAGAGAGCTGAGCACTATACCTGGACAGAAATTCAGAAGATCAGATATCATCCGTACACAACAAAAGCTTGGACAGTTAGGATATTTTGCTCCTGATAAAATAGGACAGAACCTGGTGCCAAACCCTGCAAAAGGTACAGTAGATATAGAGTGGACTGTTGAAGAACAGTCGAACGACCAGGTTGAGCTCTCCGGTGGTTGGGGAGGTTACTATGGATTTGTGGGTACACTCGGTTTAACATTCAACAACTTCTCTCTGCGAAATATACCGCACTTCGACAACTGGAGACCGTTGCCTGTAGGAGATGGTCAGCGTTTATCGTTACGCGCACAAGCTAACGGTAGATCTTTCCAAAGCTATAGCTTCTCGTTTACGGAGCCATGGCTTGGTGGACGCAAGCCACATTCACTTTCTGTGAGCTTTAACAGTTCGTTCCAACGTTATCCATATGGAAGCAGCTCCAGCAGCGACAACGATTCACGTCTGCAAGTGCATAGTGTATCCGTTGGTTTAGGGCGATTACTGGAATGGCCTGATAACTATTTTACACTTACCAATTCGGTATCATACCTGCGCTATATTCTTAACAACTGGAACTCTGGTTTAGGATATACCGATGGTGTTTCGAACAGCTTTACATTTAATACAACACTTGCCCGTAACAGCATCGATAATCCGATGTACCCCGCGCAGGGATCCACTATTTCATTGAGCCTCACATTAACGCCTCCATTCTCGCTCTGGAGAGATATAGACTATTCAACCGCAGAAGCAGCAGAACGATATAAGTGGATTGAATATCACAAATGGATGTTCGATGCGAAATACTATCTGCCGTTGGATAACAAGAAGAAACTTGTTCTCGAGGCGAAAGCGCACTTCGGATTTATCGGACAGTATACAGACAAAGCCGGTATAGGACCATTTGAAAGATTCTACCTCGGAGGTGACGGTTTGGCCGGTGGATTTAACTCGTTCCTGTTGGGACAGGAAGTGATCGGCTTAAGAGGTTACGAGAACAACGTTCTTACACCACCATACTACAATACAAGTCAGAACAGTGCTACTGGTGTATTGGCCGGAGGTATTGCCTATGACAAGTTGGGGCTGGAATTGCGTTATCCTGTTACAACCGGAAATGCAGCAACGATCTACGGATTTGTCTTTGCTGAAGGTGGTAACAACTGGAACAATTATGATGATTTTAATCCGTTTAAATTGTACAAGTCAGCAGGCTTTGGTGCTCGCATATTCATGCCGGCATTCGGATTGATTGGGTTGAACTGGGGATATGGATTTGATCCGGTACCGTTGAATGGCAGAGGCGCTGTGAGTGGCTCACAATTCCATTTTACTATCGGCCAGCAAATCAGATAACTATGCGGGTTTATTTAATTACAATTATTTTTCTCATTTTCGGCTCGACTTTTGTCCAAGCACAGAGGTTCGGGTACATTGACACGGATTACATCCTGAATAAAATGCCTGAATACAAAAAGGCACAGGAGGAAATCGGTCAGCTCTCAGAGGCCTGGGAAAAGGAAATCCAGGACATGTCGAAGAAGATTGAGGGGATGTATAGTGCACTTCAGGCAGAACAGGTTCTTCTGACAGAAGAGATGCGAAAGGAGCGAACCGCAGCAATCCAGAAAAAGGAAGCTGAGATGAAGGAGTATCAGAAGAAAGTATTTGGCTTTGGGGGCCTGTTCTTTCTGAAGAAACAAGAGTTAATAAAACCGATACAAGACAAAGTGTGGGATGCTGTGGACAAGGCAGCCAAGCAAAACAACCTGGCAATAGTGTTTGATAAAGCTGGCGAACTTGTGATGATCTATACCGATCCGCGCTACGACTACACAGACTTTGTATTAGACGAGTTGGGTCTGGGTGATCCAAATGATAAGATCAAAAACTAAATTGAATACCGTAATGAGAAAATTCGTTTTACTTGTGGTGCTGGGATTAGGAGTAATTACATCCTACGCACAAACTGCTGCAGCAAAAATTGGGTATGCAGATGTGGATTATATCTTCAGTCAGATGCCTGACTCAAAACAGATCGATGCTGATTTGAAGTCATTGCAGGCACAGCTTAAAAATCAAATTGACACAAAGGTTCAAGAGTTCCAGAAAAAACTGGCGGACTACAATCAGGCTATTCAGGCTAACACCATGCCAGATGCCGTACGTGCAAATACTGAACGTGAATTACAACAACTTCAACAAAATATAGAGAAGCTTCAGCAAGATGCTCAGACAAACCTTCAGAATAAACAAACTCAGTTAATGGATCCTGTTTATAAAAAGGTTGGTAAAGCAATTGAAGATACAGCGAAGGAGAACGGCTTTACATTTATTCTGAATCAGCAGATCGGTGGTCTTGATGTAATCCTCTATGGTGATGAGAAAATGGATATATCTGATCTTGTTTTGAAGAAATTAGGTGTAACTCCAAAACCGGCTACAGCAACAACACCAGCGCAGCCTAAGAAATAATATATTCTATATATAGTATATATAAATGAAAACCGCCTCAATATTTGAGGCGGTTTTGTTTTTGGGTTAATTGGATGTTAAACTCGTCCGTTTTTAATTTTCGTTTTGAATTTATTTAACTGCATTCTGATTGCGTCCGTTGCCATGTCGGTAGCGGCTTCAAAAGATCGGGCCTTTTCAGTAGCGAAAAGCATACTCCCCGGAACGCGTAATTTGATCTCCACTGTTTTGTTCTCAATACCTTCATTATTCAGTCGAAGAAATACTTCGCCATCCACCAAACGGTTATAGAACGTATCCAGCTTATCAAGTTTCTTTTGAATAAAGTCTATAAGCTTGATGTCTGCATCAAAGTGAATGGAATGAACTTGTACCTTCATAGTGTTAAAAATTTAAAAAGTTGAACAATAAAACAGTTACTGGTAAGTAATGACCAGTCGCATTGTCAGATGTAGTTATTTATTCATATATATTTTGTGGGGGTTATTTATACTTTACAATCAAGCTTTAGGATGCGCCTGATCAAATACTTTTTTCAATTTCTCCATCGAGTTGTGAGTATATACTTGAGTCGCTGCAAGACTGGTGTGGCCCAGCAGATCTTTCACAGCATTTATCTCAGCACCTTTATCGAGTAAATGTGTAGCATAGGTATGTCTTAATACATGGGGACTTTTTTTCTCCGCAGAAGAGCGTTGTGCAAGATGATCTTTTACAGTTCTATAGATCATCATCGGGTAACATGGCCCGCCTTTATCCGTTACCAGCAACAGGCCATGATCTTCTTTTATCACTTCTTTGTTTCTCACGTTCCTATACTCTTCAATTATAGAAACGAGATTTATAGTAAATGGGATTACTCTTTCCTTATTTCTTTTTCCAAGAACTTTTATAGTTCTGTTTCTCAGATCGACATCTCTTTCTTTTAACGTGAGTAATTCTGACAAACGGATACCTGTTCCGTAAAACAATTCAAGTATCAATTTTTCTCTCCATCCTGCCAATGTATTCTCGAACGACTGATTGTCGAGAACCTGAATCATGTCTCCTTCTTTTATAAAGCTTGGTAACTTTTTCCGGGCCTTCAGCACTTTGATTTTAAACATCGGGTCCTTGGAGATCACCTCTTGCCGCAGGAGAAATTTATAGAATGTTCTAAGACAGGCAATTTTTCGATTGACGGATGAAGCTTCAATGTTTGCTTCGACCAATTGTATTATCCATGCACGAACTAAATGATAGTCGGCTGCTTCAATTTTGTCTTCAGGATAATTCGTAGCAAGGAAGGCAGTGAACTGCTCAAGATCATTTTGATAAGCAGCTATAGTATTAGTACTTACCCGCTTTTCGTATTGAAGATATTTGAGAAAAGAATCTACCATGCTACCTGCACTCCATTAGAAAGGGAGGTGCCATATCTATAGCAATGTAAAAAAATAATCCCCTCAAGGAAATACCCAGAGGGGACATGTGGATAAAATGATTCTATTTTGTGGACAAACGTATGGTTTATCCACAAATAAGAGAATTTAAAACTTCGAGTAAGGCTTAAGCGTTCGTGTCCTGACGTCTCTGCAACTCGCGGTAAGCTGCGCGGATGATCTCATTTCTGCGTCTAACAGATGGCTTCTCGAAAGCTGTGCGTGAACGCAATTCTTTCAGAATACCTGTTTTCTCAAACTTCTTCTTGAAACGCTTCAGCGCCTTGTCAATTGATTCGTTTTCTTTTACGTTAACGATAAGCATATTTCTTATTTAGGGCTGCAAAGATAACAGAATATCAATCAATTATCCAACGCTACTTTAAAATAGCTCGAGAAATAACCAGTTTTTGTATCTCCGAAGTGCCTTCGCCAATCGTACAGAGCTTCGCATCACGATAAAATTTCTCTACTGGAAAGTCTTTTATATAACCGTATCCGCCAAAAATCTGAACGGCTTCATTGGCAACATCAACAGCTACTTCGGAAGCATAAAGTTTGGCCATGGCAGATTCTTTCGTTACGCTCTCTCCTCGATTCTTTAAATCTCCGGCTCTGTATGTCAGTAATTTAGCTGCTTCAATTTTAGTAGCCATATCCGCCAGCTTAAAAGAAATTCCCTGGAACTTTGAAATCGACTGGTTGAACTGCTGACGTTCCTGTGAATATTTCAGAGCGGCATCAAATGCTCCCTGCGCAATACCCACGCTGAGTGCTGCAATGGAGATTCTGCCTCCATCCAAAACTTTCAGCGCTTGTACAAATCCATCGCCCTCTTTTCCAAGCATTTGAGATTTATGTATCCGGCAATCAGTAAAGATTAACTCGGCAGTTTCTGAGGCGCGCATGCCAAGCTTGTTCTCTTTCTTTCCGGAAGTAAATCCGGGTGTTCCTTTTTCAAGGATGAAAGCAGTCATGCCGTGTGAATCCCCCACCTTTCCGGTCCTTACAATAACAACCGCAACGTCTCCGGACTTGCCGTGCGTGATAAAATTCTTGGCTCCATTGATTATATAGTGATCTCCATCTCTCACCGCAACTGTGCGCATATTGCCGGCATCAGATCCTGTATTGGGTTCAGTTAAGCCCCAGGCGCCTATAAAATCGCCAGAAGCCAACTTGGGTAAATATTTTTTCTTCTGTTCTGGAGAGGCGAAAAGTAAAATATGGTTTGTACATAACGAATTATGAGCGGCTGTCGATAAGCCAATCGATCCGTCAATTCGAGCGATCTCGATGATAGCAGTAATGTACTCCTGATACCCCAAACCGGCCCCACCGAATTCTTCCGGAACGAGTACCCCCATTAATCCCAGACCACCCATTTTTTTGAAAAGAGGCACGGGAAATTCCTGGCTTTCATCCCAGGCCATGATGTTCGGTGCAATTTCTTTGTTGCCGAAATCCCGAACCATTTGCGCGATCATCCGCTGATTCTCCGTTTCATTGAAACTTATAAATTCAGTGCTACTGGTTGCTACTTCCATGTTGAATAGAAAAGTTAGTATTGAAAACGTTAAAGTTACATTCTCTTGAGGCGATTAGCAAACGAATGTTAGGTTGTATTTAAATCTTCTGCACAATTTAAACGTCTGGTAGCGCAAACATGCCCCAAATCTGCTTAAAAGTCTTAATTTGCGGGGTCAAAAACCCATTAATTCATGAAAATAGCTGTAGTTGGAACAGGTTACGTTGGTCTCGTAACCGGAACTTGTTTTGCCGAAACCGGAAACACTGTAACATGTGTTGACATTGATCAGGAAAAGGTGAAAAAACTTCAAAATGGAAAAATCACCATCTATGAACCTGGTCTCGAACAACTTTTCGAACGGAATATCAAGCAAGGAAGGCTCTTTTTTACCACGAACCTCGCTGAAGGTATAAAAGATGCAAAGATCATTTTCCTCGCATTACCAACTCCTCCCGGAGAAGATGGTTCTGCCGATCTTAAATATATACTTAAAGTAGCGTCAGATCTCGGTCCAATTTTATCAGATTATACCGTGATCATTGATAAGAGTACAGTACCAGTAGGAACAGCCGATAAAGTGCGTGAGAAAATAGCTGCGAATGCAAAAGTAGATTTCGATGTTGTTTCAAATCCAGAATTCTTACGTGAAGGTGTAGCGGTAGAAGACTTTATGAAACCTGACCGTGTTGTGATTGGTACTACTTCAGCACGTGCAAGAAAAATCATGGAAGCTCTCTACGCTCCTTATGTACGTCAGGGTAATCCGATTATTTTTATGGACGAGCGTTCCGCTGAACTTACCAAGTATGCAGCGAACTCATTCCTGGCAACAAAAATTACCTTCATGAACGAGATCGCCAACTTGTGCGAACTGGTAGGTGCAGATGTTGATGCTGTGCGTAAAGGTGTAGGTACCGATAGTCGTATTGGAAAAAGATTCTTATTTCCAGGTATAGGTTATGGTGGAAGCTGCTTCCCCAAGGATGTACAGGCGCTTGCTAAATCAGCCTCTGATGTGAAGTACGACTTCCGTATACTCAACGCGGTAATGGATGTAAATGCAGATCAGAAAACAAAATTGATCCAGAAGATAAAAGATTACTTCAAGGGTAATCTTAAAGGTAAGACCATCGCTTTCTGGGGTCTTTCTTTTAAACCTCATACAGATGATATACGCGAGGCTCCATCACTCTATAACATTGAAGAGTTATTGAACGAAGGAGTAACAATAAAAGCTCACGATCCGGAAGCTATTGAAAACGTGAAGAAGCTTCTAGGCGATAAGATTCAATACTTTGCTACGCCTTACGAGGCAGCAGAAGGTGCAGATGCTATTTTCATAGCGACAGAATGGCCAGAATTCCGCACGCCTGATTTTGAGAAACTCTCTCGTGCATTAAAAGCCAAAGTAATTTTCGATGGAAGAAATTTATACGATTTACCGAATATGAAAGAACAAGGGTATACATATTACAGCATAGGAAGAGAGGTGATCAATGGCTAAGGAAAGAGTGTTAATTACAGGGGGAGCCGGTTTTCTTGGTTCTCACCTCTGTGACCGTTTTCTTAAAGAAGGCTATAGTGTTATTGCTATGGATAACCTGATCACAGGTGATCTTCGTAACATTGAGCATCTTTTCAAACATCCTGATTTTGAATTTTATCATCACGATGTTTCTTCCTTTGTACATGTACCGGGAGAGTTGAAATATATACTTCACTTTGCATCTCCGGCAAGTCCGATTGATTATTTGAAAATTCCAATTCAGACTTTGAAGGTGGGATCGTTGGGTACTCATAATCTTCTGGGATTAGCCCGCGTTAAGAAAGCGAGAATACTGGTTGCCTCAACATCAGAAGTATATGGCGATCCATTAATACATCCGCAGGTTGAAGAGTATTATGGTAACGTGAACCCGATTGGTCCTCGCGGAGTATATGACGAAGCGAAGCGATTTCAGGAGGCGATTACCATGGCGTATCATACCTATCACGGACTTGAGACACGCATCGTGCGTATCTTCAATACGTATGGCCCGCGCATGCGCCTCAATGACGGACGTGTGTTGCCTGCATTCATCGGTCAGGCGTTACGTGGAGAAGATCTTACGGTATTTGGTGATGGTTCACAAACCCGTTCTTTCTGTTATGTAGACGATCAGGTTGAAGGTATATATAGATTGTTGATGTCTGACTATCACTTGCCGGTAAACATTGGCAATCCTGATGAAATCACTATTCGTGATTTTGCCGAGGAAATTGTAAAACTGACAGGCACCAAGCAGAAGGTAGTATATAAACCACTTCCGCAAGACGATCCGAAGCAAAGACAACCCAACACGACTAAAGCCAGAGAGATACTGGGTTGGGAAGCGAAGGTTTCGCGTTCAGAAGGCTTGAAAATTACCTATGATTACTTCAAGTCGCTGCCACAGGAAGTACTATACCAGCGTGATCATAAAAACTTCGAAAAGTATATTCGTTAATTCCCTCTCAGATGTCATCAAGAAAAATATTAATCACCGGTGGAGCCGGTTTTATAGGCTCGCACGTTGTCAGATTGTTTGTTAACAAGTATCCTGATTATACGATCATCAATCTTGACAAGCTTACGTATGCAGGTAATCTTGAGAACCTGAAAGACATTGAGAAGAAATCGAATTATCACTTCGAACACGGTGATATACTGGATATAGAATTTCTGAACAATGTATTCAGCAAGCATGATATAGATGGTGTTGTACACCTGGCTGCAGAGTCGCACGTAGATCGTTCGCTGCATAATCCGACTGAGTTCGCGAATACAAACATTATTGGTACACTCAATTTGTTGCGTGCAGCTCAAACCGCGTGGAGTGGTAAATTTGAAAACAAGCGTTTTTACCACATCTCCACAGATGAAGTATATGGTTCAGCAGAACATGGCGGATTCTTTACAGAAGAAACTCCGATTGATCCGCGTTCACCATACTCAGCATCAAAAGCAAGTAGCGATCACTTTGTAAGTGCATATTATAACAGCTTTGGATTGCCGACAATCATAAGCCGTTGCTCTAACAACTACGGACCTTTTCACTTTCCTGAAAAGCTTATACCGTTAATGATCAACAATATCATTAACAGCAAGCCGCTGCCTGTATATGGTAAAGGCGAAAATATACGTGACTGGTTGTTTGTTGAAGATCACGCACGCGCGATCGATGCAATTTTCCATAAAGGAAAAGTGGGCGAGGTATATAACATTGGTGGAAACAACGAGTGGAAGAACATTGATCTCGTAAACCTGCTTTGTCACATTATGGATAAAAAACTCAACCGTGCGGAAGGTACTTCCGCTAAGTTGATAACCCACGTGAAAGACAGACCTGGTCACGACTTGCGTTACGCTATAGATGCATCCAAACTTATCAGCGAAACAGGCTGGCGTCCGGATGTAACGTTCGAAGTTGGCCTCGAAAAAACTGTTGACTGGTATTTGGCAAACACTACATGGCTCAACAACGTAACCTCAGGCGAATACCTGAAGTACTATAACAACATGTATCAGGGACGATAATAACGTATGTATGTGTTTACGTTAGCACGTGTCTGCGTTGTGCAGATCAATAACGTAAACACGTACTAACCTAAACACCAAAACACAATGAAAGGTATAATCTTAGCAGGAGGTTCGGGTACACGTTTGTATCCATTAACGATCGCTGTTAGTAAGCAACTTATGCCATTGTATGATAAACCGATGATATACTATCCATTGTCGGTGTTAATGATGGCGGGCATTCGTGAAATTCTGATTATCGCTACACCACACGATATGCCGATGTTCCAGAAGCTTTTGGGAGATGGTAAAAATCTCGGGTGCTCATTCAGCTATGAAATTCAACCTAAGCCGGAAGGTCTCGCGCAGGCTTTTATCATTGGTGAGAAATTTATAGGTAATGATAAAGTGGCATTGATCCTCGGTGATAATATCTTCTATGGATCGGGTATGCAAAAACTTTTGCAATCCAATGTTAATCCGGATGGAGGTGTTGTATTTGCATATCACGTAACAGATCCTGAGCGCTACGGAGTAGTAGAGTTTGACGCTAACAAAAAAGCCATCTCAATCGAAGAGAAGCCGGCAAAGCCTAAATCAAACTATGCAGTACCCGGACTATATTTCTACGATAATGAAGTAGTTAAAATATCGAAGGAGCTCAAGCCTAGTCCTCGCGGAGAACTGGAAATAACAGATGTGAACAATGTATACCTGAAGAGAGGTAAACTTACCGTAGCACCGATGAGTCGCGGTACAGCATGGCTTGATACTGGTACGTTCGATTCACTCATGCAGGCTTCCAACTTTGTGCAGACGATCGAGCAACGTCAGGGTTTAAAGATTGGCTGTATAGAAGAAGTTGCATTCCGTCAGGGCTTCATCACAAAAGACGAATTGCTCACGCTTGCGAAACCACTGGAGAAAAGTGGTTACGGGGTATATCTTAAAAATCTGCCGGAGTATATCTGATATATAGATCATGCTGGCAAAAGAATTTGCTGAAGCTGTATCGCGCTATAGCCATGATACAGCACTGGCAGGTAAACTTTGGGATGAGATTGAGAAAAGTTATACGGCGAAGAAGCGGTATTACCATAATCAATCTCATCTTGAAAATCTTTTGAAAGAACTCACGTCCATCAAAGAGTTTATAGAGGATTGGGATTGCATTATATTCTCAATTGCCTACCACGACATTGTTTACAACACGCTTCAAAAAGACAACGAAGAACAGAGTGCGGCGTTGGCCGAACAGCGACTTCGTGAAGTAACATTCCCCTCAGAGCGTATCCATAAATGCGTGCAGCAGATTCTGGCAACAAAAGGTCATACCATAAGCGATATCCAGGACACTAACTTCTTTACAGACGCAGACCTGTCTATCCTGGGAGCGAGCTGGGAAGTATACGAAACGTACTTCAGAAATATTCGGAAAGAATATTCGTACTATCCTGACCTGCTATACAAACCCGGCCGGAAAAAAGTACTTCAGCACTTTCTGTCTATGGACAAAATATTTAAGACCGATAAATTCTTTTCCAGGTACGAAGAACAAGCCCGGAAAAATCTTTCCGCTGAGTTGGAACAGCTCTGAAAATCAGATAATCAACAGGAATTTTGAAATTGAAGCAAAAAAGCTATACTTTTGCCGAAGTTTCTGAGTATTCTTTTAGAGGGGACAACAAGTCCCCTCTTTGTTTATAGCATTTTTTTACAATGGACATAGCAGCAGAGATAAGACGCATCGCTGAATCGGTATTAACAGACCCTGGTCAGTTTATCGTAGATGTTATTGTTTCTTCTAAACAAGGACCGCGAAAAGTGCTGGTGCTGCTGGACAGCGATAACGGAATTAGCGTTGATGAATGTGCAGATGTGAGCCGTTCGCTTTCCAAACAGTTGGATGAAGTGTCGTGGCTGGAAGATGCCTATATGTTGGAAGTTTCAACACCCGGGCTGGATCACCCACTGAAGCTGACACGCCAGTATCGTAAAAATATAGGGCGCAGGTTGAAAGTGAAGGTTCTCGAAAAGACAGAGGAAGGAAAACTTACAGCAGTTACCGATGGAACTATTACACTGGAACAAGAAGTTGGTTCAGGTAAGAAGAAAGAAATAAAGACAATTGAAATTCCTTTTACAGACATAGAAAAAGCTTTTGTGTTAGTAAGTTTTAAATAATACTAAACCATGGATGCACATGAATTGATTCAGTCGTTTGCTGAATTTGCAAAACAAAAGAACATCGACCGGCCTACTATGATCCGGATCCTGGAAGACGTGTTCAAAAATATGATCCGTAAAAAATATGAATCGGATGAAAATTTTGACGTGATCATCAACGCGGACAAAGGGGATCTTGAAATCTATCGCTTCCGCGAGATTGTAGACGATGATTCAGAGGACATCTGGGATTTTGATAAGATCAGTTTATCAGAGGCCCGCAAGATCGAACCTGATTTCGAAGTTGGTGAAGAAGTGTCTGAGCAGATCTATATCGAAGACTTCGGACGCAGAGCAGTAACTACAGCGCGACAAACATTAATTCAGAAGGTTAAAGACCTTGAAAAAGATATACTCTTCCAGAAGTATAAAGATCTGGTAGGCGAGATTATCGCCGGTGAAGTATATCAGCTGCTGAGCAAGGAGGTATTACTTACCGATGCAGAAGGAAATGAAATAGCGATACCACGCGGTGAGCAGATCCAGAAGGATCGTTACCGTAAGGGAGAAAACGTACGCGCTATTGTACATAAGGTGGAAATGATCAACGGTAATCCGAAGATCATTCTATCCAGAACATCTCCTGTATTCCTGGAGAGATTATTCGAGCAGGAAGTACCGGAAGTGTACGATGGTTTGATCACCATCAAAAAAGTAGTGCGCGAGCCAGGCGAACGTGCTAAAGTTGCTGTGGAATCGTACGATGATCGTATTGACCCGGTAGGAGCTTGCGTGGGTATGAAAGGTTCACGTATCCATGCCATCGTTCGTGAATTACAGAATGAAAATATAGATGTAATCAATTATACCGATAACCTGGAGCTATACATTCAGCGTGCATTAAGTCCTGCAAAAATATCGTCTATCAAGATCGATAGAGACAACGGGCGAGCAGCTGTTTATCTGAAACCAGACCAGGTGTCGTTGGCAATTGGTAAAGGTGGATTGAACATTAAACTTGCCAGCCGTTTGGTTGGTTATGAGATAGATGTATTCCGCGAACTGGCCGAAGGTCAGGTAGAGGAAGATGTGGATCTTGACGAATTCTCAGATGAAATTGAAAGCTGGGTAATTGAAGAATTGAACCGCATTGGTCTTGATACAGCGAAAAGTGTGTTGGCGCTTTCCAAAGATGAATTGGTAAGACGCACAGACCTCGAAGAAGAAACTGTAGAAGGTGTATTGAACATCCTGAAGAAGGAGTTCGAATAAATCGTTTGTGAATTGGGTTTTATTACGAATCCTTAATAAGTGAGCGATGAACTGTGAACAATAAGTTAAATTGCGGGACTACACGCATTTGAATTTTAAAGTCCTTAAAAAAACAGGCATATTTGAATATGGCAGAAGAAAAGTTGATCAGGTTGAGTCAGGCTGCAAGAAAGCTCAATGTGGGGCACAATACCATCTTGGACTTTCTGGGGAAGAAAGGTTTTGAGGTTGAGAATAACCCCAACGCTAAACTCACGCCTGAGCAATTCAACCTTTTGTCTAAAGAGTTTGCTTCTTCTGCTACCGATAAACTGGAGGCCTCAGGTCTTCACATTGGAGCCAAGCACAACGACAATCTCGTGTTAGAGAGCGAGAAAGAACTCGCGAAGAAACGTGTAGAAGAAGAAGAGCGAATCATGATCAAGAACCTCGGCTCCAAAGAGGTTAAGGCAAAAGAAGAAGCAAAACAGCCCGATAAAGTTGAACGTGAGAAGCCGAAGCTCGAGGGCATTAAAGTTGTCGGTAAAATAGATCTCGAAAAGAAACCAGCTGCTAAAACAGAAGTACCGGAGCCCGAAGTAAAACAGCCTGTTGAAGAAAAACCGGTTGTTGAGAAAGTGGAAGTAAAGGAACCTGTGGCTAAAGAAGTAAAAGAGCAGATAGAGGTTGTTAAAGAGAAAGAAGAAGTAAAAGAAGTACAACCTCCGGTGGTTGTTAAAGAAACACCAAAAGAACCGGTTGTTGTAACACCTCCAAAAGTTGTTGAGCAACCTCCGGTTGTTGCTGAAAAGGCAGAGCCCGAAATGGAGCTCATCAAAGCGAAGGCCGATCGGCTGAAAGGATTAAAAGTTGTTGATAAGATTGAACTGCCGGTAGATAAGAAAAAAGATTCTCCGGTGGCTTCGTCTGATACAAAGGATGATCGT
Organism: uncultured Chitinophaga sp.; assembly: GCA_966211525.1. Classification (GTDB taxonomy): domain Bacteria; phylum Bacteroidota; class Bacteroidia; order Cytophagales; family Cyclobacteriaceae; genus Ohtaekwangia. The sequence continues at coordinate 46,438 of CBIHOZ010000007.1, read as the reverse complement.
AAAGGCAAGCGTCCGCGCAAGCGTATTCCTACTGACGATCAGAAAGGTCCTCAGCAAGGAAATCAGCAAGGCCAGGGTCAAGGTCATGGACAACGTCCTAATCAGCCCGGCCAGCAACGTCCTCATCAGCAGCATGGCCATGGCCAGCAGAGAAGAGGCCCGCATCCGCCAAGAGTTCAGAAAGAAGAACCTACGGAGAAGGAAATTCAAGATCAGATACGCGCTACACTTGCCAAGCTGAGTGGTGGTGGCAAGAAGACCAGCGGTTCGAAATATAGAAGGGAGAAACGTCAGGCGAACTCCGAAGCTCAGGAGCAGCAAATGCTGCAGGAGCAGGAAGCATCGAAGACACTGCGCGTAACGGAGTTTATCTCTGCGAACGACCTGGCATCACTCATGGATGTATCCGTGAACGATGTTATCTCAACCTGCTTGAGTTTAGGTATGTTCGTATCCATTAACCAGCGTCTGGATGCGGAAGCAATCACAGTAATTGCAGATGAGTTCGGATATAATGTTCAATTCACTTCTGCGGAAGAAGAGCTCGAAGTGGAGGAAGACAGCGATGATGAAGAAGATCTGTTGCCACGTGCACCGATCGTTACCATCATGGGTCACGTTGACCACGGTAAAACATCGTTGCTTGACTATATCCGTAACACAAAAGTTACTGCGTCTGAAGCGGGTGGTATCACGCAGCACATTGGTGCGTATGATGTAACTACGAAGAGTGGTAACAAGATAGCGTTCCTTGATACACCAGGTCACGAAGCGTTTACAGCGATGCGTGCCCGTGGTGCAAAACTTACCGATATAGCTATTATCGTTGTAGCGGCTGACGATGACGTTATGCCTCAGACGAAGGAAGCGATTAACCACGCACAGGTTGCCGGCGTTCCAATTGTTATAGCGATCAACAAAGTTGATAAGCCATCAGCGAACCCCGACAAGATCCGCGAATCACTTTCAAAGATTAATATACTTGTTGAAGAGTGGGGTGGTAAATATCAGAGTCAGGAAATATCAGCAAAGTCTGGTAAAGGTATAGATGATCTGCTCGAGAAAGTGTTGCTGGAAGCTGAGCTTCTAAACCTTCGTGCAAATCCGAACAGAAATGCTACGGGTTCAGTCATCGAAGCTTCTCTTGATAAAGGCCGTGGCTATGTAGCAACGGTAATGGTACAGACCGGATCACTTCGTGTTGGAGATATAGTATTAGCTGGTGCACACTACGGTCGCGTAAAGGCGATGTTTGATGACACTGGTAAAAAAGCAAATGAAGTAGGACCGTCTACACCGGTAGTATTACTCGGTCTTGACGGTGCGCCTCAGGCAGGTGAGAAATTCATGGTGATGGAAACAGACCGTGAAGCACGCGAGCTTGCTGCGAAGAGAAGCCAATTGCTGCGCGAACAAAGCATACGTACGAAGAAGCATATTACACTCGATGAGATCGGAAGACGTCTCGCGATAGGAAGCTTCAAACAATTGAATGTGATTGTGAAAGGTGACGTGGATGGATCTGTAGAAGCACTCTCCGATTCATTGCTTAAACTTTCAACACCGGAAATACAGGTGGCCATTATACACCGTGGTGTAGGTCAGATCTCAGAATCCGATGTATTGCTTGCATCAGCATCTGATGCCATCATCCTCGGCTTCCAGGTACGTCCGTCTAACTCTGCGAAGCGTGTAGCTGAAAACGAGGAGATCGAAATTCGTCTCTACTCAATCATCTACGATGCGATCAACGATGTGAAGGCTGCTATGGAAGGTATGCTTGCTCCGGAAACAGAAGAAGTAATTGTAGGAAATGCAGAAGTTCGCGAAGTGTTCAAGATTTCGAAAGTAGGAACGATAGCAGGTTGTATGATTACCGATGGTTCCGTGAAACGCTCGAACCCGATACGCCTCATCCGTGATGGTATTGTGGTATATGCCGGTAAACTCGGATCACTCAAGCGTCACAAAGACGATGCGAGCGAAGTACGTTCAGGTTTCGACTGCGGTATAGGTATAGATGGCTTCAACGACATGAAGGTCGGAGACGTTATCGAAAGCTACGAGCAGCGTGAAGTGAAGCGAACGCTCTAATTTCAATGATATAGTATCAACGAAGCCTGACCAGCAATGGTCAGGCTTTTTTAATCTTAACGTTCACACAACGTAGAAGTCTTTTTACCTCTGTTCTTTTGTAGTACATCACAGGAACTATGCAGCAACAATATTGGATTTACGCACTCGGTTTTTTTGCACAGTCGTTATTTGGCGCGCGACTGTTAGTACAACTATTTTATTCCGAGAAGCAAGGGAGAGTTGTATCCCCCACTATATTCTGGCAATTAAGTCTGCTCGCTTCGTTTTTGTTTCTCATCTATGGAATCATTCGTGATGATGTGGTGATTATAATCGGCCAGACGTTATCATACTTTATATATATACGTAATCTTCAACTCAAAAACGACTGGACTAAAATACCGTTGATACTTCGCGTTGTCTTATTGTTGCTTCCGGTTGCTGCGTTTGCCTATATAATTGTTGGTTCAGACAACAAGCTCGATCAGATCTTTTCAAAAAATGATTTCACAAACCCGATCATCTTTGCAGGTGCTATAGGTCAACTCATGCTCAACCTGAGATTTATATACCAATGGTATTACTCCGAAAAGCATAAAACTTCTATACTTCCCCTGGGATTTTGGGTTATCAGTACAGGCGCATCTGTTCTCATACTTACCTATGCAACGTATCGGGTTGATCCGGTTTTGCTTGTAGCGCAGAGTATGGGTATAGTAGTATACGTTCGTAATATATTTATACACTTTAAATCCAAAGCAAAAGCTGCGGTTTAAAGACTTCAATAACATACGGTCGGTGTCATTATTTCTTTCAGAAAAAGTACAGCAATTCATTCGTCAGCATGCCAATGATGATGAGCGTGAACTCGTGCTTAAATACAAGGAAATTGATGGCGTTCCGTTAGCACGCATCGCTGAACAAATTGCAGGGCGAAGAAAGGCAAAAGACAAGCTGCCTTCTTTTTATAATACATCAGCTATACTATATCCGCCGGGCATTAACCTCGAGCAAAGTTCTTCGGAGCACACAGCGATATTCAAAACAAAAATTATAGAGGAGGAATCTATTGGAAAGGACACCGCAGTAGATCTTACCGGTGGTTTTGGTGTAGATGTATATTTCCTTAGCAGAATATTTGGGAAGGTTGAGTATATAGAACCAAATGAATCGCTCCTGCAGATAGTACAGCACAATCATCAAGCGTTGGGGATCGATAACATCTCTCATCATCATACCACATCTGAAAATTTTTTAGAATCTTCCTGGAAGGCAGATCTCGTATTCATCGATCCATCGCGCAGAAATAAAGGACAGAAAGTTTTTAAGCTCAGCGATTGCGAACCGGATGTTACGGCGCTATATAAAAGTATTTTTGAGAAGACAGATCATCTGCTCATCAAGACATCACCATTATTGGATATACAGCAGGCGTTACGCGAACTGCCCACCGTGTATAAAATATATGTTGTATCCGTAGCGAATGAATGCAAGGAACTCTTGTTCCTGTGCAAGAGGATGGTACACAGTGAACCCGAAATCATAACGGTAAATATCCTCCCGACACACACCGAGAAATTTTCATTTACCAAAGCGCAGGAGCAGCAAGCTAACGTTGCATATAGTTCGCCACTTGTGTATTTATATGAACCCAACGCTTCTGTGCTTAAAGCCGGTGCTTTTAAAATGATAGCGTCATCGTATGGCTTGTCAAAAATCGATGTAAGCACGCATCTATATACCAGCGCAGAATATAGATCAGATTTCCCAGGACGAATTTTTTGGGTAGAGGCACTTATTAAGAGCGATTCGAAAATTATTCAAACATACTTCCCGAACGGTAAAGCGAATGTCATGACAAGAAACTATCCGCTATCAGCAGAAGAGCTTAAGAAGAAAGTGAAGTTGAAAGATGGTGGCGATAAATTTTTGATTGGCTTCTCAGGTCCGAAGGAGAAATATCTGGCGGTGGCCACCCGTGTGATTATATAGAGCGGCAAATTTATTTCTCATGAGACATGCCTCAGTTTTCTTTAATACTTTTGCAGGCAATTATTGATCTATGACTATTACGGGCGACATCATTCTGAAGAAAGGTAAGGAGTATTCCATCGAGCGTTTCCACCCGTGGATATTTTCCGGTGCCATTCAAAAAATGCAAGGCAATCTTACCGATGGATGCTGGGTAAAAGTATTCAGCTATAAAAACGAAGTGCTCGGCTATGGTCATTATCAGAATGGAAGTATCGCAGTAAGAATGGTGAGCTTCGACAAGCAGGCACCTGATGAAAATTTCTGGATAAACAAATTATCCAATGCGTTGAAAGTGCGTAGTAACTCCGGACTTCCAACCGTATCTACCAATGCATTCAGGCTGGTGCACGGAGAGGGTGATGGTTTACCGGGCCTTATCATTGATGTATACGATGGTGTCGCTGTAGTGCAGGCCCATGATGCCGGCATGCACCTCGATCGAAATGAAATCGCACAGGCACTGCAAACAGTGTTGGGTAAAGAACTGAAGGCTGTTTACTATAAAAGTCATGGAACATTGCCGGGTAAATTACGAGATGCACAGCAGGATGAGTATCTCTTTGGACAAGGTATAGCAACTCATGTTGTTGTTGAAAATGACAACAAGTTTCTGATCGATTGGGAAGAAGGACAGAAGACCGGATTTTTTCTTGATCAACGGGAGAACAGAAAATTACTTGGTGATTTTTCAAAGGGTAACAAAGTGTTGAATACGTTCTGCTATACCGGAGGGTTCTCGGTATATGCGCTGCATGCTGGAGCTGAACTCGTTCATTCGGTGGATGCCTCCGAAAAAGCTATAGCGTTGACACGAAAAAATCTCGAACTCAACGGATACGATGCCACTGCACATACATGCTTCGCTGTAGATACATTTGACTTTCTGAAAGACAAACAGGATCAGTATGATGTCATTGTGTTAGATCCCCCCGCGTTTGCGAAACATCGTGATGCGCGCCACCAGGCAGTGAAAGGATATCAGCGTCTCAATACAGAGGCTATGAAAAAAATAAAGCCGGGCGGTATAATTTTTACTTTCTCGTGTTCCCAAGTAGTAGACCGGCAGTTGTTTTACGATACCGTGGTATCAGCTGCTATACAGGCCGGGCGACAGATAAAAGTATTGCATCACCTTTCACAACCCGCAGATCACCCGGTATCTATATTTCATCCCGAAGGAGAATATCTGAAAGGCCTCGTGCTATATGTAGAGTAAATCTTATTTGAAGTGCCATTCTTTTACGGTACGGTGAGAAAGCAGCTGCCAGTTCTTATTGCGCAAGGCAAATACGCGAACGTACCGTATACCATAACGCACCAGCTTATCAGCATCGCTTCGTGTAATAGCAAGACTGCCCGTTACAATGGCAACATTATCATGAAGCTCAACGAGCGTAGAATCATGCACACGTGAAGTAAACTTCTTCGAAGGATTTTCAACGTCCTTTATCCAACTGCTTTTTCCTTCTACATACCCTGTGCCGTGCGTGAAGACAAAGTCATCTGCATATAGCTGTCTCAGTTTGTCTGCATCTTTTTTTACAACCGCTTCATCAATGCTCCGGTTAATGTTATCGACAGTTTTTTGTACTTCAGTAGTTTGTGTGTAAGCAGATATATACCCAATCGTGCACGCAATCAGGACGAGGTACTTTACGAGTTTCTTCATAGTGTTTACTGCTGGATAAATTAACGTAATGCGGCTGTTGTCCAAGATAGAAAATGATTGCGTTATTTACAGGTATATCTTTTTAGCTGGATAAAAGGCAGGATGGTTGTAATCAGAGAGGGAAGCTTCTCTACACCCTGCAGGTTCGTCTTCACACTTCTTTTTGTAAGACAAGAAAAGTGATGGCGACCCGTGATAAGCGGTACTATAAGGACGTTTAACGGGTTGAATTCCTGGCAATAAACGTTGGTATGTTTGGTCTAATTAGGATAACTTTGGACCCTTAAATAAAAAACAATATGTACTCAATCCTGTTACAAGCGCAGCAACAAAGCAATCCTTATTTTCAGTTTATTTTCTTCGGAGCGATCATCGTAGTATTCTATTTCTTTATGATCCGCCCGCAACAGAAAAAAGCTAAAGATCAGAAGAAGTTCATAGATGAAATTAAACGCGGTGATGCAGTTGTTACCATCGGTGGTGCACATGGTACCGTGGCCGAACTGGAAGGCGATACGTTTATTCTGGAAGTAGAGAAAGGCGGTCGTATCCGTTTTAACAAGTCTGCCATCTCTTTGGAAGCAACGAAAGCAATAGCAAACAAAAAATAACGTACGCGTGCTACATCACGCCCCAACGTACACACCAAAACACGTGATAACGTACACACCTAAATTTATTCAGCTTGTTACGTTTAGATAGAAAAAACTGGAAGGCCGTTGTACTGTGTTTGTTCGCAGCTACGGTCTTTTGGTTTTTTAACGCGTTGAATAAAAACTATACTACCAACATTACCTTTCCCGTTAAATTTGATTACGATCACGAGAATTATATACCCATCCATCCGCTGCCGCAGATCGTGCGCATCAATGTAACTGGTATAGGGTGGGACCTGTTCCGGAGAAGTCTCGGGTTGAAAATTCCTCCGTTAGTCATTCCGTTAGAGCGACCGGTAGAAGTAAAAAAGATTGTAGGCAGCACCTTGCCTCCGTTGTTTGCCAACCAGCTTGAGCGCCTTCAGATCAATTTTGTTTTAACGGACACACTACATATAGCGATAGAACCAAAAGGGAAGAGATGGATAAGCCTTGCTGTTGATACGCCATCTATACTCTTTAAGAGCGGGTATATCATGACCAGTAAACCAACCATTACACCGGATAGTATTTTTATTGAAGGCCCGTGGAAATTGGTAAAGAGTATTTCGGAGCCGTTGTATTTAAAACTTCCGCAGCGCAACATCGATGAAAATTTTCACAACGAAGTTGAAGTACAATTTGTAAACAGTGAATTGATTCGTAGAAATCCGCCTACAGTACATGTGAATTTCGAAGTAGACTTGTTGCGGCAAATAACAGATTCCATTCAGGTTGAACTCATCAATCTTCCCAAGGGCGCGAGGCCTTCGCTTGGGTTTCGCAGGTTGCCCTGCACGTTTGCTATACCGCAGCGTGCTATGAACAGCTATAATCGCGACTCACTGAAAGCAGTTGTAGACCTGCAAAATTTCTCACGCGGTGTCAAGCGGGTACAACCTGTTTTACAGGGGTTGCCTCCATACGCTAAGGTGATCAAGATAGATTCCCTATACATTAAATTTTAAAGTGTGAGTAATCCTCTTCAAATTGGTATTACCGGCGGAATCGGTTCGGGTAAAACACTCGTCTCAAAAATTTTTGCATGCCTCGGTATTCCTGTATATGATGCAGACAGCCATGCGAAAGAATTAATGACCACCGATGGAATTCTGGTATCACAGATAAAGAAAGAATTCGGTGATTTGTCGTACCTAAGCGATGGAACCCTGAACCGGAAATACCTGAGCGAAGTAGTATTTAATAAGCAGGACAGACTGGATGTGCTGAATAAACTGGTACATCCCCGCGTAGGTGAAAATTATACCCAGTGGGTAAAGCGTCACAACAATAAAGCGTATGTACTAAAAGAAGCAGCGCTTTTGTTTGAGGCAGGCTCTTATAAGACGCTGGATAAAATTATAGTGGTTCATGCTCCGGAAGAGGTACGCATTAAAAGGGTTATGCATCGCGATGGAAGGGCTGAACAGCAGGTGCGCGAAATAATACGAAAGCAGATGTCTGAGGAAGAAAAACTGAAACGTGCAGACTTCATAATTTACAACGATGAGTCTTCCCTGATTATCCCACAAGTGCTCGCGCTGCACAACCGTCTTCGAATGCCTATAGCCTGATTGGTGCCCTTATTCCTTCCTGAACCAGATCAGTATCGAGCGTGTTAATTTAAAAAGCTATCGAACTTAATTGTATAATGTCAAGATTTAGTATTCTATTGTTTGCTTTTGCGTTGGTGCTTGGTGCATCCTGTAAATCAAAGAAAGATAATCAGGCAGCAGCAGGTCGCCCGCGTATGCAAGGACCCGTAACAGCGGATGCATTTCGTGTAGCGCGAAGCTCCATTAGCGAAAATATAGAAGTGCCCGGTTCACTGCTTCCCTTCGAAGAAACACAACTTCGCGCGGAGGTAGGAGGACGTGTTGTTGCACTGAATATAAATGAAGGTGCACTTGTACAAAAGGGAACGTTGCTGGTAAAACTCTTTGATAAAGACCTGCAGGCACAACTTAAAAAATTACAGGTACAACTCCAGATCAAAGTAAAAACAGAAGAACGTAACCGCGAGCTGGTAAAGATTAATGGTATCAGTCAGCAGGATTACGATCTTGCAGCACTCGATGTTGAAAACCTGAAAGCAGATATAGAGTCAACCGAGATTGCTATATCGAAAACAGAAATACGTGCGCCCTATACCGGCAGAGTCGGTCTGCGTAACATCAGCTTGGGCTCCTATATATCGCCTACAGATGTGGTGACTACAATTCGGCAGGTAGATCAATTGAAGCTTGAATTTTCAGTTCCTGAAAAATATGCGAAGGAATTGCAGAAAGGATATAAAGTAAGTTTCAAAGTAGACGGAGGAGGCCAGCCACACAAAGCAACTATTCTGGCAACCGAAAGCAGTGTTGATCAGAATACACGAACACTAAAAATACGTGCTGTTGTAAATGAAAAACATCCCGAGCTGGTGCCTGGTATATTTGCAAAAGTAAATCTGCAACTAGGTCAGGATAACCAGGCATTGCTTGTGCCAACCGAGGCAGTTATACCTACCGCCCGCGATAAGCAGGTTATACTTGTTCGAAATGACAGCGTGATGTTTACCAGTGTGCAGACTGGTATACGTGATTCAGCCTATATACAGATCCTTACCGGACTCAAGCCTGGCGATACCGTAATAACCTCCGGGTTAATGGCTATACGGCCAACTTCCAAAGTAAAAATAACAAAGGTGAACACCCTCTAAGGAAAACACTATGAACATTTCTGAAGTAAGCTTACGAAGACCGGTACTCGCATTTGTGATGAACATCATCCTGGTGCTGTTCGGAATTATAGGCTTTAACTTTTTGGGTATACGCGACTACCCGGCTATAGATCCGCCGGTGGTGAACGTGCGTACTACCTATTCTGGTGCGAACGCAGATATCATTGAGTCGCAGATAACAGAGCCGCTTGAAAAATCAATCAACGGTATAGCAGGTATCAAGAATATAATATCCTCTTCCAGTGTTGGTACCAGTAACATCAATATCGAATTTGAGCTGGGTATAGATCTGGAAGCTGCTACAAACGATGTGCGCGATAAAGTATCGCAGGCTATACGGTCATTACCTCAAGATCTTCCGAACCCTCCGGTAGTTGCAAAAGCAGATGCAAACTCCGATGCTATTATCTCGATGACGGTGCAAAGCACGACAAAGAATTCGTTGCAATTAACCGAGTATGCCAACAACGTATTGGTGGAACGCCTGCAAACCATTCCCGGTGTAAGTAGTATACAGATATGGGGAGAGAAACGTTACGCCATGCGCATCTGGCTTGACCCTGCCAAACTCAGCGCCTATAGCTTAACGCCACTCGATGTACAGACAGCGCTCAATAAAGAAAACGTTGAATTGCCTTCCGGTAAAATTGCCGGTAATGCAACTGAACTTACCGTAAGAACCTTTGGTAAATTATATACTGAAGAAGATTTTGAGAGAGTAATTATCAAATCAACAGCACAGGGAGATATACGCCTGCGCGATATAGGACAAGCCTTGCTCGGACCTGAGAACGAAGAATCCATACTGCGTGAAAGTAATATACCGATGGTAGGGCTTGCCATTGTTCCACTGCCCGGCTCTAACTATGTAGAAATATCCGATGAGTTCTATAAGCGACTGGAGCAGATCAAGAAGGAAGTTCCGGAAGATATATCACTGGATATAGCGATGGATCAGACAGTGTTCATCAAACGTTCCATTGAAGAAGTAGAGGAGACTTTGATCATTTCGTTCTTACTTGTTGTATTGATCATCTACCTGTTCTTCCGCGATTTCATTATCGCTATACGTCCGTTGATAGATATACCGGTATCCCTCGTGGCTACATTTTTCATTATGTATCTCTGTGGGTTCTCGATAAACGTGCTCACCATGCTTGGTATAGTACTCGCTACAGGCCTTGTGGTAGATGATGGTATCGTAGTTACCGAAAATATATACAAGAAGCTGGAACAGGGTATGAATAAATACCAGGCAGCACGCGAAGGGTCAAAAGAGATTTTCTTTGCTGTAATCTCCACGTCCATTACGCTCGCGGTGGTGTTCCTGCCTATATTATTCCTGCAGGGATTTGTTGGTCGTTTGTTCCGTGAGTTCGGAATTGTGGTGGCGTCTGCTGTACTCGTATCATGCTTCGTATCGCTTACGCTTACACCGGTGCTGAGTGTAAAGCTTACCCGTAGCAAGCATGAACACTCGTGGTTCTATCGTGTAACCGAACCATTTTTCAGAGGTATGGAAGATGGATACAGGCGTTTACTCGAAAGCTTTATGCGCATACGCTGGATCTCGTTCCTGATCATTGTATTGTGTGTTGCATCAGCCTGGTTTATCGGTACCAATATGCAGTCTGAGCTGGCTCCAATGGAGGATCGTAACCAGTTCCGTTTACAATTGACTGCTGTTGAAGGAACTTCATACGACTATATGGATCGCTATGTGCAGGACCTGGTAGGATTTGTGCAAGACTCGATACCGGAATATAAAACTGCGCTCTCGGTTACCGCTCCTGGCTTTACCGGTGGTGGAGCAGTTAACACGGGCTTTGTTCGGGTAACATTGTCTGATCCACAAGACAGAGATCGATCGCAGCAGGATATAGTGGATATGGTGAATCGAAACCTATCGCGTTTCCCGGAAGGTAAAGCATTTGCTATACAGGAGCAGACTATATCGGTGAACAGAAGAGGTGGTTTGCCGGTGCAGTTTGTAATTCAGAATAACAACCTTGAAAAACTTCGTGCGGTTATACCTGAATTTTTAGAAGAGGCCAATAGCAATCCTGTGCTTCAGGGTGTAGATATAGATCTTAAATTTAATAAGCCGGAGCTGCGTGTGGAGATCAATCGTCTCAAGGCAGCACAGCTCGGTATCAGTGTACAGGATATAGCGCAGACATTACAGCTTGCATATAGTAATCTTCGCTTTGGATATTTTACCAAGGAAGGAAAACAATACCAGGTAATGGGACAGGTAACGCGTATTGACCGCGATGATCCGGATGACTTGAAAAATCTGTATGTACGTACAGGCACTGGTCAGCTGATCTCATTGGACAACGTGGTATCAGTACAGGAGTCAACTACGCCACCATCCCTATATCACTTCAATCGCTATAAATCGGCAACTATATCTGCAGGCCTTGCACCCGGTAAAACGGTTGGTGATGGTATAAAAGTAATGCAGGAAATTTCAGACAAGCTACTGGATGAAACATTCACGACATCACTTACCGGTACCTCGCGTGATTATGCTGAAAGTTCAAGTAATACGTCTTTTGCGTTCCTGCTTGCTTGCGTGTTGATATACCTGATTCTTGCTGCACAGTTCGAAAGCTTTGTTGATCCGTTAACGATTATGTTTACGGTGCCGCTCGCGATCAGCGGTGCATTTATATCACTCTATATTTTCGGGCAGACGATTAATATATTCTCGCAGATCGGCATGATCATGCTTATCGGTCTTGTTACCAAAAACGGTATCCTCATTGTTGAGTTCGCCAATCAGAAACGTGAAGAAGGTCTTTCGAAAATGGAAGCTGTACTCGAAGCATCACGCCTGCGTCTTCGTCCTATACTTATGACGAGCCTTGCCATGGCGCTGGGCTCTTTACCATTGGCACTTTCATTAGGCGCAGCGTCAACAAGTCGTCAGCCGCTGGGTATTGTTATTGTAGGTGGAATTATGTTCTCGCTGATCTTAACCTTGTTTGTAATTCCGGCTATCTATTCGTTCCTGTCACTTAAAAGAAAACACATAGAGTTTGGTGACGAGGCATCTGCTCCTCAGCCACAAAAAGAATTAGTATATGAAGATTAGACTTTCGGTAATACTCCTTGCTATATCTTTTTTTCAATTTCAGAATACAGCGTATGCGCAGGAACAGATATCACTAGAACAGGTAATTGCACTCGCACTTGAAAAAAATTACGATGTACGGTTATCCAAAAACACATCCGAGGCTTACGCTACTGATCAAGGGTATGCATGGGCTGCCTTTGCACCGCAGGTAAATGGTACAGCTGCCATTACACGCAATAATAATAACCAGGAACTTCGCTTCGAAGACGCCACTCGTAATAACAGCGGTAAGGCAGTGTCTAACAACACTAACGCTTCGGTACAACTCAATTGGACTTTGTTTGATGGAACGAAGATGTTTGCTACGGTTGAGCGCATCCGCTATATAAATGCACAAGGTGAACTGCTGGTGAAAGATCAGATGGTTACAACCATCGCTAATGTAATCAACAATTACTATGATATCGTGCGCCAGAAGCAACAGCTCAAAGCTACGCAAGAGCAAATGGCAGTAAGCGAAGAACGTGTAAAACTTGCCGAGCGAAAATTACAGGTAGGGACTGGCGGTAAACCGGAACTGCTTCAGGCAAAAGTTGACTTCAATGCGCAGCGGACACTTACCATTCAGCAGGAGTCGCTCATTGTTCAGTTAAAAGAGCAACTGAATGCGTTGGTTGACTCACAGCTTCCATTACCCTACGATGTAGCCGATACAATCATCATTAACCTGGATCTGAAACAGGAAGAACTCGCATCTAATCTTGAAGCAACTAATTATAGTCTTCGTGCTTCCTCTATGAACAGAGATATAGCGCGACTCTCGTTGCATGAACGCAAGGCAGAACTGTTTCCGGTGCTAAGTTTTAACGCAGCCTATAATTACTCCAAGACGGATAACATTAAACTGATCAACCCGTTCTCGGCATTATATAGCCAGTCAGACGGGTATAACTATGGGTTGACACTGACGGTACCGATACTGAATGGATTTAACACCAGGCGATTAATCAAGCAGGCAGATTTGAATTATACCCGGCAGCAGTTATTCTATGATCAGCTCAAGACAAACGTGAATGCTAATCTGAAAAACGCGTATGTTGACTATGATAATGCCAAACGAATATTGCTGATCGAAGAGGAAACCATACTCCTGGCTAAAGAAAATGTTTACATCGCGCTCGAAGGCTTTAAAAGAGGTATCACCACCTTTATAGAATTGCGTACTGCACAGCAAAGTCTTGCCGATGCCTATAACCGTTTGATCAACGCCCGGTACCTCGCCAAGGTTGCTGAAACCGAATTGCTACGGCTGAACGGTGGCCTGTTGAAGTAACAACATCTTTATAATGAAGTATACGAAGCCTGCTGCATGCGGGCTTTTTTGTTGTCGATACTTCACAGTGATATAGTATATTTAACAAACAGCATAACGCGTATTATAATATGATTGATCAGATCAAAGAAGCGATAGACTATATCCGGAAGCAAGGAGTAACGCAGCCTGAGGTTGGTGTAATTCTCGGTACAGGTCTCGGTAATCTTTTTGTAAAAGAGATTCAGAATCCTGTAGTAATCGAGTATCATACTATACCGCACTTTCCCGTGTCAACGGTAGAGTCGCATAAGGGTAAACTTATCTATGGATTGCTGAACGGCAAATATATACTGGCCATGCAAGGCCGTTTCCATTACTACGAAGGCTATAGCATGCAGCAGATTACCTTTCCGGTGCGTGTTATGAAATCACTGGGAATAAAATATCTGTTATTGTCCAATGCTGCGGGCAACATGAATCTGAGCTGGAAAAAAGGCGAGCTGATGCTGCTCGATGATCATATAAATTTTCAACCCGATAATCCGTTACGAGGTATAAATAACGACTTGCTGGGACCTCGCTTCCCGGACATGAGCCAGCCGTACTCAGCCCACCTCAATAGCCTGCTGACAACCATTGCCCGCGAGCAAGGTATAAAGCTGCATACAGGTGTATATGTAAGTGTAACGGGACCTAACCTGGAAACTCGAGCAGAGTATCGTTTCCTACGCAACATGGGTGCCGATGCTGTGGGCATGAGTACCGTGCCTGAAGTTATTGTAGCAAACCACATGGGCTTGCCCTGCTGCGCTATATCTGTGCTCACAGATGATTGTGATCCGGATAACCTGAAGCCTGTTAATATAGCGGAGATCATTGCTGTAGCCGGCAAGTCAGAGCCGGTATTGACCAAACTATATAAAGAGTTGATCGGCCGGATTTAAAACAAATAAAAAATCCCGAGGGTAGCCCGGGATTTTTTAGTATTATCTAGTAAAAGTGTTATGCCGTTGCTGCTGATGATTCTTCAAATTTCTGAGACATTCTTAACGTAACAGTTTTCTTGGCCTTGTATCCACAATAGCCACACTGGAAATGCTTCAACAGTTCGCCTTCTTCAGTAGCGGAAGGATTTTTCAGAATCTCTTCGCGTACAACTTTAAAGGTTTGGTAGTTGCACTCAGGGCATTGCAATGCATGTAAGTGACCAGAGTAACGTTCAATTTTAACGTATCCGGTTTCTTCATCTTTCCATACATCGTAGTCAATAGAGAATACATTTTCTTCTGCCTGCATACCTTCATCCAGGTAAGCATCTTCTTCATCTTCACTCAGAAGCTTCATAGCCTTACCGGTTTTCGGAGAAACACGTGGCTTGTAGCGAAGTACTTTCAAACGTTTTTCGATAAAGAAAGGATAGTAAAACTTCAAGAGGTTCTGAATGATCAGTGCTACAATTAACCCCATGGCAAATGTTGTGAACACGCGCACGAAAATCCAAAGTGCATTAAGTTCTACGATGTTTGCATTTGCGTAAAAGCAGCAACCGATTACCAGAATAACAGAAGCGATCCATAATGTCTTAATCTCGCTCCGGTTAATGTAATCATATTTGGTTTTGGCATCATTCATTGTTGCTAGTCTCACTACATGATACAAAGCAATCAGAATGGCAATTGCCCAGGCAGCAAACGCTATGTTCTTTGCCATCGAATTCCAAGCGTCATACTGGTGTGGATCTACTATCTCTTCCATGGTTACAGGTTGGTTATTAATATTCCTATTAGCAAATATAGAATCCTGATTTTATTAAACCTAACACGCGGGCGCGAGTGCACCGAAAACATATACAATTTAATATTGTTTTAGTCAAATTACTAACGGTAATGTAACAAACCACGCGGTTCACTTACAATGGTCAATAAAAACTTTAGCGAGGTTAACGGTTTCATCAGGTTTCTCAAACATCCCCATGTGCGCTACATTTGGTATAACATGAAGATGTGACTGTTTACACAACGAAGCTTGCTGCTGTATACTTGCCGCCGGTATGCCCTGGTCTTTTTCACCGGCAATGAATAACACAGGTTTTTCAAATTCCTGGAGAACGTGTATGCGTGACGGCCGATCGCGCATCGCTTCAGTATATCCGACCACAGCATCTTCCTGCGACTGAATAGCAAGTTGTCGAACCGTTGCTATAGCCGGATGATCCTGGTTCGCAAAAAGTTGTTGTATAAAATTAGATGTGAATGCTAGTGCTCCGTTTTTTTTAACGAACTCGATGGTTTTTGTACGCGACTCTTTTTTTTCTGCGGAGTCTTCTGCCGCTGTAGAATGGAAGAGCCCTATACCGGCCAGTCGCTCCGGATTTTTTGCAGCCATTGCCAATGTTACATAGCCTCCCAACGAGTGACCGATCACCACAGGATTTTCAATTTTTTGTTCATCCATCCAGTCAAGCAACTGAGTGGCTACTGCTTCTATAGTAAAAGGTAAATTAAGCAGTTTACTTTTTCCGAATCCGGGCAGATCCGGTGTGTAAACTTTATAGTGTTTGGATAAAGATGTGGCGAAATTGTCCCACACATTACTGTTCATGGGGAACCCGTGAATAAGAATCACAGGCCTGCCACTTCCTCTTACTGTCGAAAAAATCTTTAACATTACCTCGGTACTAATTCTAACATTTCTACAACGGTGCGTTCAATTCCTTCTGCATCAAAGCCACATTCGTGGTGAAGTTCATGTTGCTCACCATGCTCCACTATTCTATCCGGAATTCCTAAACGTCTTACTTCTGCATGCAGATTGTTATCCGCCATAAATTCAAGAATAGCACTTCCGAATCCTCCCTGCAAACAGCCGTCTTCTACAGTAATTATTTTTTTATACTGACTGAATATTTCATGCAGCAGTTTTTCGTCCAGCGGTTTGGCAAAACGCATATCATAATGACCAATGGAAATATTCTGACGCGCGAGTCGCTCGCAAACTTCCACAGCATAATTACCTATATGGCCGAGTGTTAAAATAGCGAGTTCATTTCCTTCTCTCAGTTTACGACCGGTGCCGATCGCTATAGCTTCCATCGGAGTTCTCCACTCCGGCATTACACCTTGGCCGCGCGGGTAACGGATCGAGAATGCAAGTTCAGTGCGAGGCAGCTGTGCAGTATACATCAGGTTACGAAGTTCTGCTTCGTTCATCGGTGCAGCTACAGCTATATTCGGTAAACAACGGAAGTATGCTATATCATAAGCACCGTGATGTGTTGGTCCGTCTGCTCCGGCAAAGCCTGCACGATCGAGACAGAAATTAACCGGTAAATTCTGAATGCATACATCGTGTACTACCTGGTCGTACGCACGCTGCATGAACGAACTATAAATATTGCAAAAAGGCACCAGCCCCTGCGTTGCAAGACCAGCCGAGAAAGTTACTGCATGTTGCTCTGCTATACCTACATCAAAAGCACGGTCGGGCATCTCTTTCATCATGATGTTCATGGAAGAACCCGAAGGCATCGCCGGAGTTATACCTACTATTTTATCGTTGGCTTTGGCAAGCTCTACCAATGTATGTCCGAATACATCCTGGTACTTGGGTGCCTGCGGCTTCTCGTAAACTTTCTTGAAGATCTCACCGGTAATCTTGTCAAATGTACCGGGCGCATGCCACGTAGTAGCATTCCCTTTTTCAGCAGGGCCATAGCCTTTGCCTTTTACCGTAACACAGTGAAGTATCTTCGGGCCTTTTATATTCTTCAGATCGTTGAAGATGGTAACGAGATGGTTTACATCATGACCGTCCACCGGACCAAAGTAACGGAGGTTGAGAGATTCAAATAAATTACTCTGACTCAGTAATGTTGATTTTATACCGGTCTCAACTTTTGAAACAATCTCTTGCGCACTCTTGCCGAAGTTGGAAAGTTTACCAAGTAAATTCCATACTTCATCTTTCAGTTTATTATACGTGCGCGAAGTAGTTATATCGGTAAGGTAATCTTTCAATGCGCCTACATTCGGATCGATCGACATACAGTTGTCGTTGAGAATGATCAGAATGTTGGAGTCGGATACACCTGCGTGATTCAATCCTTCAAAGGCCATTCCGCCTGTTAAAGCACCATCACCAATAACAGCTATATGCTGGCGTTCATCCTGGCCGAGGTACTTGGCAGCAACAGCCATACCCAACGCAGCGGATACGGATGTGGAAGAGTGGCCTACACCAAATGCATCATACTCACTTTCTTTTCTTTTGGGAAAACCTGAAAGTCCGTTGTAAACACGATTGGTATAAAATGTATCTCTGCGACCTGTCAGAATTTTATGTCCATACGCCTGGTGTCCTACATCCCAAACCAGGTTGTCGTGAGGCGTTTTAAAAACATAATGTAAAGCAACGGTGAGTTCTACAACTCCGAGGCTTGCACCAAAGTGGCCTCCATAAACCGACACATTATCGATAATGAAATGGCGGAGCTCATCGCAGAGCTGAACGAGTTGAGCCTGATCGAGTTTCTTGAGATCGTCAGGCGAGTTGATCTCTGCCAAAAGTTTTCCCGGAGTTATCAGCATGGGTTTTTGTGGATTATATGCCTCTTATAAACAATAATTGAAGGTAAGAGTTTTAAGCTACCGCTCCTAACCTGCGTTTTAACGTACTAATTGACCGAAAAGGAAGGTTTGGGAGAAAAAATAAAGCCACAAAATTAGTATTTCTTTTCAATCGGGCTTTTTGCCGGATTATAAATAAATTTGCTCCCTCACTCGACTATGACACAGGAAAATTTTGAGGTTAAACTCCCGCTGTTCGAAGGTCCGTTCGATCTTCTGCTGTTCTTCATTGAACGCGATGAACTCGATATCTATGATATTCCGATTTCGAAGATCACCAACGACTTCCTGGCCTATATCCAGCAGATGGAGCAACTCAATATTGAAGTAGCGAGTGAATTCATATTGGTTGCTGCAACGCTCATGCGGATCAAATCCAAAATGCTATTGCCGCGACCACAATTGGATGAACAAGGGAATGAAATTGACCCGCGCGAAGAACTCGTTCGACACCTGCTCGAATACAAGAAGTATAAATCGGTGGTGGATACCTTCCATAAGATGGAGGAGACAGAGCTCACCAAAGAGAAGCGCGGCAACCTGGTGAAAGAATTGAAGTCGCTGGCCGAAAGCACCAACGTAGAAGCCGAACTCCAGGACATCACTATATTCAAGTTGATGCAGGTATTTGAAAAGGTATTGAAGAAAGCGGCTGCCGAGAAAAATAAACCGGTTCACCAGGTAGTACAATATCCATATACCGTTGTAGGGCAAAAGAAATACCTGATCGATGAGTTGAGCAAAACCTCCAAGCTTTCTTTTGTAGAATTGCTGGAGTCATTCCCGTCACGCATCGGGTTGATCTTTAACTTCCTTGCTATACTTGAACTGCTCGCGCTGCAGGTTCTTACAATACAGGTTGGTGAAGGATTTAACAATTTCTGGATCTCCAAACAGGAGGGTGCCCCTGAAATAACACTAAACGAAGATTTCAACTAGTAAGCTATAGATAGCAATCTAAAATAAAAAACCGTTCTGCTGATATACTATATATTGCAGAACGGTTTTTTTATAGCCGGTTTTTACAAACCAAAGAGCTTGGCAGCGCGCACCAGGTCTACATTTCCGCCGGATATAATTATACCTACACGTTTACCTTTAAACTTTTCTTTTTCCTTTAGTATAGCAGCGAAGGGAACAGCTCCAGAAGGTTCAACGATAACTTTGAGATTGTCCCAAAGTATACGCATGGCGTTTGCGATCTGCTGGTCGCTAACGGTGATTACTTCTTTTACATGCTCCAGTACAATGGGAAATGTTTTATCTCCCAGCGTAGTGAGCAATCCGTCAGCAATGGAATTGGATTGTGATGGTTGAATCGAACCACTCATCAACGAGCGATACGCATCATCAGCACCTTCCGGTTCACCGGCATATACCTGTGTTGCTGGAGAAAAATATTTTGCAGCCAATGCTGTTCCGCTTAACAATCCGCCACCACCCACGGGAGGTATAACAACATCAAGTGAAGATATATCTTCAAAAAATTCTTTCGCTGCCGTGGCCTGTCCGGTAATTACTTCATAGTTATTGAACGGATGAATTACGCTCGCACCGGTTTTATTAACAACCTTCTGCAAAGTAATCTCGCGCGATTCGAGTGTTGGTTCACATTCAAAAATCTCGCCCCCAAAACTTAATACACCTTGCTTCTTGATTTCAGGTGCCGTGCGGGGCATTACGATATAGGATTTTATTCCCATAATCTTTGCCGAGCGTGCTATAGCCTGCGCATGATTACCCGATGAATGTGTAGCCACACCCTTGGCCCTTGCCTCTGGACTCAGCGTAAGCACCGCATTCATCGCACCGCGCGCTTTGAACGCACCAATCTTCTGCAGGTTTTCGCATTTAAAAAATATACTCCCTCCAATAAGATTGTCAATCGCCTCGGATGTTAATACAGGCGTGTGATTGATATATACCTTAATGCGCTCGTGTGCGGCTTCAATGGCTTCGCGGGTAATCATAGCAGAATAAATGTCAGTATATATTATAAGTTTTCCTGAACATAGTTCAGCATCATGGTATACAAAGGATATTTGGTTTGTGCGCCCTGTATGCCGTGGTGTTTATCCGGGTAATAGAAGGACGTGAATTGCTTGCCGGCATTGATCAGCGCATCCTGCAATACAACGGAGTTCTGGAAATGTACGTTGTCATCGCCGGTACCGTGTATCAATAGAAAATTACCCTGCAGTTTGTTTGCATACGTGGAAGGCGAGTTGTCATCGTAACCACTTGCATTTAACTGGGGTGTTTGCAGATAGCGTTCGGTATAGATCGTATCATAGAATCTCCAGTTGGTAACGGGCGCTACTGCTATACCCATCTTGAATGTGCCTGCTCCTTTGGTCATCGCCAGCGATGACATATAGCCACCATAGCTCCATCCCCAAATACCAATGCGACTGTCATCTATATACCCTAACGTTGAAAGGAATTTGGCACCGGCTATATGATCTTCCAGTTCGTATTTACCCAATTGTTTATAGGTAAGTTTCTTGAAGTGTTCCCCGCGTCCGCCTGTACCGCGCGAATCAATAACCGCCACTATATATCCTTTCTGTGTTAACATCTGGTGAAAGAAGAAATGACTTCCGCCCCAAAGGTTGTTCACGTTTTGTGAGCCGGGACCGCTATACTGGTATACCAGCACCGGGTACTGTTTGGATGCATCAAAGTTTTTAGGCTTGAGCATATACCCGTTCAGGTCTGTACCGTCAACCGTTTTGAAAGAGAAAAATTCTTTCGCAGCAAAATCATAGTCGTCCAGTAATTTGGCAAGTGTACCGTTATCTTCCAGCACTTTTTGCAGCGCGTTCCCTTTTGTCTTGAATAAGCTTACCACGGTGGGGTGTGCAGCAGACGTATGATAGTCAATGTAGAATTGAAAATCTCCGCTCATATTTATAGTATGTATACCTGCCGCCTGTGATAGTTTCGTTTTCTTGCCGCTTAGTGTAATGGAATAGAAATGTCTTTCAAGAGGCGATACTTCGGTAGATGTGTAGTAAAGTGTTTTAGTCTTTTCATCGAGACCGATCAGTTGACTTACTTCAAATGAACCTTGCGTAATCTGCTTCACCAGTTTTCCATCCACACCATACAGGTATAAATGTTTGTAGCCATCGCGTTCGGTAGTATAGATAAACTGCTTGCCATCGGCGAGATAGATCAGGTCATCGGTAAACTCAAGGTCAATAAACGTTTCACTTTTCTCATTCAGCACAACATTAGATGCCCCGGTTGATGCATTGATGTGAAGAATGTCCAGGTTGTTTTGCAGTCTGTTCAGTTTTCGGATCGAGAGCAGATTAGCATCTGCTGTCCATTTTACACGCGGTATATATATATCTTTTTCAGTACCTATATCAGCTTTTACTTTCTGCTTGCTATCGAGGTTATAGATCCAGATTTCAACGGTTGAGTTTGCTTCACCGGCTTTCGGATATTTAAAACGGTAGTCGGTAGGGTATAACGTTTTTCCCCAGCGCTGCAGATTATACTCACGCACAGCCGATTCATCAAAACGATAGTAGGCAAGCTTCTTCCCGTCAGGTGACCAATAGAAACCATCTATAAAACTGAACTCTTCTTCGTATACCCAGTCCGTTGTACCGTTAATGATATGATTGAATTTTCCATCATCTGTTACCTGCACTTCTTTCATGTCACTTAGTGTTACATAGAACAGGTTGTTCTCGCGTACAAAAGCAACCTTACTGCCATCTGCTGAAAAAGCCGCGTACGATTGCTTGCCATTTGCTGACAGTGGTTTAACAGATTTACTCGCGAGGTCGTAAATGAAATAGTTAGCGGTAAATGATCGGCGATAGATATTTTGAAAATCGGTAGTCAGTAGAAGTTTCTTTTCATCGCCACTAAAGGAATAGTCCTGAATGTCGATCTTCGGGTTCAGGGTCGATCCATCCACCAGTGTTGCTACCGGCTGGCCTGTCGTGATATTATATTTTACCACCTTGTTATTTTCCAGTGTAGAGTAAAACTTTCCGTCTTTCATCCAGTTGATGCCGCGGACAGTTTTCTGCGGAAATGTATTTTTGGTGGTGAAATCTTCAACCGTAATTTGTTTCTGGGCATATCCTGTAATGCAGAGTGCAAAAAAGACTGCGGTTAAGAGTTTATTCATGTTGTATAGGTTAATCGGTGCGAATTTTTATGAATATTGTTGAATAATCAAAATTGAATTACTGGAATGGAGGAGTTTGATGTCGTTATTATCGGTGCCGGGCCTATCGGTCTTGCATGTGGCATTGAAGCAAAGAAAGCAGGACTGCGATATGTTATCATCGAGAAAGGTTGCCTGGTAAATTCGCTTTTCAATTACCCGCTTAACATGACGTTCTTCTCTACTTCTGAACGACTTGAAATCGGGGAAGTTCCTTTTATATCGCATCAACCCAAGCCCAATCGGTTTGAAGCATTGGAATACTATAGGAGGGTAAGTATGAGCTGGCAACTCAACCTCAGACTATACGAGAAAGTTACCATGATAACATCCAATAACAACGCACATGTTGTTACCACCATGAAAGGGCAATACCAGACTAAAGCTGTTATACTGGCGTTGGGCTTTTATGATTTGCCGTACCTGTTGCATGTGCCGGGTGAAGATCTGCCGAAAGTAAAACACTACTATGATGAACCTCATCCGTACTTCGGACAAAAGATTGTTGTTATAGGTGCAGCTAACTCTGCTGTAGACGTAGCGCTCGAAACGTGGCGTAAAGGTGCCGATGTAACCATGGTAATTCGTGAAGATGGTATTCGCGACAGCGTGAAGTACTGGGTTAAACCGGATATAGAAAATCGCATTCAGGAAGGATCAATCAAAGCTTATTTCCATTCGGAAGTAAAAAGAATTACAGCTGATGCAGTCGAAATAAAAACACCGGAAGGAGATAAAGTGATAGAAAATGATTTTGTACTCGCCATGACGGGCTACCAACCTCCGTTTGATTTTATGAAGGCGAGCGGCATTCAGTTTCATGACGATCCGTTTCACACACCGGTATATAATGAAGAAACGATGGAGACGAATGTGCCCGGTATATATCTGGCCGGTGTAGTGTGCGGTGGATTGAAAACCAACAAATGGTTTATCGAAAACTCACGCGTACATGCAAACATGATCATCGAAAATCTACAGGGGAAGAAAAAGTAAGTGCCTCCGACAGAAGAGGCACTTTGTTTAACCTGACCAACTATAGAGAATAAAAAATCAAAAAATGTTTTTCTGTTCGGCTATGTATACGAGCCGTATGTTGAAGTAATAATACAGGAAGCATTGAAAAGCTACGGAATGTAGCCGGCAGACTAAACCACAAGGTAGCAGAGTTTTCATAGAGGAGGTGTAACAAAGGTATAATGCGTAGCAACGCATAACAACTCCACGAACATGGGGTTGCCTTCTGAATGTTATTGAAAAGGATGTTTGCTAGATCTCTCCGCGCAGCGATTTTGATATGACCTCGGCTTTGCCGTGCACATGCAGTTTCCGGTATATATTCTTGATGTGGAAGCGAACGGTTTCAATGCTTATGCTCATGCGATCGGCAATCAATTTATAGCTGAGGCCATCAACCAGTCCGATAACAATTTCTTTTTCTTTAGCCGATAACGGTGATTCTACTTCTTTTTTGCGGGCACCGTTCTGGGCAAACAATTCAATAACCTTGCGGGCTATCTGGGGTGACATGGGCGAGCCGCCTTTGGACAGAAGTTCTATACCTTCTTTGATTTCATCGAGCGGAGTATTCTTTAGCAGGTAGCCGGTAGCACCTGCACAGAGTGAATCGAATATTCGTTTCGGGTCGTTGTATACCGAGAAGACAATGATGTCCACATCGGTATATTTCTCTTTGATGAGTTTGATGCCTTCTATACCCGACATGCCGGGCAGGCCCAGGTCCATGATCAATACATCAGGCACGGCTGTGGTGGCAATGCTCTTCAGAAATTCTTCAACTGAGCCAAATGCCATTTCGCATGAGAAGTTCTCCTGGCGATTCAAAAATGTCTGAACACCTTTACGGATCTGTTCGTCATCTTCTATAATACCTACTACGATCATACTGCAAAATAACGAAGTGCATGGTATTGATAAAATATACTTTGTTCACATAAAGATGGGGGAATGAAGATGTCTTTACGGAAGGAGCATTTTCAATTTCAGAGGTGTGATCTGGATGCGGGCCGGTAACTTTCCGAGCCACTCGCCATCAGCTTCAATCAGGCATTCTTTTTCGGAGGTCAGGTCAATGCCATCAACCTTCTTGTAGAACACTTCGCGGTGGCGAACATGTTTACCTTTTTTGAGCGGTATAGAGTAACGTATAAAATCCAGCACCGAAACATTGCCGCAGATAAATGCATCCAGTATACCATCGTTGGGCTGTGCCTCCGGGGCTACACACAACCCATGACCATAGTAACGACCATTGGCAATGGCGAGCGTGCGCAACTTACCCTGCCAGTTCCACGATGATGTGTGTGCCGTTACAACCATAGGTCTATACGTAAAGAAGGTTGTGACGATAGAAATATAGTACGCAAAGGCAGAGCCGAACGTGCGATCACTGCTCAGTACTTTCTTCACCACTTGTGGCCCCATACCAATATCTGCTACATTGATGAAGTAACGATGATCTTTTGCACCGCTATCAGTAGTATAGTGCACTTCGCCTACATCGAGGTACTGCGGCTCAAACTTCTGCAACAACTGGACGAGCTTTACCGGATCGGAGGGAATATTGAGCGTGCGGGCAAAATCATTACCGGTACCTACGGGAAACACAACGAGTGCCGGCAGATTTTTATAGCTTTCTCTTCCTTTCAGAATACCGTTGACAACCTGGTGCAACGTACCATCGCCACCGGCTGCAATAATAATATCATAATGACTATCGACTGCTTTTGATGCAAGCGAGAAAGCATCGTTGCGCGAAAGTGTCTCAAACACTTCCGTTTCATATACCAGCCGAAGTATAGGCACTACTTTTCGATAAAAGTATTGCCGCTCCAGCGAAATGCCATTGAGTATAACTGCTATGCGCAACGTTGACGACCGCTTTTACTTACAATTCTTTTTGATAAGTCCCTTCGCTTCCGTTGAGCCGAGTTCTTCTGCACGTTTAAAATCAAGACACGCATCGTACTTGTTGTTCATGGAAACTTTAACGAGACCGCGTTGTAAATAAGTTTCCGGATCGCTCGGATATAGTTCGATAGATGACGAATAATCTTCCACTGCCCCGGCATAATCTTCCTTCTCGGTGCGACTCAGGGCACGGTTGTCATAATATACCGGGTTCGTATCATCGAGTTCTATAGCTTTGCTATAGTCTGCTATAGCGCCATCGTGATCTTCCAGGTTATACTTCACAACACCGCGCAGGTTATAGGTCTCCGGTTCGGTTGCATTTAGCTCCACGGCTTTGTTATAGTCTTCGAGGGCGCCTTTAAAATCCTGCTTGGCATTTTTGGCGAGCGCGCGGTTTTCAAATTTCAACGCGTCTTTTGGATCAAGTTTTATAGCTTGGTCATAATCGGCTATAGCCAGATCAAGATTACCGGTATTATAGTATGCTACACCACGGTAGTTATAAAGGGCAGCATCGTTCTTGTCAAGTTCAATTGCTTTGCTATAGTCATCAATCGCACTGATAAATTCTCCCAGCTCTGACTTTACAACACCGCGATTAAAATATTTATCAGAATCAACCGGTCCTATTTCAAGTGCTTTTGAAAAATCGAAGTAAGCACCCTGCAGGTCTTCAATGTTATACTTGGCCAGCCCGCGATTGCTATAGGCATCGGCAAACTTGGCGTTGAATTTTATAGCCTTGTCAAAGTCAGGTATAGCATTCTCATCGTCACCTAACGCCATCTTTGCTTCACCCCGGTTGTTAAGTGCATCGGCAAATGTTGAGTCAACTTCAAGTGCTGTGTTATAGTCGCCTATAGCTCCGTAGAAATCTTCCAGCGCAACACGTACTTGTCCGCGGAGGTTAAGAGCCTGTTTATTCTTGGGATTACTGTCGATGATTTTGGTGAGATCGGTTTTAGCACCTTTCAGATCATTCGCCTGAAATTTCTTTCGGGCGTTTTCCAGCTGCGCATCCTGGGCCTGCGCTATTGAAACAATGAGTATCGCGAAAATGAATGCAAGTTTTTTCATGCCTGTTATAAATAGCTGCCAATTTAAACATAAATCAAGTGACACTTCCCAAGGTTTTATTGATGATTTCGACCTTCTATCCCGTTTTATGAGAGAGTTCCGGACTTTCCATTATTTTCACCAGCAAAAATTTCTGTCATGAAGAGGTGTTTTGTTTTTACGCTGCTCACGTGCAATATCATTATTGCCTGTGCGCAGGAAAAACCATTGGATGATAAAATGGATTTTGAACAGTATGATCCGCCATCAACGCTCGTTGTGCCGGAGCATCATGTAACACGTGCTAAATTTCCGTTCATCGATGTACACAATCACCAGTTTAACATGCCTACACAGGATCTGCAGGCTTTGACGAAAGAGATGGATAAACTCAATATGGCAGTGATGGTAAACCTGAGCGGCCGTGGCAGAGGAAGTACAGAGCACCTGGAGCGATCGCTTGAGAATGTAAAGAAGACAAATCCGAAACGATTCATTGTATTTACCAACATGGACTTTGCTGCTATAGATGATCCGGAGTGGCAGGGTCGTATGCTGAAACAGTTGGAAGATGATGTGAAGAAAGGTGCCAACGGATTGAAGATATATAAGAGCCTCGGTATGTTTACGCAAGACAGTAAGGGCAACCGGGTACATATTGATGACCCGCGCATCGATCCTATATGGGACAAATGTGGTGAGCTGGGTATACCGGTGCTGATACACGCAGCGGACCCAAAGCAATTCTGGCAACCGATCGACAAGAACAACGAGCGATGGCTCGAGCTGAAGCTACATCCCGGCAGACGACATGATAACGACCCGGTGTCGTGGGAGACAATCATTGCCGAGCAGCATAACATTTTCAAGAAGCATCCCAAGACTAAATTTATCAATGCTCACCTGGGTTGGTATGGTAGCGATCTTAAAAAGTTAAGTGAACTGCTTGATAAATTTCCCAACATGTATACCGAGATCGGTGCCGTTATAGCAGAGCTTGGAAGACAACCGCGTGCAGCTAAAGCGTTTTTAACGAAGTATCAGGATCGTGTACTCTTTGGTAAAGACTCGTGGGTGCCTGATGAATATGAGACTTACTTCAGAGTATTGGAAACTGCAGATGAATATTTCCCTTACCATAAGCGTTACCATGCTTTCTGGAGAATGTATGGACTGGATCTGCCCGATGATGTGCTGAAGAAAATATACTATAAGAACGCGCTCAAAATAATTCCGAACATTGACGCGAGTCAATTTCCGAAGTAGATATATAGATGTTTATAAAAACAAATGCAGCCGACAATTTTTTGTTGGCTGCATGTATAGTATAGATTTTTTTTGCCCGCAGATTACAGATGTACGCAGAGTATAATTGAAGAATAGCTTCTGCGAAAATCTGTGTAATCTGCGGGAAAGAAAACTTACTCTGTCTGTTGATTTTTGCTCGAAGCACTTCCGCCAAAACGGAAGCCTACACCGGAGCCGAACTGAAACGATCTGTATTCAAACTCTACATCCGGACTTGCTACCAGTGTAGCACCTGCCTGGAATGTAAAGAAGATCCGATTACTCGGAAGATTTACGCGACCGATAACAGCAGGCTCTACAAATACTTTTGGAGACATGCTGATGTTGGTGATCGATGTGCCGGTGAGTTCATCTTTGAATTCATAAAAATCAACAATCGAAAATCTGGGTACGAACGAAACGCCCATTACTTTTTTGTTGATACCGAAAGCAGGTTGTATAAAGAAGCGTTCGAATTTTCCGGTTGCCCACACATCATCCGGTGTATTGAAAAATTCATATTCATCATAACTTGATCCTTCACCACGACCGTAGCCGGCAAAAATTTCATAACACCAGATACCATCATTTTCATAGTAACCAATGCCGCCTTCCAGTAATGTATGACGGTGATAGTTGTCAGTATCATCATCTTCAACTTTGCCACGCTCTTCGAACGAGTAATTGCCCATAATACCAATGTGATTGGACACAGACACTGCGGTTTGTACATCCAGTCCGTTGAGTACTTGTATAGAGCCTTGAAATTCTCCTCCTTTGGTAAACATCGGAGAGTTGCGCAGATTTGGAACATAAACCGGAGCACACGATGCAAGTATAAGGATGAAGAGGATTGGGAGTAAAAATTTTCTCATCTTTGAAAATTTGGTGAAATACTAAGATAATAAACTTTATCAGGATGAGCATAGATGCGTCTAAAACAGAATTAGTAAACAACCTGATCCGGAATCGCAGATCGGTTTTTCAACAACAGTATAGTGGCGAGCGTGTAGACGATGCGATAGTAGCACAAATGCTTGAAAACGCACGGTGGGCACCTACACATAAATTAACAGAACCGTGGCAGTTCATTGTTTTTACCGGCGATGGCTTACGCAAACTTGGTTAACAACAAGCGGCCGTGTACAAGCGTGTTACTGAAGCGAACGGAACATTTAAAGAAGAGCGTTATCAAAATCTTCTTACTAAAACAGTATTGTCATCACACATCATAGCGGTAGGTATGAAGCGTGATGAAAAGAAATCTGTACCCGAGCTTGAAGAAATCGGAGCCGTATTTTGTGCCGTGCAAAATATGTATCTCACAGCGGCCGCATATGGTATAGGTTGTTATCTGAGCAGCGGTGGTGTAACGTATTTTGAAGAAGCAAAAGAATTGTTTGGTCTCGATAAAGATGACAAGCTTCTCGGCTTTCTGCATATAGGTATTCCGAAAACACAAGTGCCCGACAGCAAACGCAAACCTGTTGAAGATAAAGCAGTGTGGGTGCGATAAAAAATTATGTAATGCTTGTAAGGTAAGCAACGTTAATGTTGAATTACGATGTATGTTTTTTGAATCGCAACGTTCACGATGCACACGTTAAAACAAGGATTGGCATGAAAGTAGCTCATCTATAGCGAAGTAGACAACGCAAAGTAAATATGCACCGTGCTGCATGGGTATTTACGTCATCTTATCGACTTGTAAGGTTACTTTTATCAAACGCAACGGTTACTAATGGCTTATTCGGTAAATTGAAGGAAAATTAAATTGTATGAAATATTCTATACTGTTATTGATAGTGTTTACCAGCGTGCTTGCAAAAGCACAGGTAATTGGCAAGCAGTTTCCGGCTATGGAAGCTGAGAGCGTAGAGGATAAGAAAGTAAAATTACCAGACGATGTTAAAGGTAAATACACGTTGCTCGGCCTTGCTTACTCTAAGAAATCTGAAGATGAACTGAACTCCTGGTTCCAACCCGTGTTCGAAAAATTTATTCAAAAGACATCCGGTGTGCTGGCAGGTTTTTCATACGATGTGAATGTTTATTTCGTGCCTATGTTTACGGGAGTCAACGCAGCGGCTACTGGTACAGCAAAACGTAAAGCGATTAAGAATATAGATCCACAATTATTACCCTATATTTTGTTTTACCGTGGTGAGTTGAAGCCTTACAAAGAAGCACTTGATTTCGAGAAGAAAGATATTCCATACTTCTTTGTGCTCGATGCCACCGGCAAAATTGTATACGCTACTTCCGGAAAGTATACAGCCGATAAAATGGACAAAGTAGAAGAAGTGATTGAATAACAACTGACATAAACATGTGGGGAAAGATCCCTCTTCCATTACGGGAGAGGGATTTTTTTTATGCGTAACTTCGTCCCTTCAATTAGGTTGCATGGACTTTTTTAGTTTGTTAGCCCTGGCGCTTGCTCCCGGTGTTGCTATTGCTTTATATATTTATCTGAAAGACAAACACGAACGTGAGCCGTTGGTGTTGCTATGCATCAGCTTTTTATACGGAGCGTTGAGTGCTGTTATGACACTCGGTGTAAGCTTGCCCGTTAATCTCCTCATCATTACCAAAGAGCATGACGCAATACACCAGTTTGTGAATGCTTTTTTTAAAGTGGCGCTGATCGAAGAGAGCTGCAAATTTTTATTTGTGCGCTTCATCCTCTTCAACAATAAAAATTTTAATGAACCTTTTGACGGTATAGTCTACGCCGTAATGGTGAGCCTTGGCTTTGCTACACTTGAAAATGTACTCTATGTATTTCAGTCGGGGTTCATGACAGGCGTGTTGAGACTGTTTACCGCTGTACCTGCACATGCCACGTTCGGTGTAATGATGGGCTTTTATCTTGGCAAAGCTAAATTTACACACCGCCAAGGGGTATTGTTAAGCATGGTTGCGTTGGCAGCGGCTACACTCTTTCATGGTATGTACGACTACTTCTGGTTCATATCGTATGTGCCAGGTATATGGATCGCGGCCATCGTATCGCTGCTGGTAGGTTTCGTGTTGTCGCGTAAAGCGATCAGACTGCATCAGCAGGCGTCACCGTTTATTGATCATCATCTTGCGGGTAATGATGAGCAGCCGGTAAAAGACTG
This sequence comes from uncultured Chitinophaga sp., assembly GCA_966211525.1. Taxonomy (GTDB): domain Bacteria; phylum Bacteroidota; class Bacteroidia; order Cytophagales; family Cyclobacteriaceae; genus Ohtaekwangia. Next base: position 15,683 of record CBIHOZ010000007.1, on the reverse strand, counting down.
AGTATATATATCACTCAATCTTTTTCAGCGTAGCGGTCTTTTTGAAGTAGCCATTTTTCAACAGGCTTATCAGCTTCTTGGGTGACGGATCGATCTGGTATAGCGTTTCGTTTTTCAGCTTCACGGAATCGATCTTTATTTCCTGGGAGAGATGGCGGAGCATATCGTTAAAGATACTATCCTTCTCCTGCAACATATAGCAGGTTATATCACCATTCTTCTCCTGCTGGATAACGCGCAGCAGCCACTCCGGTTTGTCGTTGATGTTAATGAAGTAATAACCCTGGTAGTGTTTTATCATCAGACTATCGCTCAACACACTTCCTCCCAGCGGATCACTTGATGCATAGTATCGGCCCGATAGCACAACTAACGTATCACGTGTAGCGCGATTGTCTTCCGGCAGCACATACTTGCCTTGCAACGTATGGGGTATACTATGCAGTCGTTCTACACCTTTGGGTTGGGGTTCTTTGTACGTTACTTCCTTGCAGCCCATCACTGCTACAAGTATAAGATATACCAGGGGTCGCTTCATGGAAATGAAGGTACAAAGAACAATGAAAAAGCAAAAAGGTTAGTGTACCCGTAATCCTTCTTCTATATCTTTCAACAGGTTGTCGTTATCAACAACAGGTAATGAAGCTGGCTCGCTTGCAATTTGTATGCGCAATGCACGCAGGCCGGTGGCTCCGGGCAACTCTTCCAGTTCGAGTTCTTCCACTTCGCCGGTAATCATACCTTTCGCTTTCAGGTAATGGAAGTAACGTCTATACTCATCTTCAACTTTTGCCTGGTTATATACTATGGCGAGCTTGCCGGGTTGTGTAAGTCTCTCTCCTGTATTTTTTATGTGCGCTTTGTCAATCCGTTTCTTTACAATTTCATAGCGGATGTCATAGGCGCCATCCACATCAAATTGTTTTTCATCCGGACGAAAGCGAATGGAGATCGGCTGATCGTGCACCAGTATCAACTGCGTTATCTCCAGCACCGTTTTCATTTTTAATTTCAGTGCTTCGATCTTGCGTGTCACCTCAATCATTACCAGCAATTGCCACAAGCGGAAGTTGCGCAAATTGAATACATCAAACGTACGATTCTTTACCAGCGAACTGCCGAGATATATAGTGAATTCAACGCCATCTGTTTTATACTTCTCGAAATAATGCGGAAACATTTTTTGCGCTTCCGTCTCTGCATCATCCAGGTAATCGCTGATCGCCTGGTTGATAAGTCCAAGGCTTTCCTCAAATGCTTTTCTGCGTTTGTACACTACCCCAAACGTTGGGTCAAGGTTTGCGCGATAGCGGGCTATAGCACGTTGCAGGTTTTCATCCTCTTCAAAATGAGCAATCATCGGGTTGATCTCCGACTTCAGGAAGTCGAGCACATTACTTTCATCGCCCGAAGCTAGTCCGAGGTTGATCTTTCGAAGCTGCTCGTCTGTTTTAAAGATCGCTTCTTCCAGTAATGGAAGTTTGCTGGCAGTATATATTTTGGTGAGCAGGTCTTTGGCAAGCTTCAGGTTTTGTTGCAGGTCGCGCTGAATAGCCATGTTGCGCTCAATGGAAGAGTTGCGTACATCGGCAAGTCCGTATAGCGGGTATACATCTTTGAACACGATCTCGTCCAGCGTTGCCTTCTCATCGGTACGTCTTCTGTTCAGCAGGTTTAAGCCGGCTTCAAAAAACTTCCATTGAACAGCCGGGTGAATGGCGGTACATTCTTCCTGTATAATCGCACGTACTTCTGTAGACATTTCTTCCTTTACGCGCTTCACGGCAGCGGTAAACATTGGCAATACATTTTCTACCTTATGTGCACTTACCGGATTCAGTTTGGCAGGTGTCGGTGTAGCTAACTCGAGCATGCCTATAATTTCTTCACCATCGATGAGCGGTGCGAGTAATATATTCCGGATGCCGTTTTTGACCAATGCATCTTCAATAACTGATTTGAACGGGTAGTCTTCCAGGTTCTCGATCGTAACGTAACGTTTTTCCATCCAGCTGCGCTCGTATACCGAGCCCGTAAAATCATGGCAAGGTATATTATCGCCACACGTAACACTGTTCCAGCATTCGGATGCCTGGCTGTTGGTCACTAAGTTATTGTTAGGGTCAAGATACGCTATACCCAAACGCATATCCGGAATGCCGAAGAGCGACCGAAGCTTGTGCTGTATCTGTATAAAACTTTCGGTGCGGGTAACAGCGTTACGTTCCAGCAGATCGTACTTGATAGACGAAAGCATTTCCTGTTCCGTAACATCGATCAGTCGCATGATGAACAAACCATGAAACTCGAAATCTTCCGGATGTATATATTGAAGCCACAGATCAACATCATATAGTTTCTCCATTAAGAACTTGATGACGTTTTTCTCGATGGGTTTATATTCTGTTTTGGCAACTACATCGCAGAACTTATGGTTGATCTCGATGCGGTATACTTTGTCAAGTCCGCTAGCCGGGTCGCGCAGTGTTACCAGTACGGGTCTGGGATTCTTGGCAATCAAACCAAAGCTCTGATACTTCTCCAGGATCATCATGCACGCGCGAATGGTTTTGCCGAGCGTAATTTTTCCTCCCGGTACATTGGCATGTGCCTGTTGTTCAAAGGTGTCTAAAGATATATTTCGGTCGAACGCTGCCGTGCTATATAATGACTTGAACCGGAAAGGTTGTAAGGCAACGATGAGCTCTGTATCACCACTGGCTGTGGGTATAACAGCTGACATTAAAAAATCAAGAAAGGGTTTGTGCCTGGCAAACACCGCCTCATCGGTCATCGGTTGTTTCAACTCCGGTGCACCATCTATATAGGTTTGGATGAACGAAGCAAACGCGGGCAGTTGTCCTTCGCGGATGCGTTCCTCCCAATGTTCCACCAGCAGGCGGAAATTCAGAAAAGATGTGAAGGGAAATATAGTAGTAGTGTTTTGCATAGTTGGTGGCTTGTGATAAAATACGGGGTATTGCGATCCGGGTTCACTAAAATTAGACGGAAATGTGGATTTTTTAGTGTAAAACCTTAAATTAAGTAGGTGAACCACCTTTACATGCGGGTAGTATTTTTATGTGTTTAAAATTTTCCTGTGATTACAACCGCCTCTGGTGTTGAAGTGTCTAATGAAAAAATGAAATCAGAATGAAGTGCCGGGTGATTCTCAGCGCATTAGCAGTGTGGAGTATGTGTGCAGCGTGCAGTCTCGATAACGATGCTGCGCAAAGTGATCTGTATGTTTTTTCAGATGTTTCAGACTTCAGTAAATCGATGCACGATTGGAAAGTTGACTTCTCCGATTACCCTGCTACACGCGAGGACTCCCTGAAGTTCGATCTGCAATACAATTATACCGAACTGCCGGCTCACCTCGGTTCTAAAAAAGCAATCATGGTATCGGGCACCAACCTGAGTAACGATCTTTTTATGTTTATCAAAAAGAAAGTTACCGGCCTTCATCCCAACACCGAATACAACCTGGTTTTCCAGATACAATTTGCAACCAATGCACCTTCAGGACCTTCGCCTACCGATGAAGGTTCTCCGGGCGAAAGTGTATTTTTAAAGGCCGGTGCTTCGGATGTTGAGCCGCAAAAAGTTGTCCTTGAAAACTCATACGTACTGAATGTTGATAAAGGAAAACAACTCGATCGCGGTGAGAATACCATCGTGTTGGGAAATATAGCAGGCGGTGCAAACATTACAGATTTTACATTGGTGACACGAACCAATGCCGATAGCTACGTTCCTTTTGTTGCACGCAGTAATGATAAAGGTGAGCTGTGGTTAATGGTAGGAACCGATTCAGGCTATAGAGGCACAACGGTAATTTACTATACCAACGTGAGTGTGGTATTCAGCTCTACCTATTAAAGTATAGTTTGCGCTATATAAATATCTTAAGAACGCTGCCTTCTCCGGCATATATACTAGCAAATAAAAGTAAGCTCTTTAAATATTTTGCAATTCTTCTGGCCCCCGGGCGGAAGTGGTAGAAAGTGTTTTTATTTTCACACCACACCGTCTAATCAGATGTTATTATGAAGAACGCAAAGATTGCCATTATTGGCGGAGGAAATTTAGGAGCAGCCATAGCAGAAGGATTGATCAAAAGTCAGTTTGTAGCTCCGCAGCAGATCACAGTTACACGCAGAAATGTAGCAGCACTTCAACCGCTCGAAACGTTAGGTGTTAATATTACCAGCGACAATCAGAAAGCCATTCAAAGCAGCGAAGTAATTATAGTAGCGCTCAAGCCCTATAATGTAAAGGAAGTATTGGAAGGACTTGCGCAGAACTTTGACCCCAAACGTCATATCATCATCAGCGTAGTAACGGGTATATTTCTGAAAGATCTGGCCGCGATCGTTGATCACGGTGTACCTATATTTCGCGCCATGCCAAATACAGCCATTGCTATTCAGGAATCCGTTACCTGCCTCTGTTACCAGGGCGCCAGCGATGCACAGGTAAAATATGTTACGGATCTTTTCGATCAGCTCGGCATCTCCATCGCTATAGATGAGAAATTGATGGATGCTGCTACGGTATTGGGTGCCTGTGGTATAGCGTACGCGTTACGTTTTATACGCGCATCAACACAAGGTGGTATTGAAATTGGTTTCGATGCGAAGACAGCCAACCTCATTGCTGCTCAGACGGTAAAGGGTGCTGCCGAACTTTTATTGAAACTCGGTCGCCACCCGGAAGCAGAGATCGATAAGGTAACAACTCCAAAAGGTTGCACCATTGTAGGATTGAACGAGATGGAGCACCAGGGATTCAGCTCATCGCTGATAAAAGGTATTGGTGCTTCGTATGATAAAATTGTAAAGTAATTCTTTGAAGGGGTTCGTTCAGAAGCGAACCCTTACTTCGTCTTTATATTTTACAGGTACACGGAAGGGTATACCGTGATAAGTGAGTTTGAGGGAACCCTCATAGCGTACTTCAAACTTTTTTCCTCCCAATACACCGAGCAGCGTATCAAAAAATCCGAGCTCCTTCATGGCCAGTTGTACTTCCAGCGGCACTGTAAATTCTCCGTTGGCGGGTATAACAGTTTTTAGTTTCTGATCAATCTTGCCGGCCTTCTTGCCGTTGACATATATATCTACATCGATCTTTCGAAGCTTGCCCTGTTTGTTGTTCGGGTTAAAAAAGATAGCCGTAGCACGAAGCCTCGGCTCGGTATTAGCATCAACCACAACATCCCGTATCTGGCGAAGTTTTACTTCTTCATAATCCGTATTGCATCCATACAGTATAGCAACAAAAGAAAAAATTATGCTTAGCCGAACTATTGAAGACGCAAGTGTGTTGTGTTTCATGTTAAGAAGATGTTATAATATTTTTTACGCACGGAATGAAAGGTGCGGCTCGTTTAGAGTTATCTGTTAAACATAGTTTGTGCCACATTTAACAGATAACGGATAGGTTTAGCCAATAGCGTTTAAGGCAGCGTCATAATTTGGTTCCTGACCAATCGTTGGAACAACCTCGGTATATTTTACTTTACCTTGTTTGTCGATAACTACTACACACCGGGCATGCAGTCCGGCCAGCCCGCCATCAGTCATTTCAACACCGTAATTTTTGGAGAAGCCTTTGTTACGGAAGTCCGACAGACTTACAACCTGGTCTATACCTTCAGCAGAGCAAAAGCGTTTAAAGGCAAAGGGTAAGTCTTTCGAGATACAGAGAATTACCGTGTCTGATTTTTCAGCAGCACGCTTGTTGAAAGTACGCACAGAGGTAGCGCATACACCAGTGTCGATGCTGGGAAAAATATTCAGCACTATATTTTTACCTGCATAGTCTTTCAAGGAATGTTCTTTCAGGTCGATACCTGCCAGCGAGAAATCAGGAGCAGCAGAACCTACTGCCGGTAAATTTCCAGTCGTGTTAACAACAGCTTCGCCAAGTTTTGTTTGTGCCATGAGTAATACTTAAATGTTAAATTTAGGATACCAGGCTAAAATGCCTGCGCTCAAAATTAGTTATGTTCTTGTAATGGCATAATTTTATTTTGATTAGCAGCATCGTATGAATGTAGAATGATATGAATTGCTGATATTTAGAAGCGAATCATATTTAGTTTAGTTAATTAAAACCCGCTCGCATGAGCAAGAAGAAAAAAGAATCGAAACCCAAGAAGACCAAAAGCAAGGCACCGAAAGGCAAATCATTAAAGAATGCCTGGCAAGGCGCCATTTTACAACTGCTCGACAGTGCTTCCGGCAGAGCCTATAGCATGAAGCAGTTACTCAAAAAGTTAGGTCTTAAAAAACGTGAAGATATAAAGCAGGCAACGCACCTGATCTATCAGTTAGCAGATGATGAACGCATCAAAGAATTAAGCAACGGAAGCTATATAACCAATCGTGAACGCGAAGAGTTAACCGGTATAGTAGACCATGTAAGCTCACGCTTCGCATATGTTCGCTTAGGCGCAGATAAGGAAGATGTATTTGTAAAGTCGCGCGACATGGCATCTGCCGTTGATGGCGATACCGTTAAGCTGGAGATACTACCAACACGTCATGGTGATCATCCCGAAGGAAAAATTACGGAGGTGATCAAGCGTAACCGTACGCGCTATGTAGGTAAAATAGAACTGTCCAAGAACTTTGCTTTTGTAGTGCCGGATTACCGTAAGATGCACCAGGACTTTTTTGTATATCCTGAGAACATCAACAATGCACGCAATGGCGATAAGGTAATTATTGAAGTTACTTCGTGGGCAGAACATGATCGCAAGCCTGAAGCAAAAGTTGTCGATGTACTGGGTAAAGCCGGTGAGAACGAAGCCGAAATACACTCGATCATGGCAGAGTTCGGTTTACCGTTCAAGTTCCCAGAGCACGTTGAGCGTGAATCAGAAGCGATTGACGAAGGCATTACCAAGAAAGAGATCAAGAAGCGTAAAGACTTCCGTGACATCACTACGTTTACCATTGACCCGCTCGATGCTAAAGACTTTGATGATGCGTTGTCGTTCAGAAAACTGGACAATGGTAATTATGAGATCGGTGTACACATTGCCGATGTAACGCACTATGTAGATCTGAAATCAGAACTCGAGAAAGAGGCATACGATCGTGCTACTTCAGTATACCTGGTAGACCGTACTATACCGATGCTTCCGGAAAGATTATCGAATGGATTATGTTCACTTCGTCCGAATGAAGATAAACTTACGTTCTCCGCTGTGTTTGAAATGGACGATAAAGCGAAGATCAAAAGTGAGTGGTTCGGCAGAACGATCATCCATTCCGACAGACGCTTTACCTATGAAGAAGCACAGGAAGTATTGGAGAGTGGTAAAGGTGATTATGCACACGAGCTAATCACGCTGAATACACTTGCCAAGAAACTTCGTAAAGAGCGATTCAACAAAGGTGCTGTTAACTTTGAAACTACGGAAGTAAAATTCAAGCTTGACGAAAAAGGTAAACCGCTCGCCGTTATACCCAAGGTTAGAAAAGATGCACACAAACTCATTGAAGAGTTTATGCTGCTGGCCAATAAGCAGGTAGCAACCTTTGTATATAACTATAAGAAGGGTAAAGAGAAGAATACATTTGTATACCGTATACACGACTTCCCGGATCCTGATAAAGTGAAAGACTTCTCGGTGTTTGCCAAGCAGTTTGGTCATAAGATGAACGTGGAGGAGCAATCCATCAGCCGTTCGTTAAATGATCTGATGGAAAAGATAGAAGGTAAGCCCGAGCAAAATATACTCGAGCAGCTTGCTATACGCACCATGGCCAAAGCGAAGTACTCAACGGAAACGAAAGGTCACTTTGGTTTGGCGTTCGAGCATTATGCACACTTTACTTCACCAATCCGCCGGTATCCGGATATGATGGTGCACCGGTTGTTGCAGCATTACCTGGACGATGGTAAACCTGTAAGCAAGGAAGACTTCGAACAGAAAAGTTTGCATTCATCCGAACGTGAAAAACGTGCGGCTGATGCGGAACGTGCTTCCATTAAATACAAGCAGGTTGAGTTTATGGCGTCTGCCGAGAACAAGGTATACGAAGGATTGATCTCCGGTGTAACGGAGTGGGGCCTATATGTAGAGATCATCGAAACAAAATGTGAAGGCATGATTCGCCTTGCAGACCTGACGGATGATTTCTATGAGTTTGATGAAAAGAAATATCGCATCGTAGGCCGCAAGCGCAAGAAGATCTATACTTTGGGCGACCGTGTTAAAGTGCGCGTAAAGAAAACGGATATTGATAAACGACTGATCGACCTGGTATTTGCTGATCAGGTAGCAAAAAAATCTTTTGAAGATTAAATCAAAATCGCACCTTCGCGGTTTAATACTGTCTACGGATCTTCCTTTATGCAGCAACTGAAGTTATACCTGTCGTTACTCGAGAAAGAAATTTCAAAACAAAAGTACGGCAAGCAGCCCGCATCACTCTATGAACCCATTCGTTATCTGATGAGTCTGGGAGGAAAGCGCTTGCGCCCGATGCTGGCGTTGCTTTCTTATTCACTTTATAAGAATGATGCAAAGGCTATCGTACCGTATGCAGTTGCTGTGGAGGCCTTTCATAATTTTACCCTGATGCACGATGATATCATGGACAAAGCTCCGTTGCGCAGAGGTAAACAAACTGTGCACGAAAAGTGGAATGTAAATACAGCTATACTTTCAGGCGATGTGATGCTGGTGAAGGTATATGATATGTTTCTGGGTATAGAACCTGAGAAACTCAAAGTTGTACTGAAAGCATTCAACCAGTGTGCAGCAGAAGTATGCGAAGGGCAACAATGGGACATGGAGTTTGAGACAACTGACCGGGTAACGGAAGCGGAGTATATTAACATGATTCGGTTAAAGACAGCTGTGTTATTAGGATTCAGTCTTGAGTTAGGCGCTATACTGGCCGATGCTCCGGAAGAAGATCGTAAAGCACTCCGCGAGTTCGGAACAAATATAGGTATAGGTTTCCAGTTGAAAGATGATTTGCTGGATGCCTATGCTGATCCGGAAAAATTCGGAAAGCAGGTTGGGGGCGACATCATCGCTAACAAAAAAACGTTTCTGTTAATTAAGGCCCGAGAAAAAGCACAAGGCAAAACCAAGAAACAGCTGGATGAATGGCTTGCGCTCAGGAAATTCAACAAGAATAAAAAAGTAGCCGGTGTAAAGGCTATATATGATGATCTTGGTGTACCGGCTTTAGCCGAAAAGAAGATTAATCAGTTCTTCCGGAAGGGTTTTGAAAGTCTGGAGAAAGTAAGCGTTGCTCCGGAGACACGTGCGTTGTTAAGAGGCTATGCCGAAGCGTTGATTGAACGCCAGTCGTGATACCGATCCGTATTCAAACCAAAAGCAAACTCTTCCGCTACTATAGCGGCTTCTCATTTTTTATTTTCATTTTCATTTGGAAAGGCGCTCGTGAAAAGGAGATCCTCATCAATCACGAACTCATCCATTTCTATCAGCAGGTTGAAATGCTTTTTGTGTTTCATTGGTTGTTATACCTGTTATTTTATCTGATCGCCCGTGTCAAGGGTAAAGATCACGATACCGCTTACTATAGTATTCCATTCGAGAAAGAAGCCTATACTTTTGAGCACGACCTTCACTACATCCGCAGACGAAAGTTGTTTGCGTGGGTGAAGTTTCTATAAGCAGATACTCAATGCAGCTGTATAAAATCAAGCGTGTGTCCGACACACGAATCATTTAATTTAAAAATTTTTTACAGGTGGTTTTATCCATACAGGTCATCCCTGTATCTTTCTTCAGTCTTTCACCAAGTCAGTATGAAACCACTTGTTTTTGTCAAGCTCTCAGCCATGATGCTCCTTGAATATTTTATCTGGGGTGCGTGGTATGTTACTATGGGTACGTATATGTCTGTATTTCTGAATTCTTCGGGTATTCAGATCGGAGCAGCGTATAGTGCATTGGCTATTGCAACCATGATCTCTCCTTTTTTTGTGGGCATGGTGGCCGATCGCTACTTTGCCGCACAACGCATTATGGGTGTGCTGCATTTACTCGGTGCCGTGCTATTATACCTGGCAACTGCCATTACCAATAACACCGCTTTTTACTGGGTTATACTTTTCTATTCATTGTTGTATATGCCAACCATCGCACTGTCTAACAGCATTGCTTTTCAGCAAATGACTGATCCCGGAAAACAGTTTCCGTGGATACGTGTATTCGGAACTGTAGGATGGATACTGGCCGGATTGATGATCGGATTCCTGTCAATTGAGAAAACAAAAGAAACGTTTTACATGGCTGCGGCTGCATCAGCAGTGCTTGGGCTCATCAGCTTTATACTTCCCAATACACCACCAAAAGGTAAATCTGCCGCTGCATCCAGCGCGCTGGGTACGGAGGCTTTTGTATTGTTCAAGGATAAACCTTATCTCATATTTTTCATAGCCGCTATACTGGTATGTATACCTCTATCATTCTACTACGGATTTGCAAACCTGTTCCTGAACGAAGTTGGTCTTAACAACGCAGCCGGTAAAATGATATTAGGACAGGTATCGGAAGCTATATTTATACTCGCGATACCATTCCTGTTTAACAGCATTGGTGTAAAGAAGATGCTATTGCTGGGAATGGCTGCTTGGATTTTGCGCTATGTGTGCTTTGCCTATGGTAATGCAGACTCAAACCTGTGGATGCTATATGCAGGCATTGTACTGCACGGCATCTGTTACGACTTTTTCTTTGTAACAGGCTATATGTATACCGAGAAGAAGGCTGGAGAGAAAATAAAGAACGCTGCACAAGGCCTCTTTACTTTTGCAACGTATGGCGTTGGTATGTTTATCGGTACGTGGTTCTCAGGTTTTACAACTGACCACTATACGGTCGATGGCGTTCATCAATGGAAAGAAATCTGGTTCGTGCCAGCATATATAGCCGTTGCTGTTGTGTTATACTTCGTTTTCTTCTTCAAGGAAAAAGACGAGATAAAACAGGCAACCAATTAGTACTGCTAATGTATATAGCAGCTTAACCCGAATATTAACAACAAAAAAACTACACCACTATGAACATTGCCATGCTTGGTTCCGGTTTCATCGGACGATTTTATGCTGATTCACTGCAAGGCTATAGAAGCAAAGATAAAATTGTAAGCATCTATTCGCGCAGAGAAGAGAGCGCTAAGAAATTTGCACAAGACTATAACGTTGCATTTTCAACTACTACCATGGAGGATGCCATTAACCGCCCGGATGTAGATGTAGTATGTATATCGTTACCCAACAACCTGCATGAAGAGGCCGTATTACTTTGCTGCAAACATAAAAAAGGTGTGATCACCACCAAGCCACTCGGTCGCAATGCAGAGGAAGCCAAGCGGATGCTGGAAGCCGTAGAGAAGGCAGGTATATTTAACGGCTACCTGGAAGACCTGGTATATACGCCTAAATTTATAAAGGCCATGGAGAGTGTGAAGAACGGAGCACTGGGCAGAATACTCTGGGCTAAATCACGCGAGACTCACCCGGGTCCGCACAGCGATTGGTTCTGGGATATAGAGCAGGCCGGTGGCGGATGTATACTTGACCTGGGCTGCCATTGCGTGGAAATAACACGAAGCTATATCGGTAAAGATATTAGGCCGGTGGAGGTAATGTGCTGGGCCGATACACAAGTGAAACCGATCGATGCGGAAGACCATGCTATAGGTTTGGTGAAATATGAGAATGGAGCAATAGGACAATTCGAAGTAAGCTGGACGTTCCGCGGAGGTCTTGACTTGCGTGATGAAGTAATGGGAACAGAGGGTACTATATGGATCAACAGTTTCCTTCGTACCGGCTTCGACATGTTTACCACCGGCAAAGGTGCAGACTATGTAGCGGAGAAAGCAGAAAGCAATACAGGCTGGTTATTCCCGGTGGGAGATGAGTTGAATGAACTCGGTTACAATCACATGTTCATGGATATGTTTAATGCCATGGAAAAAGGTATCGCTCCGAAAGAAACATTTTACGATGGCTATGTCGTAAATGCTATACTGGATGCTGCCTATAAATCAGCAAAAACCAAACAGTGGGAGCCGGTGAAGCTCGACATCTGGCGTGGTAAAACCGGTGTCTCAAAGGACAGTCATTTGATCGAGTACGATGCAGACCATCACCTGGTAAAAGAAGAAGTGACACACTATGGTGCTAAGAAGGTAATCCTGAAGAACAAGAAGACTGGAAAGATATCCGAGCGCATACTCGAATAATCTGTTGCCGATATATATACCCTATGAAAACCATTTACCTGCTCGTGCTGATCGTAGTTGTATCGGCATGCTCCCTGAAACGCACCGGTGAAAAGACTGGTGAAGCTGTAGGCGAATTCATTAAAGGCGCTTCCAGTGGCGTACAGAATTCCTTTAAGGTCGAAGTTGAGCTGAGTCCTGAACTGAAACAGAAAGGACTTGAGCTTGGCAAAGTAATTATTGCCAACGATACATTAGGTGTCGATAATCTTGTAAGTGTATACTGTATATTTAACAAGGATTTTGCCGACACGGTTTTGCTGAAGGCGTATGACAACCAGAAGCTTGAGACAGGCAGAAGTCGCATGATTATAAAAGCAAAAAAAGATGATGCAGGCTTTTACGACTTCACCTTCGACAGAAGAACGAACCTGGATACGGAAGATTGCCGTTTGATACTTCAATAAAATATAGGGTTATAAACTACAGATATACTTCATGCGATTTTTAGTATTGACCATCGTGGTAGCCATCGGCTGCTGCAGTTGTAAGGAAGAGAAGCTATCGGCAGGCAAAATGCGCGAAATTCTTCACGAGCGAAATGAGAAGCTCGGTGCTTTCTTTAAGGAAGGTGATGCCGAAAAGCTTGCATCGATGTATACCGATAGCGCGAAGCTTTGTCCCAATAGTACGTACGAGATCTTCGTAGGTAAACAGGCCATAAAGAATTTCTGGAATCGATCCATGAAAGATTCGGAGCTTCTGGATATGCAAACCGAAACGCTTACGGTAGATGGCAGTGGAGACTATATCTATGAAACAGGAAGAACAAAGACCAGAGTTAAATACCAGGACTCTGTCTATGTTACCGAAGTAAAATTTGCCAACGTATGGAAGCGTCAACCAGACGGATCATATCTGCTGGATGTTGATATCTGGAATGCGATCTCTAAGTGATCAGCGAAGATTCCGGAATATAGTGCTGAACGCTTCGCTCAGTTTTACTCTTGAATATTTTTCTTCGGCCAGCTTGCGACTCGCAAGCTGGCTTTGTTTTAACAGGACAGGATTGTTAATATATACCTGTATCTTTTTCGTAAAGTCTGTCGGCTGTTCAGAATCGCTATAGAAACCGCAGCTATAGTTCTCGATCTCATCTTTAATCCATCCACCAAAGTTGACAACAATCAGTTTGCCTGCAGCAAGTCCGTCAAAGTATTTATTGGGCGACCCGGTTTCAAGAATGGGTAAATGTCTGTAACAGATAAAGCTTGCATCCGTAACATTCAATACTTCTTTTACACCCTCGCGATTTGTGAAAGGTATAAACGAGAGGTTGTTCAACGGTATTGTCTGCGCGCTCCGCTGCAGGCGTTTGGCCATACCGCCATCACCACATAACAAAAAGTGAATGGGTAATGACGCGCGCTGGCAATTACGTGCACACTCCAGGAAATAGTCCAATCCGTTGGCATAGCCAATCGCCCCTATATAGGACACTACAAATTTATTGCTTACACCAAATTTGTTTTCAAGGGCCGCGTCTTTGGATTCCGGAACATAAAACTCCGTATCAGCCATGTTGGGTATAAGATGCACAGTTGTTTCGGGCGCCTTCTTCACAACGGCATCTTTAATCATGGGCGACAGTGCCACTACCGATTGGGCCTGCTCATATATAGTTTTCTCCAGGCTATAGAGTGCCTGCTTGAAAAAGTAATTCTTGATAACGCCAATCTGTACCGGTGCATCGGGCCAGAGATCACCCACTTCGAAGATATAGGGTATCTTATGCAATTTCTTCAGCCATAAAGCGGCAAGCCCGATGGTAAGCGGCACAGACATAGCATAACATACGTCAACACCTTTCAACCTTTTTGCTACACGTATAGACTTAATTATATAATTGATGAAAGATTCGCTGCGTTTATAGAACCCGAACCTGTTTTCGTAGGCAATCGGCAGGTAGTGAACTTCTATACCTTCTATATATTCGGTGCGCTCTTCTTTCTCGTTATGTCCTGTGATAACAACTGTCTCAATACCATGATCCGTCAACGCTTTTGCGAGATAATAGGAGCGAAGGGCTCCGCCACGTTGGGGTGTATTAAAATGTTGATGCAGAATCAGGACTTTCACGCTGCAAAGAAAGAAAAACAGTTAACAGTTCGGTCGCTGCATGCAGCAGTTTTTTTCCATCACAAGCTTTATTATTTTTGTAATGGAGTAAACGCCTCTGAAAACAAATTTATTTATTTCTACGCCTGGAAGGGCCTGATCTTCGATGTTCCCATGTTGGAATGTCGCGTGCTGCTATCCTTAGCAGCATGATACCATCGTGCATACTGCACATTATCTCAAGTTCTCTTTGAGAGGGGACAATCTAGTGTATTCAAAAATTCAATCAAATGTTAGAAACAACACGACTAAAGCTCGTGCCGCTTACGCACGCGCAGTTAATATTATATAAAAATGATCCCCCTGCATTAGCCGAAAATCTGGGAGTAACGTATGAAGTCAGGCAAAACGATCCGCGTGTAGCAAAAGATCTGGAAGAAGCCATTGAGTTCTGGCTCGACAAAACACAAACCTATGCGCATGCCTTCGAATGGTATACCAACTGGGAGATACTGCTGAAGCATGAAGCTGTAGCTATTGGTGGTATTGGCTTTGCAGGACTTCCGGATGATGAAGGTAAATCCATGGTGGGTTACGGACTGGACGTTCGTTATCACGGCAAAGGTTATGCAACGGAGGCACTACAGGCACTTGTTGAATGGGGCTTTTCGCACGATGCGTTGAACGTAATTATAGCGGATACGCCGGTTGAAAATATACCTTCACAGCGTGCGCTTATTAAAAATAATTTTGAAGCGTATAGCCGTGATCAGGACTTGATTCACTGGCGATTGAATCGATACTAACCATCACTGCCGGCTTCACGCTGTTGGAATAATATACTTGTGTGAAGCTGGCAGTTAAAAACATTTGCTTGAAGGTGTAACTAAATGTTGGTGACTTGCGATTAAAAAGATATACATTTGATCGCTGCATCATTCGTAAAAAAACAAACGAAGTGTTGTTAGCAAAGTTTTTTTCTCAATGAATAAACCTTCTTCTTCTGGTTATTTTATCGGTGGTGTATTGATTGCACTTGCCGGGGCCATTTGCTTCTCTACGAAAGCTATATTTGTTAAACTGGCATACCGCGACACAGGTATTGATGCTATAACACTGCTGGCACTGCGCATGCTTTTCTCACTTCCTTTCTTTGTTGTTTCTGCAGCGTTTACCTCCCGTAAGGATACTAACGTAAAGTTTACATCCAAGCAATGGCTTATCGTGGCTGTAGTCGGGTTGTTGGGTTACTACGTCAGCAGTCTGCTCGACTTTCTCGGGCTGAAGTATATATCTGCCGGTATGGAGCGGCTTATCTTATTCATATACCCT